>JASEIR010000220.1 GCA_030017355.1 Actinomycetota bacterium
AGGGTAAAAACGACCGCTGACCGCTGATTATCAGAAAGGGAATGGTTTACGAATCCCAAGCTCTGCTATGATTAAACACAGCAGGAGGAGAGAAGCATAAGCATCTGAAATGCACATGGAGGCTAAAAATTTGAAGACAGTGCACAAACACATATTACCCATATCGGGAATGACGTGCGCATCCTGCGTGAATCGTTTGGAAACAGCACTGGATAAAGTCCCATGGGTTAAAAACGTAAATATAAATCTTGCAAGCCAGAAGGCAACAATTGAAACCGACGAGAAAAATGTTCCCATCGCTGAGCTTGTAAATGTGGTCGAAGGTATGGGGTATCATGTGCCAGCAAAAGAGACCGTAATACAAATCGGCGGAATGACCTGCGCTTCTTGTGTGAGGAGAATAGAGCAAGCCTTGCTTAAACTAGATGGCGTTATATCTGCAAATGTAAATCTGGCTACAGAAAAAGGCGTTGTTAAATATATTCCCGAGATGGTCAGTTTGCAGCAGCTAAAGCAAGCAATAAAAGATGCTGGCTACGAAGTAAGGGAGTCCGCTATGGAAGCCCAGCCTACGGATGCGGTTGAGGAGAGTGACAGAGCCCAAGATGAACTAAAGCCAATGAGGCAACGCTTAATAGTAGCCGGCGTACTTTCTGCGCTTGTCATGCTAGGCAGCATGCACATGTTTATACCACCTCTTATGATGCTGTCTAAACAATTAGGCCAGTTCTATTACGTAGCGCTTCTCATTCTTGCAACACCAGTGCAGTTCTGGGCAGGTTGGCAGTTTTATCGAGGTGCCTACCTTACGGCAAAACACGGCACTACCGATATGAACACGCTGGTTGCTGTGGGTACTTCTGCGGCATATCTATACAGCGTGGCTGTGACCTTCTTCCCCGGATTCTTTAAAGCACAAGGAATTATGCCTGAGCCGTATTTCGATACTGCCGCGGTTATTATCACGCTGATTTTATTTGGAAGATATCTAGAGGCCAGTGCTAAAAGCAGAGCATCGGATGCGATAAAGAAACTTCTAGGTTTGCAGCCAAAGACCGGCCGTGTTGTTAGAGATGGCCGGGAGATAGATATCCCGATAGAAGATATCCAGGTTGGGGATATTATCCTGGTTCGCCCGGGCGAGAAAATACCAGTTGATGGTGTGGTTGTTGAAGGCCACTCATCTATTGATGAGTCAATGATAACTGGTGAAAGCATGCCGGTTGATAAGCACGAAGGCGATGAAGTCATAGGTGCCACCATTAACAAAGCTGGTGCTTTTAAGTTTAGGGCTACAAAAGTAGGAAGCGAAACCGCCCTTGCCCAAATAGTAAAACTGGTTGAGGAGGCACAGGGTTCCAAGGCACCCATCCAGCGATTGGCAGATATCATAGCCAGCTATTTTGTCCCAACTGTAATTGGTATTGCTGTGTTAACGTTTATTGTCTGGTTTATATTTGGCCCAAAACCAGCTTTTACATTCGCACTTCTTAACTTTATTGCAGTTTTAATTATTGCGTGCCCATGCTCCTTGGGTCTTGCAACTCCGACAGCGATCATGGTTGGCACTGGCCAGGGTGCGCAGAACGGTATTTTAATAAGGGATGCACAGGCTCTTGAAAATGCACATAAGATAAACACTATTGTTCTTGATAAAACAGGAACACTTACTGCGGGGAAGCCTGTTGTAACAGATGTCATCTGCGCTGATGGATTTAGCGATACCGATGTGCTGAGACTTGCAGCATCCGCGGAACGCGGTTCAGAGCATCCTCTGGGCGAGGCGATAGTTTTAAGGGCAAAAGAGCTTAACATAGAGCTTGCCGAGCCTAAGGACTTTGAGTCTTATACAGGACGAGGTATTGGGGCAAGTATCGATGGCCAGACTGTTTTAATGGGAAATCTGCGCCTAATGCAAGAGAAAAATTTGATTGTAGAGGCAGCAGGTAACGTTATTGAGCGCGCATTAAAGCTTTCCGAAG
>JASEIR010000221.1 GCA_030017355.1 Actinomycetota bacterium
AATCAGCAGACAACAAGAGCTGATATAATTTACCAGCCGTTTAGAGACATATTTATTGTAGTCAATAAGATAGACCAGCAAGGCAATATTTACTTAAATATCAAGATTAATCCATTGATTTCATTTGTCTGGATTGGCAGCTTTATAATCATATTTGGAACAATTATCGCTATGTGGCCGAAGGCAGTGCCTGCAGACAAACCAGAGGTTAATGAGATTAAACCCGCTGGTAAAGCAGCCAGGCGTAAGCGACAGCCAGCAGGGGTTTGATAAGAAATAAAACCAAAATGGTGATTGCTTGAAGTGAATCAGGTAACTGGGTTCTTAGAAAGAGAAAACACAAAAGGATATTCAGGCGAAAGACCTGAAATTGAGGTAAGAAACCTTTCAAAACTTTTTGGCAAAAGAAAAGTTCTCGATAAAATATCGTTTAATCTTGAAAAAGGCGGGTTTCTTTCTTTATTTGGCCCAAATGGTGCAGGTAAAACAACACTTATTAAGATTATTGCAACTCTTGTTGCACCAACTGAAGGAGAGGTATTTCTTGGCGGCATGGACCCTAAAAAGGATTCAGCTGCTATCAGAGCAAGGATTGGGTTTATTTCCCATAGCCCTCTCCTTTATTTAGATCTAAGCGCTGAAGAAAACCTAAAATTTTATGGCACCATGTACGGCGTTAAAGAGCTTAGCTCAAGAATTGATGAGCTGCTTGACCAAGTTGAACTTTCACACCGTCGCTACGACCTGGTTCGCACCTTCTCAAAAGGCATGACCCAGCGCTTAGCTATAGCCCGAGCCCTTCTTCACAGGCCATCAGTGCTTTTCCTTGATGAACCGCATACCGGTCTTGATCCCCACGCAGTTGATATTCTGGAAGGCTTGCTTGATAGCATAAGAGAGGACCACACATTTATTATGATTACTCATAATATTGAGCGAGGACTGGCGCTTTGCTCAAAAGCAATGATTTTAGACAACGGCCAGGTTGTCTTTTATCAAAACAAGGAAGAGCTTGATGTTGATATGTTCAAAGACATATACCGCAAACATGTAAGAGGCGATTCGTAGTGTCTAGTGCCAGCCAAATTGCAGCAATCGTTAAAAAGGACGTAATTGCTGAGCTTAGGACCAAAGAAATGGTCGTCTCGATGTTCCTATTTGTGATGCTTATCATGGTTGCTTTTCATTACGGGTTTGGCGAATCAAGTGATTTTGCACCATTTGCTGGCGGCCTTATATGGATTGCATTCCTATTTACATCGCTTTTAGGTTTAAATAGATCGTTTGTGCACGAGAAGGAAGAGGGATGCCTTGAAGGGTTGCTTCTATCACCTGTGGATAGGCCCAATATTTTCTTTGGTAAGATGATTGGCAACCTCATTTTTCTTTCAATTGTTGAACTTATTGCGATTCCTCTCTATTTGGTTATGCTTAATCTTGCAATAAAAGGATCAATCCCAATGTTTATTTTGGCTATTGTCTTAAGTAACATTGGCATCTGTACAGTAGGAACGTTGCTTTCTACTATATCTGTAAATACAAAAATGAGGGATATGCTGTTGCCGCTAATTTACCTACCGCTAAGCTCGCCACTACTTATTGCAGCGGTTATTTCAACTAACGGTGTGATGCAGGGCTATAGCGGTGATGACTTCCAGCAAGTACTAAGTGCGATGAAAATACTGGCTGGCTATGATATAATATTCTTGCTGGTAGCATACGCTCTTTATGATTTTGTTATAGGGGAATGATTTATGAAAAAAGCAACTACTATACTGTTAGGAATCGGGAGCGCCTTACTGCTAACAGGGATAGCATTTGCATTCCTTGTTGCGCCCATAGCTATTGATCCAGACTCAGGCAAGGAGCTCTTTCATCAGAAGATACTTTATTTCCACGTGCCCGTTGCTGAAACTTCGCTTGTGTCTTTTATACTTGGGGCTATCTTTGGAGCTCTTTTTCTTTATAAAAAAGAGCG
>JASEIR010000222.1 GCA_030017355.1 Actinomycetota bacterium
GCAATAGATTTAAATGACGGATTAACGACAAAATCATCATCAATCAAAAGCTCGAACTTCATAGATATATCTTACCACTTAATTAGTCTTAAAAGATAAATAATATTAAAGGGCTAGGAAATGATTGCCGAGATAAGAAATGACCGGATTAGGAGCTGATAAAAAATAGAAAACCTGCCGAACTAAAAAGGCTCGCTATGAATGGTACAGTAAACGTGTAAAGTCTTTCCTTGCTGCAGCTAACTAAAAACTTAAGAAGGAGGACTTATGGGACAGCTTTATGATCTTAGGATGAAAATCGAACGGATTATTGAAGAACAAAAAATGGATCCTTTTAAGGCCAAAGGAGCAATTGGTCTGTCATCTGGCGTTGTTTTTGCTATGGTTCGCCCAGAGACACCAGATGACCCGGTCAAGATTCAAAAGCTCAGGGAGGCTGCAAGGGAAATTCTAAATGTTGCAATCTAAGTGCAATCTTAATGCAATTTAAGCGCAATTCAAGTTTTACTGCTTAATAAAGCAGCGGGAGGTTAAAATGAACTTTAGTTCTATTAAGGTTAAGATAATCCTTACAATCCTAGTGTGCTTAACATTAGGTGCAATTGGCATCTTGTATCTTATAGATGCCTCTTATCAAAATAATATCAATCTTATAGCAAAGGAATCTGTTAAGACATCTGAGGAGGCCTTTAAAAACCTTGAAGCTAACGATACCAACATGTTAGCTGCAACTCTAGAGGCTCTCATCAGAGACGACAGATACAGAAACCTTTTCATGGCAAAAGACCGCGATGGCCTATATAAAGCTGCTGCTCCTTTGTTTGAGGAGCTTAAGACAAAGCATAGAATAACTCATTGGTATTTCCACAATCCTGAGCCAGAGAGCACAGCTTTTCTGCGAGTTCATAAGAAAGAGCAGTTTGGGGATGTTATAAAACGTTATACATACCAACAAGCGGTAAAAACAAAGGAGTTAGCTGCAGGCAAAGAGCTTGGCAAGACAGCTTTTGCACTTCGCGTAGTTCACCCATATTACGCAAATGGTAAGCTTATCGGCTATATGGAGCTTGGTGAAGAAATTGACCACTTCTTAGGTATCATGCGCCAGCAGACCGGTAATGAATATGGCTTGCTTATTAAGAAGGACTACCTTGATGCAAAAGAGTGGGCCTCTGTAAGGCAATCTCATGGTCTTAGAAACAACTGGAACGACTTTGCTGATGTTGTGCTGGTTAATAGCACTGTTAAAGATAACAGCATCATTCGCTTTGACGGAGATATCGAAAGCATTCCTAATAACGGCTTGGTGCTTGGTGAAGTTAAGAATGGTAATTCCGTTTTTGTAAGAGGAGTATTCCCTGTTCGTGATGCGTCTGGCAAGAAAGTAGGTGGGGTATTTTTCCTCCAGGATATCACAGCGATCTATAACGACATGAAGTCTATGCAAACCAAAGTGACTATCGTTATTGCAGGCCTTATGCTGGCTATCATAGCAATCCTAACTTACATCATGAACAAGCTGGTAATCAGGCGTTTAAGCAAGCTAGTAGATGTTGCCACGGTTGTTGTTGGTGGAGATTACAACACACAGATTGCTCCGTCAGCTAAGGATGAGATTGGTCAGTTCGAATCTCTCTTTGAGCAGTTCCGGCAGGTATTCGTCAGCCTCATGAAAGAACTCGAGGAGAAAATGGATAGAAAAAGCGCTTAGAGCAAACTAGAGCAATCACTAAATGCATAAGGGCGGAATCCTGATTCCGCCCTTAAATGCTCTTTTTGATTTGAAATACTTTCCTCGAACTTTAAATGCCCTTGCTACCTAACCCCGCTCATTTCGTGCTTGTTTTTGCTTCGCCAAGAACTGCTTGTGCTGCAGCAAGTCTTGCCAGTGGCACACGGTAAGGTGAGAAGAAATCTGCAACTTTTGCTATCTCATCTGCGGTAACAGCTGCCCTTGGA
>JASEIR010000223.1 GCA_030017355.1 Actinomycetota bacterium
TGTGCTCTTTTTATCTATGAGAATCCAGTTAGGTGTAATCTGGTAAAGGATGCTTTCCTGTATCCTTTCTCTTTTGTTCTTGGTGGAAAGGATTATAGGCCTTAAGCGTTTACTTCTTTGCCTGCTCCAAATCCAGAACTATCTGCCTTATATGCGCTTTAAAGAATCCTTTTATATCTTCCCATGCAATCTTAAGCCCTGGAAGATATTCGGGGTCGAGGTCAGAGTCAGCATCGAAAAAATAAACCAGCGATTTACCGATATAAATAGGTTGGCAAGCTTATCACTTAATAAAAGCGATTCCTCTGCACATAAAAGGCGGTCCGGGCAAGAGCGCAGCAACACCCCAATGTCTATATCGCTGCCAGCGTGATATTTACCTGTAACAGCCGAGCCGAAAAGGTATACCAACAATATATTCTTATCTGGCTCAAGAACACGCCTTATCTTCTCTGCAATATTTTTTGGTTTTATCATAAGCAACCGCCCAACTTCTATCATGCACCAATTATAATTAAACTTCTTAATAGTTCCAATTATACGCTATACGCAATGCGATTATTTATTAAATCCAAAGTAGATACGGTATTTTGATAATTGGAATCCGTCAGGTAAACGCAAACCAGCCCTAAAGGATGATAACGCTGATAATATTACAAACGCCCCGTTCGCTGTTTGCCTCTTTGTTTTTGCCCCTTTGTCTTTTTATCTTCGTTTTAAACGATCAGAAGCCTAGGATTAATTAGTCCTTGCGCAAGTTTTGATTTTAAATAAGCGCACGGCATCCTATTTTTAATAAGATTTAGATAGAGCCCTGCATTATCTACATTTCCGATTAACAGCGCCCCAACAAGTGTATCTTTAGCAAACACTAGCTTTCGATAAAACTTACCGCCCCTGCTTATAAAAACCTCATAGGGTGATTCTTCGGCATGGCTATTAACTTCGCCATCCGGCAAATTTGCTAAGCCGATAGAAATAACCGGGAGCTTATAAATCTCCATAGCATTCATAATTGATAAAAAAGCGCTAAATTTCTTATTCCCGCCGCTCATATTTTCCCCTGCTATCTTGCCCATCTCTTGCGCATTTGTCCACAGCGCGCTTACTTGAGGCTCCCCAATTATCTCATCTTTAAACTCAACAATATCGCCAGCAGCATATACGTCTGGCACATTGGTTTGAAGTAGTTCGTTTACCTTGATACCGCTAGCGACATCTACGCCGGCCTTTTTAAAAATTTCTACGTTTGGTTTTGTGCCAACACAAATGATAATCAAGTCTGCTTCTATGTTATCCCCAGATGAAATTCTTATCTGACGATAACTTAAGTTATCTTCAATCTCTTCGACGATATTGTTAAGATGTACAATTACACCATTTTCTTCAAGCTCTTTCTGTATTATCGAAGAAGCAACTTCATCTAGTCTTGGGTAACCTAGCTGGCCTAACCTTTCAACTATTTGCACATTAAGGCCAAGCTTTCTTAAGGCTATGGCCGCCTTAATTCCGACAAACCCTCCACCTATGACAACAGCTTTCTTTTCTTGCTTTGCTTTTCTTGCTAAAGCAAATTCTCTTATTGCTTGAGCATCTTCCATAGTTCTTAATGTAAAAACACCCTTGCTTTGAACCCCTGGAATTTTCGGCACTGCCGGCGAACTGCCAGCAGCAATTAAGAGTTTGTCGTAAGCAACAACCTTACCTGTAGATAAAGTTATCCTCTTTTTATCTGTCTCTAGAAGCGCGGCTAAGCCATGCTCAATCTGAATACCATATGTTTTAATTGGGTCATTCTGC
>JASEIR010000224.1 GCA_030017355.1 Actinomycetota bacterium
CGACCCAAGAATACTCTGGCGTAACTGGCGCCTGCACAATGATGTAGATGCGTTAGAGAGATTGCTTGAATATAACCGCGAAGATACCATTAATTTAGTTTTGTTAGAAGAACGCCTGAAAAACGGGTATAAGAGAGAATGTTTAGATAAGGTACCTGTTAAGTCTTATTTAAGGCTGGTTCAGGCGAAATAAATGTCAAGAAGAACCATAATTATCGTTATCGTCGCTTCAATAGTTATCCTTGCAGTCGCCCTAGTTTCCTTTATTGTGCTAGGGGAAAGACTGTTCAAGCAAATTGTTGGCACAACAACCACAACCAAAGTTCAGGCTCAGGCTAGGACACTATGTCCTCTTACAGGCCAGCAGCTATCCTTCAGCAAAGAAAGGCCGCCTTTTGCTGTTTGCATTGATAATATACGACAGGCAAGGCCACAATCGGGTCTTAATAGAGCGGATATAGTCTATGAGGTGCTTACCGAGGCCGGAATCCCCAGGCTCCTAGCAATCTATAAGTGTAAAGATGCTCGCCATATAGGCCCTGTAAGAAGTGCAAGGACCTATTTTATAGATCTTGCTAAGCAATTTGATGCTGTTTTGATCCATGCTGGTGGTAGCCCGCAGGCTCTTAGAGAGATAAAGCAAGGTAAAATTAGAAGTCTTGACCAGTTTAGGTTTCCTGATGCTTATTTTCGCGACCCAACAAGAAGAGCACCACATAATCTGTTCACTAACACCTCTAGGCTTGCAAAAGCGGCTGATGATGCTGGCTTCTCCGGTCCATCGGATACTCAAGGGCTAGCTTTTGGCAAGGTAAAGATTGAAGGCGGCAATGCACAGACAATCACAATATCCTTCCCAACGACAAGAGTTACTTACAGATACGACCCCAGCACTGATACATATTTTAGATTTATGAACGGCCAGCCACATGTAGATGCAGCTGCTGGCCGACAACTGCAAGCCAAAAATGTAATAGTTCAGTTTGCTGAGCATCGCGTAATTGATCGGGTTGGGCGGTTAGATATTAAGCTAACTGGGGAGGGAAGGGCTATCTTCTTTATTGGCGGGAAAAGGGTTGGGGGTCGATGGGTAAGGCAGTCAGAGATGCAAACGTTTAAGTATGAAGACTCGATGGGGAATGAATTTAAGCTTAGACCTGGTCAAACGTGGGTGGAGATAGTCAGCGAGGATGTAAGAATATATATTTTGGATGGTCATCTGAAAATTCTTGTGATATAATTTTCTTTAGCCGTCGAGGTCGCTAAGCTGTGCTTATCACAGCTTTTATTTATGTAAGCCATGTCTCAATTTTGAGGATTAGGAGGGATTCCCGAGCGGCCAAAGGGGACGGACTGTAAATCCGTTGGCGGAGCCTTCGCAGGTTCGAATCCTGCTCCCTCCACAGAGAGCAAACACAGAAAATAAATGCCTCCTTAGCTCAACTTGGCAGAGCACTCGACTTGTAATCGAGAGGTTACCGGTTCGATTCCGGTAGGAGGCTCATAAGTGGCCAAAATCGGTAACTTTGGTTATTAATCACGATTAATAACAGCCTAAACTTTTCGCTTTTATTTTTCTTAGCTTTCTTGTTTTGTATAAATTATCCTAATTGGGTAGGGAATCTCAATTCCTTCTTCCTTGTAACGTTTATGCAGCTTTTTTACGAATTCGTGCACAACAGGCGCTCGGTCTGCAAATTCTCTAACGCGCAATATTACATTAAATAAAATGCCGGAGTCACCAAAG
>JASEIR010000225.1 GCA_030017355.1 Actinomycetota bacterium
AGTATATAGATTTCATTCTTCTGCCCCTCCCCCGCTTGCGGGGGAGGGTGTAGGGTGGGGGCCAATCCCTCTATAATTCCCCTCCCTTGAGGGGAGGGGCCAGGGGAGGGTGAGTCTTCCTTCATCCTTCCTTCGCTTTCGGTCTTCCTAAAACACCGGATATCGTGGGAAAACCCACTCTTGTGTCATTTCCTCCCCTGGCATTTTTGTTATTACCAGTACTTCTTCTGGCATGACGTCAATTAAATTATATGATGGCTCGGTAAAGCCTCGGGTACGAAAAGTTGCAACTGTTCCGCTGTTGATATGTAGCATATGCGAGAGAGACCAAATATAAGGCACGTGTTTGTGTCCGCACAAAACCAGGTCAACGCCTACGCCTCTAAGAAGCGCCATCACATCGCCCGCGTCAAATACAATATTTCTTTCTCGCCCCGTTCCTGGGACGCTTATCAGGTGATGATGCAGAACAAATATTTTAAAAGAGCTGTCATGTTCCGCAAATTCTTCTCTTAGCCAATCATAATGCTCGCGCCCAACCTCACCGTCGTTTAAGTCAGGCTTGGAAGAATCAACGGCAACAATTTTGAGCCTCTCTTGAAAACCATCTCGCATGCGCATGCCAAATTGCAGATCAAGAGTTCCATATCTTGGGCCAAATAGGCTTTCAAAATGCAAATAACCTAGATTCCGACTGTCGTGGTTGCCTGGAACAACTATCTTAATCGGGCACTCCAGCATATCTAAGTATTCTTTTGCCTGCTCAAATTCATCCCTATATCCAGCTGCTGTGAGGTCACCACAAACAACAACTATTCTAGGTTCTGCTTGGTTGATTTCATTAATTGCGGTTGCAAAAAGGCCAGGGTCAAAGCGAGGGTCGCCACAGTGAGGGTCAGATAACTGTGCAATTCTATAAGATGTTATTTCCATGCTATTCTTATCTCCTATTTTACCCGCCCTTATTCAAAACAGGCCACTCTAATAGGTCTTTATATCGTTTCCTTATCTAATCTGCGGTGCTTTAAACCTTTTAAGTCTTAGAGAGTTTGACACCACCGAGACCGAGCTAAACGCCATTGCCAAAGCTGCAAGCATTGGATTTAGGGTTATATGCCAAATCGGATATAGAACACCGGCAGCAACTGGTATTAAGGCTACATTATAGATAAATGCCCAGAAAAGATTTTCATAAATTGTCCTAAGTGTTCTGCGGCTTAATGCAATTGAGGTTACCAGGCCCTGCAGGTCTCCGCCAACAAGAGTGATATCTGAAGCCTCAATCGCAACATCAGTTCCTGTTCCTATGGATATTCCAATGTCAGCTTGCGCAAGCGCCGGCGCATCATTTATGCCATCGCCTACCATTCCGACAATTTTTCCTTCTTCTTGAAGCCGCTTTATCTCTCGCGCCTTATCGGCAGGCAGCACCTCAGCAAGGACCCGATCTATGCCGGCTTGTCTTGCAATAGCAGCAGCTGTTTTCTCATTGTCACCAGTTATCATAATAACCTCAAGCCCCATCTCATGCAGGCGTTTTACGGCCATCTGGGAATTAGGCTTTAAAACATCAGCAACTGCAATGACCCCGGCAATCTTCCCATCTACCGAAACATACATTGGGGTTTTTCCTTCTTCGGAAAGCTTTA
>JASEIR010000226.1 GCA_030017355.1 Actinomycetota bacterium
TGAGCTAAAGAACTAGCTGTCATATTGGCTAATTACAAAAGGCCTGGGCTTAAACCCAGGCCTTTTTTTAGAATATCTCAGAATTATCGATTAGTTGAGCTTAAAAAGCTATCTCTGGTAGAATAACTTTAATCGTAAAGTTAGTGTTTTTAGAAAAAGAGGTGGAGGCATGCCCATATCTAAGGATGTTATTAAAAAAGTTGCCAACGATATAGGTGTCAGTGTAGATGAGCTTACTGCTTCAGGATTGCTCGCATTCCTTCACGAGAAAAGGCGGAAGGTTATGTTGGACAGATTAGAGATTCTTAACAAATATGATGTTGCCTCGGCGGTGGAGCTTGAAAATAAAATAAGAAACGGTGAAATAGACGAACATCCAGCTTGGGAAGATTTGATTTTGCTTGAAAATTTGGAGGCGGCTATTGCAATCATCGATGAAGATATTAAAGCTGTACAGAAATCTGCTTGATTTAGCATCGACAGAGTTTAAAGTAGCCGTTGAATCAGGCGAAATATTCTATACCCAAAATAAAGAACCTTGGAAATTGCGTCTTTATTTATGTGACGCTAGCTTTCTAGATATTTATTATTCAGTCAATGGAAAGTATTCCTACCATTGGGAAAGACGGCCCGAAATCGACAAGATTTATCGCCATGACAACGCTCCACATATAAAGTGGAAGAATATATCTACCTTCCCAAAGCATTTCCATAACGGCTCAGAAAACGCTGTTTTACCGAGTCATATCTCAGATAACCCAGAGCAAGCATTAAGAGATTTTTTAAATTTTATACTTAAGCATATTTTAACCGAGTAAGAGAGGGGTAGAGGGCGACCGCGTGGTACAGATGACCATTGGCAGCAAAACCATGCTGATCAACGG
>JASEIR010000227.1 GCA_030017355.1 Actinomycetota bacterium
CCGATTGGCTCTGAAAATTTTCCTGCTGCGCGCTTAAGACTGCGACGGATGATAACACAATAATCACGGCAAGCACTGTCATTATTATGACTATCCTTGTTCGTTTCCCGGAGTGCTTCATGACTAATCCCTCCCTAGGATACGTTGATCGTACTCGCTTTACTACCAGATGTTCTATCATTAACGTAGCAATAGTTTGTATACAGAAACAACGCCTAAATACTACTAAAATTGACTAAAAACCACTATGTTTTAGGGAAAGCTAGCGATTTTTAATTTATGATGAGGCTAGATGGTTTTTAATATGAGCTTTGTATTTATGCATTTATTCAAGATAACCGCTTTTTTTAGCTACATCGACTGCTTCATAGCGATCTTTCACACCAAGCTTGGCGTAGATTTTTCTACAATGGTTTTCAACTGTGTGGGTGCTGATATCAAGGCGTACAGCAATCTCTTTATTAGTCAATCTTTCATTAATTAACCTTAAGATTTGCTTTTCCCTTCCGGTTATTCGGCTTATCATTGCATTGCGCCTCAAATCATGCTAACAACAAATTGGCATGCACTATATATTACTAGTTATACCCTGTCGCATAGCATGTATAACTAACCTATAGGCCGCAATGTCACCTCGTATAGGCTAGGTGTGAGTCCTGAGCATTTGGGTTTTTGAGCTACCGAGACCTATTGCTCAAACTTATGCAGCAAGTACAGTACCCTCAGTAATTGCTTTTTTAGCCAGCGGTACTCTTTTTATCTCTTCTTCTGTATAGGGAAAAACATCTACCGGTATGGGAGCATCTAGAAAAAGAAAAAGAAAGTGTGGGATTCTG
>JASEIR010000228.1 GCA_030017355.1 Actinomycetota bacterium
AAAATTAAAAATTGCAATTCAAAATTAAAAATTGATATATAGCTCTAAAGTGCTTATCGCTCCTAGTTGTAACTGTCTATCTACTGCTAGGTATTTGTTTTATCCAAAGAATACTAATGATAATTCTTTTTTGGTAGATAACCCTCTATCTACTGCTAGGTATTATCTTTACTACTACAGGGTTTTGCAATCTACCCCATGTCGTCCCTTCAGCTTTGCTTGGGATAGGCTCCGGCCGACGTCCACCTTCCTTTCTGTCATCCCAAGCAAAAGCCGATATCCTTTTACATGTCATCCCTTCGGCTTCGCTCAGGACAGGCCCGAGCGAAGGGATAACCCCGCCTTCCTTTCTGTCATCCCAAGCGAAGCGTAATAGCCCACCTTCCTTTTTGTCATCCCGAGCGAAGCGTAATAGCCCGCCTCCCTTTCTGTCATCCCGAGCGAAGGCCCGCAAGGGCCGGAGCCGAGGGATCTAAATAATATTATCATTATTGTGCCACTGGTAGCCTATAACCACAAAGGTGTTGGTTGATAGAGAGGCATTTCTATACTTAAAAATTTAGAAAATACGATTTAGATCCCTCGGCTTCGGGCTATCGCCCTTCGCTCGGGATGACATCCTAGAAAGCTTTGTAGAAAGCTTTGGCCTCCCTCGGGATGACATCTTCCAACAGCTAAGAGCATCGATAAGCAAAATCTCTGTAGTTGGTAGATAACTGTTTATCTACTGCTAGTTATTGCTTTTACTGCTAAGAGTGCTAATGCTTAATTTTGAATTTTTTAGATCCTTCGCTATCACTTAAGGACTGCGGCCCTTTTAAGGGCCTTGATT
>JASEIR010000229.1 GCA_030017355.1 Actinomycetota bacterium
AATCACAACCGCACCTTCAAGGTGCGGTTTGCACTAGCCCTATAAGGGCATAATACTGGCCGCACCTTAAAGTGCATGATACTGTCTGCATTAAATACCTGTCTATCCCTTAAAGGGATTATCCGCTTCCTTTATGTTATCCGTAATTTGGTCATGGTGTTGCTGCTCACGGATGTATTTCTTAATTGTCTCCTCATTAATGCCGACTGTACTCACGTAGTATCCCTTACACCAGAAATGCCGGTTGCCAAACTTGTATTTTAAATTGGCGAACTGCTCAAAGATCATAAGTGAGCTTTTGCCTTTAAGGTAGCCCATTATCTGTGCTACGCTGTATTTAGGCGGAATCTTTAAGCACATATGTATGTGATCAATACAAGCATTTGCCTCAACAATTTCTATCCCCTTGTATTGGCACAGTTTTCTTAAGATTGCGCCAATTTCTTTTTTATACTTGCCGTAGACGATTTTTCTTCTATACTTGGGCGCCCATACAATGTGGTAGCGACAATTCTACCTTGTGTGCTGCTGACTTGCGTCCATTTCTGTTTGCCCTCCTTTGCACTTTGGTTTGAAGACAGTACCGCTTCAATCCTATGCAAAGGAGGGCTTTTATGTCACTACCACAACGGCTTCGCCTTATTTGAACTCCCCCGCAAAGCGGGGGGATTCTGCTGCGCA
>JASEIR010000022.1 GCA_030017355.1 Actinomycetota bacterium
CCCTCAAGGGGGCTAAACCAAATCCCCTCCCCCTTGAGGGGGGAGGGACAGGGTGGGGGTGAGAAATGGAGGGAGACCGAAGACGGTCTCTGGTCCCTGGCCTCTGGACCCTATTTTTGACTGCGGCCGGCGGTCGGCGGTCAGGCTCCGAAGGAGCCTATAGCGGCGGTCTGCTTTAAAAGCGGCGGTCGGGCTCCGAAGGAGCCCATAACAGCGGTCTGCGGTCGACGGTCAGGCCCCGAAGGAGCCTATAGCAGTGGTCTCCGGTCTTTAAACCAATCCGGGACCCTAATTTAGGAGGAGCATTTATGGCTGTTCTTACAATAAGAAGGTTTCCTGATCCGGTACTAAAAGAAAAAGTATTACCGGTTGAGAAAATAGATGGCGAAATCCTTGAATTGATAAAAAACATGGCTGATACTATGTATGCTGCACCAGGAATAG
The DNA here is from genome assembly GCA_030017355.1 of Actinomycetota bacterium. GTDB lineage: Bacteria > Actinomycetota > Aquicultoria > Aquicultorales > Aquicultoraceae > JASEIR01. The sequence goes on from JASEIR010000022.1 coordinate 445, forward strand.
GTTTGGCTGCAAACCAAGTAGGAATACTTAAGCGCGTCATAGTCGTCGATGTTGATGATAAACTAATGGCTTTTATTAACCCAGAGATTGTTTGGTATAGCGATGAAGTTGAAGAAGGGGAAGAGGGCTGCTTAAGTGTTGATCCCGATATCCACGTTATGGTTCCACGATCAACCAAGATCAAGTTGAAGGCGAAAAACGAGAAAGGGGAAGATATCGAACTTGAGGCCGAAGGTCTTCTGGCACGTGCATTGCAGCACGAAGTGGACCATATAAACGGCATCATCATCTTGGATAGAACCAGTCCTGAAGAGCGAAAGAAGGCCCTAAGGGAGCTGGCAAACAAGATACGAAGGATTTAGAGGTATAAAGGATTTAGGGGAATCTAACGCAAGGCAGAGCGAGGTAAGATGCGCGTTTTTTTTATGGGGACTCCGCAGATAGCGGTTCCAGTTTTAAATAAAATAATAGAATCAAAACACGAGGTTGCTCTTGTTGTAACTCAGCCCGACAAGCCAGCGGGTCGTTTGCAGAGAATAACACCGCCGCCCATAAAACTGCTTGCCATTGAAAAAGGAATTCCCTATATTCAACCGGTTACTCTGAAAGACGAGAGTTTCAAGACTAAAATGTATGAATTGGCAGCAGGTATGGTGGATATAGGTGTTGTTTTTGCATATGGGAAAATCCTCCCCCAGTGGCTTCTTAATTTACCAAAATATGGCCTCATTAATATTCATGCATCCCTGCTTCCAAGGTGGCGCGGCGCTGCTCCGATACAAAGGGCAATAATGGCTGGCGACCGGATAACCGGCATTACAATACAGCAGGTGGTTTTTGAGCTTGATGCAGGCGATATTCTCCTTCAAAAGGAGATAAAAATTGAGCCGCATGACACAGCTGAGACTCTAGCGCTTAAGATGTCGGATACCTCGGCTGAGCTGATAATCCGAGCATTGGATGGTATTGAAGCAGGAACTATTGTTCCAAGGAAACAGGATGTAAGCAAGGTAACATATGCAGAAAAGATAACAGACAAAGACGTTGAGATAGATTGGAATAGACCAGCGAAGGAAATCTATAACCAGATAAGAGCGCTTAATCCAAAGCCTGGCGCTCATACCCATATTGATGACATGATGCTTAAGATTTGGTGGGCTTCGATAGTCTCGGAAGTTGAACAGGGTGAACCTGGAGTAATAGTTCACATCGATAAAAACGCCGGTCCCTATGTAGCAACAGCAGCAGAAGCGCTGCTTCTAAATGAGGTTCAGCCTGCCAATAGGAAAAGGATGAGTGGCGCTGAGTTTGTAAGGGGCTATCGGCTAAAAGTAGGCGATAAACTAGGCCGTGGATGATTGAAAACTAAAATATAAGACTAAAAAGACTAAACTAAACGTCGAGATTTTAAGCTAAACTTGAGATTTTAGGCTAGGAGAGAATTGATGCCGAAGACGGCACGAGAAGTTGCACTTGAAGTCGTTCACCGTGTTAACAAAACAGGTAGCTATGCCAATTTGTTGCTACCCAAGCGTTTGCAACAGAGCAATCTTGATAAAAGAGACAGAGCTTTTACTACTGAGCTAACATATGGCACTCTACGGGCTAAAGGTACGCTAGATTGGATTATCAAGCTATATTCAAAACAGCCAATAAAAAAGATTCCCGATTTAGTTCTTGATCTCCTACGGATGTCTGTGTACCAGATTATCTTCATGGATGTTCCTGACTACGCTGCTGTAAATGAAGCTGTTGTCATTTCAAAGAAGTACTTTCATCCAGGTATTGCAAAGTTTGTGAATGGTCTTCTGCGGAATATTGTGCGAAAAAAAGATAAAATTCCTTGGCCAAAGAAGGATAAGGATCCAGCAAAATATATATCTATCATGCATTTCCATCCCCTATGGATGGTTAAGATGTGGATCGACGAGTTTGGCGTTGATGAGACAGAGGCTCTTTGTATTGCTGATAATCGCCCGCCAAAGTTAACCATCCGTGTAAACATCCTTAAATCAACACCTGAAGTACTTGCGGATAAGTTAAGGCAGGAGGGTTGGTTGGTTGAGCCTGGTAGGTATTTAAAGGAAGCTCTCCTTATCAAGGATGTAGGAGATATAACCCAATTGCCGCAGTTTAAAGAAGGTTATTTCTATGTTCAGGACGAGAGCTCGATGCTCATAAGTCATGTTGTTGGTCCTCAGCCCGGTGAAACAATTCTGGATATTGCAGCAGCTCCGGGTGGAAAGACAACCCACATGGCAGAATTAATGCAAAATAAGGGCCAAATAATATCGGTTGATATAAATCCGAATCGCGTAAATCTGCTCAAACAGAATATACAAAGAATGGGCGCAAGCATTGCTATTGCAGTAAAGGCTGATGCAACAAAACTTAAACCCATAATTAAAAAGCCGATTGACAGAATACTTGCAGATGCGCCGTGCTCTGGCTTAGGAGTTTTATCAAGAAGGCCAGATGCAAGGTGGACGAAGACACCTGAGCAAATTGATGAGCTTTCGCGTTTGCAAACCGATATATTGCTTTCAGTCGCCGATTTTGTAAAACCAGGCGGTGTGCTTGTGTATTCGGTTTGCACCCTTACAAGGCAAGAAACCAAGCTTGTAGTTGAGCGGTTCTTGAGGGTGCGTGAAGATTTTTATGTTGAAGACGTTTCAACGTATCTTCCCGAGGTTCTGCGCCAAGATGTAAGAGATGGGATGATACAGCTTCTTCCAAGCAAGCATGGAATTGATGGGTTGTTTATTGCAAGACTAAGAAGAATGGCCTGATAAAACAGCCATATTCATATCAATGCGACGATGAGCTAAGCTTTCTTAATTCTTGCTTCATGGATTAATTCATCAGCTGTTATTTCATTGCTTGTGCAAAATTACGCGGTTTTTGTATTCACTGCCTTATAAAAATCGCATTCCATGCAGTTATGCATCTTTTGCGCAAATGTTCCCTGAACTTTACCACCGCAAAGAGTCCCAGCTACTAGCCAGCAGATACGACCACTGCTTGGATAAGCTGGACAATCACCTGTTACGTCCTTTCCGCATTTCTTAAACTCCCAGCATTTCAGCATTAAATACACCTCCAAAAATACTTAGTTATTTACTACCATTATTACTAATGAATACTAAAGCTATCGGAATGCAATGCTGGTGCTTTAGGAAAAATTTACAAAATCTATGATTGCACTGGCAAACCTCGCCAGAATTATATTAAGATAAACAAATACATGGTTGATTTTGTGCCAGCTATGCTAGTACTTGCACCAGCGTATAAAATATATGGGTAAAAGCGCAGCATTGTTAATTAAAAGGTATTTGAGAGGGAACCAATGAAGGAAATATTAATAGCGCCGTCGATACTTTCTGCAGATTTCTCATGCCTTGCCGAACAGGTAAATAAGGCTGCTGAGGGTGGAGCCGACCTTATACATGTTGATGTTATGGATGGCAATTTTGTTCCTAACATTACAATTGGACCGCTAATTGTTGAAGCTCTTAGAAGATCAACCAGCATACCACTTGATGTGCATCTCATGATTGATCAGCCTGAAAGATATATCGATAACTTCATTGAGGCTGGCGCATTATGGATATCTTTCCATGTTGAGGCAACAAACCACGTACACCGCCTAATCCAAAGAATCAAAGAATACTCAGGAGTCAAAGCGGGTGTAGCGCTTAATCCAGCAACGCCTGTTACATCTCTTAATTATATACTTGAAGATTTGGACTTTGTAGTTGTTATGTCGGTTAACCCTGGGTTTGGAGGGCAAAAATTTATAGCCACTTCTCTTGAAAAGATAGAGGTCATAAGGCATATGATTGACACCAGGGGATTGAATGTGAAGATAGAGGTTGATGGCGGTGTATCCGCTGAAAATGCTGATAAGGTTGTGCTTAAAGGAGCAGATATTCTTGTAGCCGGATCAGCAGTCTTTGGTACAAAGGATATACCTGAGGCAGTAAGGGGTATTCGCAAGGCCGCATCCATTTAGCTTGATGGTGTGGCCTGCTCGTGATATAATTATCAAGAACTGAATAGAAAAGACCTTCGGGGCAGGGTGAAATTCCCGACCGGCGGTAGGTCTGGCATTAAGCGCCAGGCAAGCCCGCGAGCCGAGACGTAATAGCAGAGCTGGCAGAGCGCAGTTGCTATACGTTTTAGCAGGATCCGGTTAGAGTCCGGAGCCGACAGTATAGTCTGGATGGGAGAAGGTCAAGGCTAAAGCACTTTTGCTGTGCGCTGGATATTGCGCCTTGATTTCTCCTGGGCGCATTTTATTTTGCTTTATTTTTATTTTGCGCCTGAATTCTATTTAGCTAGCTTTTATAAAGATAACGGCCATGATTAGTACAGAAACTCTAGAATACAAGAAATATATGAAAAGAGCTATTGAGCTAGCAGAGATGGGGCGGGGAACAACCAGTCCCAATCCCATGGTTGGCGCCTTGATTTTAAAAGACGGACGGGTGGTGGCCGAGGGCTATCATAAAAAAGCAGGTGAGCCGCATGCAGAAATTGTTGCCCTTAACAATGCAAGCGGGGATGTATCAGGCTCAACTATGATTGTTTCGCTTGAGCCATGCAATCATTTTGGGCGGACGCCCCCATGCACTGAAGCAATTATTAATGCTGGTATCAAGAAAGTTATAGTTGGGATGGTTGATCCCAATCCAAAGTGCGCTGGTAGCGGTATAAAACGCCTGAGAGATGCTGGAATTGAAGTTGAGTATGGGTTGCTATCTGATGAGGTTGCCAAGCAAAATGAAGTATTTATTAAATACATTACAACCGGTCGCCCGTTTGTTATAGCAAAAGCTGCAATAAGTTTGGACGGCAAAATATCTGCGGTTGCAGGATCTTCTACAGAAATTACCGGAGTGGAGGCTAAGCGTAGGGTTCACGAGCTAAGAAATGAATATAGTGCAATTTTGGTTGGGATAGGAACTGTTCTAGCTGACGACCCACTGCTTACAACCAGATTGGATGCAAACCAAGAGGTAAGGAATCCAATACGAATAGTTGTTGATTCAAAGGCAAGGCTTCCGTTGAGTAGCAAGATTGCTGCTACAGCTAAAGATGTCAAAACAATCGCGGCCGTCACATCGCAGGCAGAGCTAGCTGATATAGATAATTTAAGAGAAAAAGGCATAGAAGTGATTGGCTTTGACACCTGGGACGGTTTGGTAGATATTGAAATGCTTCTTGAAGAGCTTGGGTCTAGAGAAATTTCAAGCTTAATTGTCGAGGGCGGGAGCAGCCTTCTTGCATCCTTTGTTAAAGCTAACCTAGTTGACAAGTATCTAATCTTTGTTGCACCAAAGCTTATTGGGATAGGTGGCGTTGATTTAATTGGGGATGAATTAAACCCATTAAGAAAACTAAAATTTGAACGCATTGAGAAGCTAGGTGAAGATGTTTTGATTGAGGCGTATCCGGTTCACCAGTAAACTGGTGAACCTAAATTCAAAATGCAAAATGAAAAATGAAAAATGAAAAATTAAATAGCGACCGCTGACCGCTGACCGCAGACCGCCGACCGCCGCTTAAAGAAAGCGGTTGGATGTATGGATAGGAGAGATAGTCGAATGTTTACCGGTATTATCGAAGACCTTGGAAAAATACAATCAATAAAACGAGGAGCAGATGATTTTATCATTGAAATAAAATCAGCAAAGCTTACCCCTGAGCTTAATATAGGTGATTCGATTGCTGTAAATGGTATCTGCTTAACTGTGACCACTAAGTCAAATAACAGTTTTACTGTAGATGTCATGCCAGAAACGGTTAAGAAGACAAGCTTAAACGAGCTTAAAGTAAGCGATATGGTTAATCTTGAGCGGGCTATGACTCCGTTAAGTAGGTTTGGTGGCCATATGGTTAGCGGACATGTAGATGGAGTTGGCGAGATTAAAAGCAAGGTAAGCCATAGGAATGCATTTTTGATAAAAATAAAAGCTCCTGAATCGGTGACCAGGTATTTGATTGACAGAGGCTCCATTGCTGTAGATGGGATTAGCCTTACCGTAATGGAGTATGGCTTAGATTATGTTGGCGTATCAATTATCCCCCATACAGCAAAGGTTACAACGCTTGGATTTAAAGGGCCTGGTGATAAGGTAAATCTTGAGGTTGATTTAATTGGCAAGTATGTTGAAAAATTTATTGCCAACCAATATCGCAACCAAGGGTTAACAATGGAAAAGCTTCGAGAATTTGGATTTATATAAAGGAAGGTGGTTGTTAAGTGCTAAACAGCGTTGAAGAAGCAATACAAGACATAAAAGAAGGAAAGATCATCATCGTTGTTGATGACGAGGATAGAGAAAATGAAGGCGACTTTGTGATGGCTGCTGAGAAAGTTACTCCAGAAGCTATAAACTTTATGGCAAAAAATGGACGTGGGTTGATTTGCATGCCCTGTACCCCCGAGCGGCTTGATGAGCTTGAGATACCAGCAATGGTTTATAACAATACCTCGGAGCAGGGCACAGCTTTCACTGTCTCTATTGGCGCAAAAGGAAAGATTACGACGGGTATCTCAGCTAGAGATAGGGCTGTAACAATTCAAACAGTTGTAGATCCTAAAAGCAGGCCCGAAGATATATCAATGCCCGGCCATGTTTTTCCGTTGAGGGCAAGAAGAGGCGGGGTTTTGCAAAGGGCAGGCCATACTGAGGCGGCTGTCGATTTAGCAAGGCTTGCGGGGCTATTTCCCGCTGGCGTCATATGCGAAATCATGAATGAAGACGGCACTATGGCAAGACTTCCGCAGCTGCTAGAAGTTGCAAAGAAGCATAACCTTAAGATTATAAGTGTTGCCGATTTAATTAAGTACAGGCGAAGAAACGAAAAACTAGTCAAGCGGATTGCAGAAGTTAATTTGCCAACCAAGTTTGGGGTTTTTAAAGCAATTGGCTATCGAAGCATTCTTGATGGGAACGAGTATTTTGCACTGGTAAAAGGTGATGTTGATGGCCAAGAAAACATTCTTGTTAGAGTTCATTCAGAATGTTTAACAGGCGATATCTTCCACTCACTTCGCTGCGATTGTGGTGACCAGCTTGAGGCAGCTTTAGAGATGATTGATAAGGAGGGAAGGGGTGTATTTCTTTATATCCTAGGTCACGAAGGAAGGGGAATTGGCCTATTAAATAAGCTTCGTGCTTACGAGCTTCAAGAAAGCGGTCGTGATACAGTGCAGGCCAACAATGACCTAGGTTTTCCCGCAGATTTAAGAGACTACGGTATGGGTGCTCAGATACTTGCCGATTTAGGTTTAAGTTCAATAAGGCTAATGACAAATAATCCTAAAAAGATCGTGGGACTTGAAGGATACGGATTAACCGTTACTGAAAGAGTTCCAATACAGGTAAAGCCAACAGTATACAATATTCATTATCTGCAGACAAAGAAGGAGAAGTTAAATCATATTTTAGACTAGAGCAAAAACCAGTTTAATAAAACTTAGGAGGTTGTTTAATGCAAGTCTATGAAGGCAATCTAATTGGAGAGGGTTTAAAGTTTGCGATAGTTATAAGCCGTTTTAATGAATTTATTGGGACTAGGCTGTTGGAGGGTGCTTTGGATGCACTTAAGCGGCATGGCGTGGCCGAGAGTGATATCCATATTGCCTGGACACCTGGCTCGTTTGAAATTCCCTTGACAGCTAAAAAATTAGCAGAAAGCGGTCGATACAATGCCATAATATGCCTTGGTGCTGTGATAAGAGGCTCAACACCGCATTTTGATTATGTTGCAAATGAAGTAGCAAAAGGTGTTGCAAATGTAAATCTAGAGTCAGGCGTCCCAACGATTTTCGGTATACTAACGACGGATAGTATTGAACAGGCTGTCGAACGTGCAGGAACTAAAAACGGCAACAAAGGATGGCAGGCTGCCGTATCGGCAATTGAAATGGCCAATCTTGTAAGGTCAATTTAGAATGTTCTATTCGCTTGCACCGGAACTTTATAAGTGGTTAGATGATAATGGTGATAAGTCATGAAAGTTGAAAAACCGTGGGGATACTACAATCAGTACGCACACAACAAAACATGCTCGGTTAAGTTGTTGACGCTATATCCGCATCAAGAAACAAGCCTTCACTGGCATAATCTTCGTAGCGATGCCTGGGTTGTTCTTGATAAAGGCGTCAGGGTTCAAATAGGCGAGGAATTTCATGACGCAACGGTGGGTGAGGAGTTCTTTATTCCATCTGGAACGGTACACAGGTTAATCTCAACAAGCGAAGAACCAGCTCGAATTTTAGAAATAGCCTTTGGATACAATCATGAGGAGGACAATCACCGGCTTGCTGATGATTATGGCCGTGAGCTGCAGCTCTAGATTAAGATTGCGCCAAGATACCGGATTGCACCAAATTATCTATTGTATGGAGAAATTCTAGCCAACTAGTTGATAATTATAAGCAAAAAATCCTAGAATATTGATGGGTATATAAGGTATATAACTCGGCTCATTTAAGGGCTTGGACTAGGAGATTACTATGAGGATGTCGACTAGGGGGCGCTACGGCGCAAGGGCAATGCTGGATATTGCGGCAAATTATGAAAAGGGCCCAGTTTCGCTCAAGGATATGGCCAGAAGGCAGGATATCTCATTAAAGTACCTGGAGCAACTTATTCCTCCGTTAAAGGCTGCAGGTCTTATAAGAAGTATTCGCGGCGCTGGCGGAGGTTATACTTTGGTGAAGGAGCCTCATGAAATCAATCTTCTGCAAATTATTCAAGCATTGGAGAGGCTATCTCCAGTTGATTGTTTAGATACGCCGGGTGTATGCCCCCGAGTGAAAAAATGTGCTACCTATGAGGTATGGAAAGAACTGCTAGAAGCAACTAACAATATCTTACAATCCATTACTCTGGCAGATATGGTGGAGAGACAGCGAAAATTGGAAGAAGGCATAAAAGATAATTGAAATGGCCAACTATGATAAGATTTATTAGCCAATCGAGGTGGTAGAGTACTAATTTGGAGGACAGATGGCAAACAATATAAGGGTAAGATTTGCGCCGAGCCCAACAGGGTACCTTCACATAGGCGGAGCAAGGACAGCGCTATTTAATTGGCTTTACGCACGTCATCACGGCGGCGTTTTTATTTTAAGGATAGAAGATACAGACCGTGAGCGGTCAACAGAGGAAGCCATTGACGCGATTATAGAAGCTATGTCCTGGCTGGGTCTTAGTTGGGATGAAGGACCATATCGCCAGATGGACAGGTTGGGTCGTTATCACAAGGAAGCGCAGAGGCTCTTAGTTGAAGGAAAAGCTTACAAATGTTACTGCACTCCCGAAGAGCTTGAGGAAAGAAGAAAACTTGCGCTAGAAAGAAGAGAAGCTCCAAAATATGATCGACGCTGTCTGACTTTAACTGAGAAGGAGCGCCTGGCTTGCGAGGCACAGGGGAAAAAACCAGCCATTAGATTTAATTGTCCAGATGAAGGTATAACCGTAGTTGATGATATAGTTAAAGGCAGAGTGGTTTTTGAAAACGCAAATCTTGACGACTTTGTCATGGTTAGAGCAGATGGCATCCCTACATATAATTTTGCAGTCGTTGTTGATGATCACGACATGGCGATAACCCATGTGATTAGAGGAGATGATCATCTATCAAATACGCCTCGGCAAATTCTTCTTTACCAAGCGCTTGGCTATAGCATTCCAGAATTTGCCCATCTTCCTATGATATTGGGTCCTGATAAAACGCGTTTAAGCAAAAGACATGGAGCCACCGCTGTCGAAGCCTATCGAGACGAAGGATATCTTCCTCACGCGCTTGTTAACTATTTAGCGCTTCTTGGATGGGGATACGGGGACCAAACACTTTTTAGTATAGATGAGCTCATTCAGAAGTTTAGCCTTGAGGCGGTTGGAAAGTCCCCAGCGGTTTTTGATCCTATAAAGTTAGAATGGATGAATGGTGTTTACATCAGAGAACTTTCCGTTGATGAACTAGCTAAGCTCATAAAGCCTTACTTGATTAAGGCAGGTTTGATTCCTGAGACCCCAATGTATATGCCTGAAGATGAAAAAGGCATGTACATGGTTGGGGGTGATTTGGCCTTCGAGAGGTATGATGATGCTTGGTACAGGCGGCTGGCAGAAATCACGCAGGAAAGAATATCAAAGCTAAGCGACATTATTGCACTTAGCGATTTTTTCTTCCACCGTGTCGTGTACGAGACCGAGGCAATCCAGAGAGTACTCAAGAAAGAAGGCGTACCAGAGATTTTGCAGAAAGCGATAGAAGTTTTATCGGAAAGCTTCGATTTTAACTCGCGTGAGATTGAAGCAAGACTTCGCAAGTTAGCTGAAGACCTTGGATTTAAGCCAAAGCTAGTTTTTCAGCCCATTAGAGTTGCTGTTACGGGCCGAACTGTTAGCCCTCCTTTGTTTGAGACAATCGAACTTCTTGGACGCGATGCTACCCTCGAGCGTCTCGGTGAGGCAATCCATCTGCTAGAGATGGCGGATGGTTAGCTAGGATGCAAACTTAAACATATCAACTACCATTTCCGAGTTGCTCTGCCTAACCGATTGCCTTGAATCATGCACCATTTCGTGCTAATATTCTTCTGTCGACCCGAAGGTCGACATCGATCACGGTTGAATATTGGGGGATCGTCTAATGGTAGGACAGTGGACTCTGGATCCATATGTGAGGGTTCGAATCCTTCTCCCCCAGCCAGAATTTTCTAATGCAATAACTGCAGCTATCAAAAAGGAATATTGTGATTTGTGTTGCTAAAAAGCTGCTTCAGATCGCACATAGCATGCTTAAATCCGGAGAAACTTACAACCCAGCAAGAGTCTTTGTTCCAAATTAAATTTTCAAGGTTCGATTTTTGACAACTTAATCTTTTGCTTGCCATCCTTATAGGATGTCTGCATTAACCCAACTGCGGTTTGAAGTACACAAATATGGATTTCCATTCCTGTAAGGATTATTTGCCGCCTACCGGTTTGCTCTAACCTTTCCAGAAAGCTCAGAGCCTTGCAGCAGTTAAATACAACCTTTTCTAGAGGTGAATGTGATTCAAGCGCTTCTCTTGTCTCACTTACAGTCGGTCCAAGCCCTTTTGGATATTGCTCGGTGACAATAATGGGTATTTGAAGTAATTTTGCCAGCTTGATTAAATGAAGAGTGTTATCGACAACCTTCTGTTTTTTCGACATAGCGGCTGCCAGTTTATCCTGTATATCATGACTAATAGCGCTGTATTTTTCCTCTCTAAAATAAAATTATCCACTAGATATCACTTCACCCCTTTGTATGTCGATGCGTACAAGCTTTGTTCTTAGCGGTTTTCTACTACATAACAACATAATCTTGATAACAAAGAGGCCGTGGTTTTTTCTTGCGTGCTTAAAAAGATACGTATATACTTGTAAATAGATACGTACTTCAAACCTAATCCTGGAGGTATTTATGCGAAAAAAGAAGTTGACGCTTTATATTGATGAAGAAACCTCCGCTCTTGCTCATCAAATAGCTTCTAGAGCCGGCAAATCGGTATCGGCCATGGTAAAAGAATTTTTCGTGTCCAAAAAAAAGGTTGCGGTTAATGAGGTTGCAGAGTCGGTTAAGCAATGGAGCGGAACTCTTAAGACTAAGAAAACCTATAAAGAATTAAGAGATGAAATTTATAATGATTTAGGAAAAGATCATGAAGGTAATGATTGATACCAACATCATATTTGATGTTCTAACAGAAAGAGAGCCGTATTATACTGATTCAGCTTTGATTTGGTCATGGAGCAAAGAAAAAATAATTACGGGTTTTATCTCCGCAATTTCGATAAACAACATCTACTATATAAGCAAAAAAGTAAACGGGATACCCTACGCTCAAAAACTGGTAGACCAGTTACTTGAAGAATTTGAAATCATTTCATTAACGAAAAATATTCTTAAACAGGCCAGAACGGTCGCCAACAAGGACTACGAGGACCTAATTCAATACTTCTCAGCCATTCATGAAGGCTGCGATATTCTCGTGACCAGAAATAAAAAGGACTTTCCGGCCATCGGAGTAAACATTTTAGAACCTCGCGAGTTAGCCGAAAGAATCTTGTCTTAATGGTTATGCCCTTAAAATTCTGTAAAAGTCCTCTTTGACAGGGGAGGGTTGGGCAGATGAACTCTGGTCTCCGGCCCCTGGACTCTTATATAATAAGCGGTATGCAATTTTTCATAGTAGCAATTGCAGCATTAATTACATCTGGATTAACTCTTTTTTCAGGCTTTGGGCTGGGCACGCTATTGGTGCCGGTTTTCATAATTTTTTTTCCCGTAGAAGTGGCTATTTCTCTTGTGGCAATAGTACATTTTCTCAATAACCTGTTTAAGCTTTCCCTATTTGGTAAGCATGCTGATAGGCCGGTTGTGTTAAGGTTCGGGTTACCAGCTATCGTAGCTGCTTTGGTGGGGGCGAGGATTCTAGTGTTGCTCTCTGGCCTGGAGCCTCTGGCAACTTATCAACTTTTTGGGCAAGATTTTCAATTAACCCCAGTAAAGCTCGTCATTGCTTTCTTGATGGCCTTTTTTGCTCTATTCGAGGTAGTGCCGTCTCTTGAGAAGATCTCTTTTGATGCAAAATATCTTTCGCTTGGCGGAATAATTAGTGGATTCTTCGGTGGCCTTTCAGGACATCAGGGGGCTCTTCGTAGCGCATTCCTTATAAGATATGGACTGAGCAAGGAAAGTTTTATAGCAACTGGTGTGGTGATCGCCGTCTTGGTCGATATTTCGCGAATCACAGTGTACTTCTCAGCCCTGCCGAGGGCCGATTTCGTTGAAAACGGTCCAATTCTACTGACTGCCGTTATTGCTGCATTTTTCGGGGTTTTTATAGGAAGTCGTTTAGTAGAGAAGATTACAATACGCACGATAAAAGTTATTGTATCAATTATGCTTTTTGGCATAGCTATCGCCCTGGGACTAGGGATCATCTAGCCATCTATCCCTCCTCGCTTGGGCCGGCATCTTGTAGTTCTATTGACCCAAGCTCGTCTGCTGTAGGTAGAAGATGTCGCGGCAGGAAGGCTGCTCCTGCAACAAGCGTCGGTATAACTGCACTTGCAATAACTGTTGCTACCAAAAAGGAATATTGTGCCTGTGTTACAATGCCGTGTGAGAAACCGTATAGTGCAGAAATAGTGCCAAAGGTTAATCCTGTAGACATCATTAATGTATAATACCATCGCTCATTTCTCTCTTGCCGAAACAATCCAATAAATGGATACAGGCCAAAAATCTTTGATACCACCTTACCTCCTAATAGCATGAAGAAGATAAGCGGGGCAGATATTAATGCGCTTAGAGAAACAAGAGTTCCCGCTCGAATAAAATAAAATGGTGTTAGAAAACCAATGGTTAAAGTGCGCAGTCGCCTAATCCAAAAGACATCTCTTGCAGCATTTCCAGCCAAAACCATTCCTGCAATGTACGCTGGTAGAACCGCCTCACTACCCGACCATAGAGCTAAAGCCCCCAAGCCAAAAAGGATAAACATGACCCACTTAGTTCTAATTGCAGCCGTCCGGTTTGCATAAATGCGTGTAAGCCAGTCAGAAAAATATGGCAATGAGGTTAAGACAGCAATGCTTGCAACAACAAAGATAATGGTCTTGTATGTAAATGGAGCAAATAATATACCAAGAGCTATAACAGTCCCTAAGTCATTAATAAAGCAAGCTCCCAAGATGCCTTTACCAAATTCTGTTCTATTAAAACCAGTCTCTAGCATGACAGCATAAACAACTGCCATAGAAGTTGTAGAAAGCGCAACACCGCTAAGCCAGCTTGCTTGGGAACTCCAGCCGAGAACATAATATGCTAATGCTGCACAGCCAAAAAAAGGCGCGAAGAATCCAATTAAGCCAATTACCGAAACTTCTTTAAGCTTCATGCGGATTACATCGGGGTCAAGCTCAGCGCCAGCCAAAAAAGTCAGCACAACGGCTCCTGATGAAGCTAAAAAACGCAGCCATTCTAAATTAGAGCCCAGCGCGTCTGCTTTGCCAAAGTATGTTGCTACAGCAGCTGCAACAACGCCCACGCAGATTTCAACCAGTGCAATAGATATGCGTAGGTGATAGGCAATGATGGCAGATAAAATGGCTAGTCCAAGCCACAGAGAAGCAATTATGTAGAGTTGTTCCACAGCTTAAGAATCCTCCCTTCGCAAACCTACAGGCTTTAGCATAGTTTTTAAATGCTTTTAGCAAGTTTTGAATTGCAGCATATGTAGTCTTAGCATAACTACACTAATGCTTTGGAGGCCTACGAGGTAGGAGTCATCAGCTGGCCAAGGCAGATATAAGGGGACTCCATCCCAAAACTTTTACAAATTAAAAGCAAGTATACCATGGCAACCTTAAAAAATGCAATGCAAATATTTGAGGGCATTAGGGTTCCTGTCATCAAATCTCGTTTTATGGTATTATGACTGAATGTATAACCCGTGCCTGTTCCTTATTGGCAATTCTTGGTTAAGGAGGCAATCGTTTGAAAAGGTCTATATTTTTCTTCATAGGTTTTATGTTATTAATCGCAATGTTATTGATTCCAGTAATTGGATGTTCCTCAAGCGCAGGTAATTTATCCTCAGAAGTTCCTGGGATTGATGATCAAGAGATGCCAGCAGAAGCGCCATCTCAAACTACTACTACAAATTTGCCTAAGCCATCTAACAGGCCACGTGCGGTTATTGAAACAAATAAGGGCAAGATAGTTATTGAGCTCTTTCCAGATAAGGCGCCAAACACTGTTAATAATTTCGTTAAGCTTGCAAACTCTGGTTTCTACAACAATATGAGATGGCATCGAGTTGTACCGGGATTTGTTATTCAAGGCGGAGACCCACTAAGTAGAGATAATGACCCAGGAAATGATGGAACAGGAGGTCCTGGCTATACTATCAAGGCTGAGTTTAACGATGCCCCTCATCTTAAGGGAACTGTTGCTATGGCACGTGCGCAAGATCCGGATAGCGCTGGCAGCCAATTCTATATTTGCCTTGAGCCTCAACCATCGCTAGACGGCAAGTATACGGTATTTGGGCAGGTAGTAGAGGGTATGGATGTTGTAGAGAGCATCCAGTTGTATGACCAAATACAAAAAATCTACATGGAAAAGAAATAAGTAACTAGCCAAGTA
This sequence comes from Actinomycetota bacterium, assembly GCA_030017355.1. Classification (GTDB taxonomy): domain Bacteria; phylum Actinomycetota; class Aquicultoria; order Aquicultorales; family Aquicultoraceae; genus JASEIR01. Next base: position 15,652 of record JASEIR010000022.1, read on the forward strand.
AAACATGGTTATTTTTAGAGCAGAGGAGATTTTATCTCCTCTGCTTAATTTTAATTCGCTGGAGAACAGACACAGCACTTAAACACCGGTACGATATGTTAGGCAGTCTGCGTGCTCGCTATGGTGGGCAACCGTTATCCCTGGAGCCGTACAATCGTTGTTCAAATTAAACCGGCATTCGGTTACATTGCAAACAGATACATCGGGCATTCCCTGTGCGATTGGGCTTACAGCTTCCTGTGTAAAGGTATCACATGTTGGGTGCATCTCGCCAACGTTTATGTCCGGAGCATGGCAGACGTTATTCTTGTTATAGCTACACTCATTGACTGTGCATGTCAGAACACGACCAATTTCCATCTGTTGTTCTGGCTGCGCCATATCAAAAACCTCCCTTGATAATTCTTCGGCTACCGAAGAATTTATATCCAATTATCCCGATTTCTATCTGCACAGCCAATGCGAATTCAGCTATCTCCGGAATACGATTGTGTCCCCCTAGATTTAGCTGTGCCCATCGTAATTTAAATTACCACCTAAATCTGATAGCAATATTCAACGCAGGGGTGCCCCTTACAGGTTATTTCGCCTTTGAAACGAAATCCAGCCCTCTCAAATGCTTTTATTGAAGGGATATTCTCGCGCGAAATTTTGGCAGTTATTTTATTTACGGAAAGGTTATCTTTAGCAAAATCAATTGCCGCAAGGATGATAGGTGTTGCCAAGCGCCTTCCTCGATACTCCCTATCAATTGAGATACTTATCAAGCCGTCGTCGTATAAAATAACCTGGGCTATCGGAAGCCAGATGCCATCGCTTAATCCTTCCATGATAAGGTAATTGGTATTTGTATCAAGGAGCATAGCTGCAAAAGATTTTGAGAAGGTATCTAGCGGCACGATACCACTTTTTAGGTTCATCTTGCGGTTATCTGGATCATTTGCCCATTTATATGCTAGTTTAAGATCGCTCGGTTGTGCGGTTCGCGCTCTTACCTGCATCTCTTATCACTACAGCTTTTATACCATACATATGCAGGTTTCAAAATCAGGAATTTTGCATTTTGAGTTATTTATCACCACACCAGCCAGGGTCTCTTATTCTAGTGCAAACAGACCAATAAACGGCGGAAATATCATAATAGCGGCAGCAATGATCAAGACGAAGATTATTATGGCTGACGTGCGAATGCTTATCCTTCTACCTCGGGCGATAGGATATAGAATAGCCCATGATATAAGCCATGCCAGGTAAGAGATTATATACTTGCCTGAGTAAGGTCCAAGGGTTTTGCTGAAAGTCAGAGCTTTGTTAAACGACTCATTGAGTCCCCCAAAGAATTGAAGTAAAGCCATCGTTATCAGACCAATTCCCGCTGCAATAAAAGCTGCCGAGACAGGATTCTTATCCTCCATGCCGCTGGTTTGAATTGGTTTATTGGTCATGTTAAACGCCTCCTATTTCCGTGGTATTATGCACATGGCACTCAGTGCTATCAGCGGATTGATAGTATTAAAGCCCCCCACCTAGAGGAGCAAATTTGGTAATTAGAGCACCCATACTGAACGCAATTAGAGCAAATATAAAAGCAGCTGTCAGGATTCCCAAAATCACCATGCGAACCCCTTGTTTTTCGACTAAATTGCGGTTGTAATAAAAAATCGCATAGAGCGCTGCTATAATCAGTATAGGGACAAAACCACCAATAAACTCCTTGTATTCCATAAGAACTGTATGAAGCCAAGGTCTATTACTGGCAAGAATCAAGCTTCGTGGGCTATCCGGGATAGGGGCGCGGTAAAACTGGTAAACAAATGTCCCCCAGGAGTCATGAAAAAGCACTGCCAATGCCATTATCGATACAATAATCTTTAGTCTCCTTACACGTTTTTCTGTAAGGTCCCATAACAGCTCTGCTGCTGCAGCAAACGCAAGTAAAAATATGGTTCCGAATATCCCATGTATAGCAGTTTGAACCTCAAGGCTCATAGTTATCACCTCGCATAGTTATCACCTCAATTAGCCAATATGTTCAAAAACCCTTATTGCTAAACATTTAACAGCTATTATTTCAAGTGGAATCCTTTGGTAGGATCAAAAAGCATTCTTTGGCAGAAGCAAAGGAATGAAAATTAAGGAAGGTGGGTAATAGGTTTTCTTGACCTTAGCTACGTCTTACCGTAAAGAAGTCACGAAACTGGTAATATTTACTATATTTTTCCAGTTATTTCTTGCTTATTGTCGCTTGCCCATCTAAAATAAGTAATAAGATTTCAATGGTTTGTGGGGGCGCTATCTAATAAGAAATACTCTTAAGTATCAAATTTCAGCATCTTAAAAACACTAAAGCAAGAAAAGAACCTGGTCCCTAAAGGCCGG
>JASEIR010000230.1 GCA_030017355.1 Actinomycetota bacterium
TTAAAGTTTCACTCATTAACTCCGCTAATAGGAGACTGAAAGGCCACTCAAGATTGAGATTATCAAGAAGCGGGCGTGTTTCACTCATTAACTCCGCTAATAGGAGACTGAAAGATTTCGACAAGCTCATCCCACACCCGCTTCATCTCAATGGTTTCACTCATTAACTCCGCTAATAGGAGACTGAAAGGTCAAGTTCCTTTTCAAATGGTGTTTTCGTCTTTATGGTTTCACTCATTAACTCCGCTAATAGGAGACTGAAAGTACGATAATGACCCATCATATTTGAAGTAAAGAAAAGTTTCACTCATTAACTCCGCTAATAGGAGACTGAAAGGATTGAGGCGCTTCGGAGGGAAAGAGATGAAATAACCTCCGTTTCACTCATTAACTCCGCTAATAGGAGACTGAAAGCTAATTAAGTTTTCAAGACGCACGGAAAGACAAATGTTTCACTCATTAACTCCGCTAATAGGAGACTGAAAGGAAGGCAAACACTTTTATTGAGCTTGAAATAATTCTAGTTTCACTCATTAACTCCGCTAATAGGAGACTGAAAGCCATAGAAACTTTAACAAAGCTCACAACAGGCTCAGTTTCACTCATTAACTCCGCTAATAGG
>JASEIR010000231.1 GCA_030017355.1 Actinomycetota bacterium
ATCCCATAGCGGACTTTCACCGCCAAGTTATTATCCACATGCCAGACGCACCATTAAGAAGGGGCGGGACTTTCTAGTGCCGCCCCATATCTTACCTTATAATGCTGCCGAACTCTATTTACTTTGTTGAAGATTTCCCTTCGCCAAGAACTGCTTGTGCTGCAGCAAGTCTTGCCAGTGGCACACGGTAAGGTGAGCAGCTTACATAAGTTAGGCCAATCTCATGGAACTTTTTAACTGAATCGGGGTCGCCGCCATGCTCGCCGCAAACACCAAGTTTAATGTCTGGATTTGTCTTTCGACCATTTTCAACTGCTATGGCAACTAGCTTGGCAACGCCATCATCTATCGTTTCAAACGGGTTCCTGGTCAGTATCTTTCTATCCAGATATCTTGGTAGGAATTTGGCCTCGATGTCATCGCGACTGAAACCAAATGTCATCTGTGTAAGATCGTTTGTTCCAAATGAGAAGAAATCTGCAACTTTTGCTATCTCATCTGCGGTAACAGCTGCCCTTGGA
>JASEIR010000232.1 GCA_030017355.1 Actinomycetota bacterium
CAGCGAAGCTGCGAACGGGCGTCGGCACTTGACAGCGAGTCCGCCCGGTGCTATCTTATCAATCTGCGCGGGGCAAAACCGCGACCGGTCCTTGAAAACCGAACAGCGTGCGAGCCTTGTGAGATGGCTTTGCGGCCCAGCAATGGGCGTGGATCGACCTCCGGGGTGGGGCAGTTCGCCGAGCGCGATATGCCCGCCCACGAATGTAGCTCGCCAGCTGCCGGTACGTCGCAGACGGACCGGTGGGGCGAGAGGCATAATTCACGGAGAGTTTGATCCTGGCTCAGGACGAACGCTGGCGGCGTGCCTAAAACATGCAAGTCGAGCGGGGTGAGCTGAACTGGCGCAAGTCAGGGAGGCTTACCCAGCGGCGGACGGGTGAGTAACGCGTGAGCAACCTGCCCCCGAGGCCGGGATAACAGCTCGAAAGGGCTGCTAATACCGGGTAGGCTTCCTGGACCGCATGGTTTAGGGAGGAAAGGGGGGACCCGCTCGGGGAGGG
>JASEIR010000023.1 GCA_030017355.1 Actinomycetota bacterium
GGAGATTGCCACGGCACTTTCAGTGCCTCGCAACAGGCTCTGGCAATCTCAAATAAAGAGCAGACCGGAGACGGAGGACGGACTGAAAACAAACATGTAATCGGCGGTATTTCGGATTTTATGTTATTATTAAACCCGTATACGGAAAAGTGTAGGAGAATACTAAACAAAGGTGATTAAGGAGATGCGCTGGTTTAGAGGATTTAGAGATTCCGAATACGATAACGATAAGGAAACGAATGAAGAAAAAGATGTTGAAGCTGGGGAAAATGATAGCGCAAAAGCAGAAGACGATGAAAGGGCAAGGGAAACAGAGTACATAGATCAAAAAATACAAGAGGGAAAAGGAACATCTTGGTTTGAGAGGTTGAAAAAAGGCCTTTTAAAGAGCCGTGAAAATATCGTTGGACAGATAAGCAGTCTTCTATCAATTAGAAAAATTGATGAGGAGCTATGGGATGACATCGAGGCTATACTTATACAAGCTGATATAGGTATACAATCCACGATGCGCATTATTGATAATCTTAAAGATCGAGTTGCCATGCAGAAGATAAACGAGTCAGAACAGGTTATTGAGCTTTTAAAAGAAGAACTTGTTGATATATTGAGGTTTGAATCGCCCCAGACTCTACACGATACAACAGCCCGTCGTGTTATCTTGGTTGTGGGAGTTAATGGAACCGGCAAGACAACAACAATTGCAAAGCTAGCCAGGCGCTATGTTAATGCTGGGAAATCTGTTCTTCTTGCAGCTGCTGATACATTTAGGGCTGCTGCTATAGAGCAACTTGATATATGGGCAAAAAGATTAAATGTAGATATTATAAAGCATGAAAGGGGTTCTGACCCAGCGGCCGTTGTTTATGATGCAATACACGCTGCAAACGCAAGGAAGACAGACATTCTTCTTATCGATACCGCTGGTAGGCTGCATACTTACGTAAATCTGATGGAAGAGCTCAAAAAAATCAAGAGGATTGCTGATCGAGAGAAAGGCAACGCGCAGTTAGAAACCCTTCTTGTTATAGATGCTACAACAGGTCAAAATGGAATTGCCCAAGCTCGTCTGTTTGATGAAGCCCTGAAGGTTGATGGCATAATTCTTACAAAACTGGATGGAACAGCGAAAGGCGGCATTGTTCTTGCTATCCAAGACGAGCTAAAGATTCCTGTGAGATATGTAGGTGTAGGTGAAGGTATGGAAGATCTTCATGAATTCAACCCCAAAGAGTTCGTGGAGGCGCTGGTAGGTTAGTAACGACTAACTCATAAAGCTACCTTACTCTTACTGCTACCTCACTCCTACCGTTACTTCGCTAAACTTTTGCGAAATAAGGCGTGAAACACCATCTGCTTGCATCGAGACGCCATAAAGCGAATCAGCCATTTCCATTGTTCGCCGCTGATGCGTAATAATTAAAACCTGGCTATCTTGTTTAATTTTATTTAAAAGAGCGGTAAATCTCTTAAGATTAATATCGTCAAGAGCAGCCTCAACCTCATCAAGTATGTAAAATGGGCTTGGTCTTGTTTGGTATAAGGCAAAAGATAAAGCTATTGCAACAAGTGATTTTTCCCCACCTGAGAGAAGAGAAAGTCTTTGTAATTTCTTGCCACTAGGTTGAGCAATTATATCTATTCCACTGTTTTGAACATCGTCTGGGTCGGTAAGTATTAACTCTGCTTGGCCTCCTGGGAAAAGCGATTCAAAAACAGCTTGGAAATTTTCGTTTACTTTCTCAAAGGTTTCAATAAAACGGGTTCTCATCTTTTGCTCAATAGCGCTTATGATTTTTACAAGAGCACGCTTACTTTTCTGCAAATCTTCAATTTGTTCCATGAAGAATCTATATCTTTCTTCAAGTTGCGCATATTCATCTACAGCTATTGGATTTATTGGGCCAAGCATAGCAATACGTCTTCTAAGATTCGAAGCTTCGTTTTCTGCTTGCTCTCTATCTATCCCAAGCTCGTACTCAAGTGCTTTCTCAAGCGGAACATTATATTCATCAACTATCTTTTGAACAGCAGCCGTCACTTTTAATTCAAGTTGGGCTTTAGTTACATCAGCTTCATGTATCTCTTTTATAATTGCTTCGATTTGGTCATTTAGCCTGTTTATATCAGACTGACTTTGCCTTAAGGCTTGTCTAATATCTTCAAGCGTACCTTCTTCAAATGAGGTCATCTCACTAATCTGATCATGTCTAAATGAGACAGCGACTAAAATCTGCTCATAGGCTGCCTTCAGAGGTGCTATTCGCGATTGCATATTGATTAGATAGTTAAGAAAATCATTTTCTCGTTCTACCTCTTGTTCAAAGTTTTCTAGCTCTTTTATTATGCTTGTAACCCTTCTAGAATTATGAGATATTCTTTCCTCAAGAGAATCAATTCCTGCCTTTAACTTTCCAAGGTCTACTTTTAATTTTGATTCTTCTTCAAGAGAAGCATCTCTTGATCTCATCATCTCATCTAGGTCAAATTGCATAGAGAAGAGCTTTTCTTTTTGAACTTTATGTTCTTGCTTAACCTTAAGGATATCTTCACTTCCCCGCTTAATTGTGGCTTCGAGATTATTTAACTCTTTAAGAAGCGCTTCTTCTTGCAAAACATATTTATTAAGTTCGGGCTCCATATCTTCCAGTGACTGCTTAAGATTTGACTGCTCCAGCTTCTTTGACTGCAGCTTTGACCAGCTCTCGTTTTTCTTTGCCTCAAACTTCTCAATGCGTCTTGTAATCTCGTTTTGGTCTTTGATTTCTTTCTCTATTTTTGCTTCAAGTCTGGATAAAGAATCTACTAGTTCCTTTAGTTCGCGCTGGTAACCAAGTATTCCTACAGCCTCGCTTGCTGCCCCAAGTATTACTTTGCCGTTTGGCAAGATAATCTCCCCATCAACCGTAGCAATAATCTCGTTATCAGTTTTCTCTGATAGGGTAAGGGCTGTGCTAAAGTCAGATACTATATAGACATGGCTTAAGAGGGCGCTAACTGCATATTTGAATTCTTCAGGATATGTTATTACATCAAGAGCCCATGTTGCCATAGATAGATTTTTATTTGGCAGCCTAAATTTTGCTCTATCGTTTGCTATAAGAGAGGTTAAGCCAAGCTGCATGTTGTTTATTTCTTTTACAAGGTCTTTAAAGCTGCTTGAGCTATTTAAAACTAGGCAAAAGATATCTCCGCCAAGAACTGCTTCTATGGCACGCTCGTATTCAGGCCGAACTTCTATTGCATCTTTAATTAGCCCAATTACGTCTGGTTCCTCGATAACTCTAGAAGAGCTGGTAATATCATCTGTTGTTGGTAGCGAGTCTATTACATCCTCTAAGGCTTTTATTCTTGCTTTTACAGCAGCATATTCTTGCCTTAGTTCATTTTCATTGTTTTTCTTCTCACTAAGTTCTTTAGCTAACTGCTCAAGGACTATAGTTAGCTCGGAGATTTGAAACTCAATTCTTGCAAGCTCGATACCAATTAATTCAAAGTTTTGCTTTTTTGATTCAATGCGGTGTTGCAGATCAACTTTTCTTTTTGCAAGTTCACCCAGTTCGTTTTTTAGAAAGCTCAATTTGTTTTCTGCTGTTTGGACTAATAATTGCAGCTCGCCGATTTTTATCTGGTAATCTTCTGATACCTTGCTTTCGGCTTGAACTTTTGAACGAAGATCGCTTATCTTTTTTTCTATATCTTGCCTCTTTTGATGAACTTCTGAAATCTTTCTTTCTAGCTCTACCGATGCTTTTACGTTCTTATCAACTTCAGCTATAAGATTGCCTTTTTCACGCTCAAGCCAGCGTTGTTGATCAATTAAATTATTTTTTCTCTGTTTGGCCTGTTGGATATTATGCCGAATCTCGCCTATCCTTTGCTCAATATTCTTATTCTTTTCATCAAGTAGGCTAATGCTTGATATTAGCTTTTCCTCTATTGATTGAAGTTTTCTTCTTTTATCGCTTATGTCACCCGAGAAGAAGTTTTTGGTCTCAAATTCAAGCTGCAGCTTCTCGTAGTCGGCATGCTTTTTCGACAGCTCGTCCTTTTGAGCTGCTAGATGTTCTCTAAGTTTGCCTTCATGCTCAACAACGTCTTCCCATTCATTTTGCAGCTCTTTAAGGTCCATTACTGCTATTCCAATTTCAAGGCTTCTAAGTTTATTGCTTAAAGCAATATATTCTTGGGCTTTATTTGCTTGATTTCTCAATGGTTTTAGCTGGCGATTTATTTCCTGCGATATATCCTTAGCTCTTTGGAGATGTTGCTCCATTGAGTCAAGTTTCTTAAGCGCTCTTTCTTTGCGCTTTTTATGCTTCAGGATGCCGGCAGCCTCCTCAATAAGAAGTCGCTTGTCTTCTGGCTTACTACTAAGGATTTCCTCAAGACGACCTTGCCCTATGATAGAGTAAAGCCCTTTTCCAAGACCAGTGTCAGATAAGAGCTCTTGGATATCTAGAAGTCTACATGGGGAATTGTTTATGTAGTAATCGCTTTCCCCAGACCGGAAAAGCCTTCTTGTTATTGTTACTTCAGAAAACTCAATTGGCAAAATACCATCTGTGTTGCTTAAACAAAGTGAAACCTCTGCCATACCAAGCGCAGGTCTTGCAGAGCTTCCTGCAAAAATAACATCTTCCATCGACCCGCTTCGCAAAGAGCGGGCGCTTTGTTCACCCAGCACCCAAATTACAGCATCGCAGATATTGCTCTTGCCGCTGCCGTTTGGGCCAACAATTGCTGTAATGCCTTGTTCAAACCGTAGGACTGTTCTTTCCGCGAAAGATTTGAATCCCCGCAGTGTTAACGATTTCAGCTGCAACTTTTTCCTTCCTTACTTAGCCTGAAACTTTCTTATAGCTTCTCGTGCTGCTTCCTGCTCGGCCTTCTTTTTGCTCTTTCCGACACCTTGACCCCAAACCTTATCGTTTATAAAAACCTTAACAACAAAAGTTCTATCATGTATAGGGCCAAATTCTTCGACAGTCCTATATTTAGGTATGGTTCCATATTCTGCCATAATAATTTCTTGGAGTCTTGTTTTGGGATCGCCAAACTCTCCAAGCGATGCTCTTTCATTAACTAATTCTTCAAAGTTCTTTAGGATAAAACCTCTTGCAACGTCCATCCCTTGGTCGATATAAATTGCTCCAATTATTGCTTCTAGAGCGTCCCCTAGTATCGATACACGTGTTCTACCGCCTGTTTGCTCAGCTCCCTTGCCCATTAAAAGGACATCACCAACATGGAGATTCTTTGCTATCTCAGCCAAGAAATTTGCGTTAACGATATTTGCTCTTAGCTTTGCTAAATCGCCTTCGCTTAAATTAGGGAACTTATAAAAAATATATTCGGTTACCACCAGGTTTAGAACTGAATCTCCTAAAAATTCCAGTTTTTCATTGGTTTCTGAAAGACCTTTTTCAAAACTATAAGACCTGTGAAGTAGCGCCTGGTAAAGTAAATTTTTATTTTTAAACTTTAAACCAAGATAGTCCTCTGCTTTTTCAACATTTTCAGGTAACGACATTCACTATTCCTCAAATCTTTTGATCAATAACTATCCCTCAAATCTTTTAATCAGTATGGTTGCGTTGTGACCTCCAAAGCCAAATGAGTTAGAGAGCGCAAATTTTATATCCCTAGCAACCGCCTTATTGGGAACATAGTTAAGATCACACTCAGGGTCTGGTTTTTCAAGATTTATTGTGGGAGGTATGACTCCATTATACACAGCAAGAGCAGTTGCAATAAGCTCGATTGCTCCTGCAGCTCCTAGTAAATGACCTGTCATTGATTTGGTAGAGCTGACAAGCATCTCATATGCATGATCGCCAAACAAATTTTTTATTGCTTTTGTCTCAGCTATATCGCCAATTTTAGTTGACGTTCCGTGCGCATTAATATAATCTATGTTTTCTTTGTTTATACCTGCCTCATTAATTGCCATTTCCATAGCTCTCATTGCACCTGAACCGGTTGGGTCCGGCTGTGTTATATGGAATGCATCAGCTGTCACTCCGTATCCAATGATTTCAGCATAAATTCTAGCACCTCGAGAAAGCGCAAAGTTAAGTTCTTCAATAATAATTATTCCTGCACCCTCGCCCATTACAAAACCGTCTCTTTCGATATCAAAAGGCCTGCTAGCTTTCTCTGGCTCATGGTTTCTAGTTGACAAGGCTCTTGATGCACAAAAGGCCGCTACGCCAAGTGGCGTAATTGATGCCTCAGACCCACCAGTTATCATAACGTCAGCGGCACCTCTTTTTATGGTCTCATACGCCTCTCCAATGGCATGGTTGCTTGAAGCACATGCAGAAACTGTGCAGTAGTTTGGGCCTTTTGCGCCAAAGAAAATTGAGATTTGACCGGCTGCCAAATCAGTAATCATCATGGGGATGCAGAAAGGATTAACTCTTCGAGGGCCTTTCTCAATAAGTATTTGATGCTGTTCTTCCATTGTACCAAGACCGCCAATGCCAGAACCAACAATAACGCCTATGGAGTTCTCGTTATCCTTTGTTATCTCAAGATTTGCATTTTTTAGGGCCATAGAGGTTGCTGCAAGTGCCAAATGCTGAAATCTATCCAGTCTTCTAACGTCCTTTTGATCAAGATAATCTGTAGCATTAAAATCCTTTACCTCACCGGCAATTGTTGACGGATATCCCTCAGCGTTAAAAGAGGTAATTGTTGATATTCCGGACTTACCGGCTGTAAGAGCCGACCAATAATTGTCAATACCAATTCCAAGCGGATTGACAGTGCCCATTCCGGTAATAACAACTCTCCTATGCATAAGCCTTCACCGGCCTTGCAGCGCTTTTATAGCCAATCATTGAGTTTCTAAGTGTCTCCTTATCGACGTCTTGTATTTTTAATATTTACTATATTGCTTGATAGATCATAATTTTGAATCGATGTACTCCAGTACATCCTCGACCGTACTTATTGATTCAGCATCCTCGTCTGGAATTTCGATATCAAATTCCTCCTCCATTGCCATGATTAGCTCAACTAGGTCAAGGCTATCGGCTCCTAAATCCTCCACAAAGGATGTCGTTGGCGATATTTCGCTCTCATCTACGCCTAACTGCTCAGCTATAATATCTCTTACCTTTGTAAATAATTGCTTATCTGCCACTACAAACACCCCCCTTCCAAAAAACGTAAACTATTATAGTTTAATTTATCTAATCATTCCGCCGTCGACAACCAGAACTTGACCGGTTATATAACGTGCATCCTCTGAAGCAAGAAAAGATACTGCTGCAGCCACGTCTTCGGGCTCACCAAAAAAGCCTAATGGTATTAGCTGGCGTGCTTTCTCACGGACATCTTCGCTCAGTGCTTTTGTCATAGCTGTTTCAATGAAGCCTGGTGCAACCGCATTAACTCGTACGCCTCTGTTTGCAAATTCCTTAGCTAGGGATTTTGTAACACCTATGACACCTGCCTTAGAGGCAGCATAGTTAACTTGCCCCGCGTTTCCAGATATTCCTATAACCGATGCAATATTAATTATTGAACCACTTCTTTGTTTGAGCATAATTTTTGCTACTGCTTGCGTTACATTAAATACCCCCGTAAGATTGATATCGATTACAGCTCTCCAATCTTCCTCCTTCATTCTAATAAGAAGATTATCTCTCGTAATCCCAGCGTTATTTACAAGGATATCTAATGAGCCAAGCTCTTTAACCACATTGGCTACCACTTCTTCAATCATAGCCTTATCTGTTACATCAGCTTCGTAGAAAACTGCCCTTTTTCCGAAGTTATTTACTGCTTTAATAACTTCCTCTTGAGGATCAGGAGCGCGGTCTATAAAAGCAATATCAGCACCCTCGCTTGCAAGCCTCTTACATATCGAAGCACCAATGCCACGGTTGCCACCTGTTACAAACGCTACTTTTCCATCAAATCTCATTAAAGTCTCTCACTCCTTATAATCTTAAAGCGCCTTCAATGCCGTAATTGCCTTTGCAAGCGAATCTGGTGTGTCTGTAGTTAGAACTTCTACTTGTCTATCAATTCGCCTTAGTATATTTGAAAGAACCTGTTTAGGCCCAATCTCAACAAAGGTCTTCACACCTAGCCTTATCATCTGCTCAATAGATTGTTGCCATTTTACCGAGCTTGACATCTGCGTTGCTATAGCCTTTCTAATTATAGCAGCATCCACAACCGGTTGAGCTAGTGTATTAGGTATGACTGGCATCTCCGCGTTTGAAAATGTAAAACCGTCAAGGAATTTGCTAAACTGTTTTTCAGCCTCAACCATCATTAAAGAATGAAATGCTCCGCTTACTGGAAGCATAACCACTTTTTTAGCACCAGCCTTTAATAATTCTTCAACAGCCATGTTTGATAACCGTTGCTCAACCGATATGACTATCTGACCAGGACAGTTATAATTTGCAATCGATATTATCCCATATTCAGATATTGCCTTTACAACATCTTCTACTGTTCGCAAGTCAGAACCCAGAACAGCAATCATTTTTCCAGGCCGTCTTTTGCCTTCTTTGCTCATTAATTCTGCTCTGGTTAATACTATGCGCAATCCTTCCTCAAACTTAAAAACACCAGCTGCTGTTAGGGCTGTATACTCACCAAGGCTATGTCCTGCCACAAATTGGGGCTTTATATCAAGGGCTTCAATTATCTTATAAATGCTATAGCTTAATGTGTAAATACATAGCTGAGTATATAAAGTGTCGTTTAGTTTATCTTCTGGTCCATTAAGACATATGTCAAATAAATTATACCCAACGGTATCTTTGGCTTTTTTAAAATTAGCTTTTATTTCTGGATATGCTTCCGATAGCTCTTTCCCCATGCCTATATGGTGAGATCCCTGGCCAGGAAATAAAAAAGCTGTTCCACTCTTTAACGCCATATCTACCTTTTGTCACTTTCTTTTACTAGATTTTGTATTTTTACAATCACTTCTTCTGCTTCTTTAATAAAGTCCTCAAGAATCTCGGCTGCAGGTTTAATGCTTTTTACAAGGCCGGAGGATTGCCCGGCCATAACACTACCAAATTCCATGTCTCCATCTACAGCAGCAGCTTTTAGCTTTCCGGTGCCTAGTTTTTCAAGCTCCTCAACTGGCGCACATTCTTTTTCTAGTTTTTCAAACTCTCTGGCTAGCTTATTCTTTATTATTCTAACAGGATGTCCAGTTGGCCTTCCGGTAACAACTGTATCTCTGTCTTTTGCTTCCAAAACCTTTTTCTTATAGTTCTCATGGACAGTGCACTCAGTTGAGCAAATAAATCTTGTACCAACCTGTATTCCAGCAGCGCCCAAAGCTAAAGCTGCAGCTAAGCCCCTTCCATCAGCAATTCCGCCAGCTGCAATAACCGGAATATTTACGGCGTCAACAACTTGCGGGACTAAAGCCATTGTAGTTAGCTCACCAACATGGCCTCCTGATTCTGTACCCTCAGCAACAACTGCATCTGCACCTACCTTTTCCATACGCTGTGCTAGAGCCACGCTTGGAATTACAGGAATTACTTTTGTGCCAATTTCTTTGAACTTACTTATGTAAGCGCCTGGATTACCTGCGCCAGTTGTTACAACTGCCACCTTTTCATCAAGGACTACATCAACAAGCTCCTTTATATGAGGGACTAAAAGCAGTAGATTTACACCGAATGGCCTATCTGTAAACTGCTTTGCCTTTCGAATTTCTTCTCTTAATATATCAGCAGGCATCTGGCCAGCGCCTATTATACCTAGTCCTCCTCCGTTTGAAACGGCAGCAGCTAGCTCTGCTGTTGAAACCCAAGCCATTCCGCCTTGAATTATGGGATATTCGATACCAAGCAAGTCGCATAACTTAGTCTTTATCACTTTAGTCCCCCTTTATAGCCCACTTTACAACATTCGCGCCCCAGGTCAGACCGGCTCCAAATCCAACAAAAAGTAAAATATCGCCCTTTTTTATCCTATTCGATTTATAAAGATCGTTTAGTGCTAGTGGAATTGATGCGGTTGATGTGTTGCCATACATCTCTATGTTAACAGCAATCTTTTCTTGCTTAATGCCCAGCCTTTCTGCCGCAGCGGTTATGATTCTCATGTTTGCTTGGTGCGGAATCAGATAATCCACGTCATCAATTGAAAGGCCGACTTCATTGAGCACTTTAGTGGCTGCTTCTGGTAAGATTCTAACCGCAAATTTGAATACTTCATTGCCATTCATTTGAACATAGTGGAGGCCGTTTTTAACTGTAAATTCATTTCCTGGCTGTAGAGAACCGCCTGCTGGAATTTTTAAAAGGTCAGATCCTTTTCCATCAGCATCCAAGTAACTACCCAACACACCATAGCCCTCTTCAACTTGTTGCAGAACAACAGCACCGGCACCATCGCCAAAAAGAATACATGTACCTCTGTCTTTCCAGTTTATATGCTTAGTAAAGGCATCAGCACCTATTAGAAGTACGGTTTTGTACATGCCTGTTTCAATAAATTGAGATGCTACTGCTAAGCCATATACAAAACCTGTGCACGCTGCTTGAAGATCAAAAGCAGCGCAATTCTTTATCCCAAGCTTCTTTTGGATAAGACAAGCTGTTGATGGAAATATCATATCTGGAGTCGATGTGGTAGCCAGAATAAGATCCACATCATCGACGCCAATCCCTGCATCCAAAAGAGCTGCTTTTGCAGCGGGTACTGCTAAATCAGATGTTGCTATATCACCTTCAACTATTCTTCTTTCAACAATGCCTGTTCTAGTTCTTATCCATTCGTCGCTTGTATCCACCATCTTTTCAAGATCGTGATTTGTGAGTCTTTTCTCTGGGACATACGCTCCTATGCCTACAATTCCAGCATAAGCTTTAGCCATTAACGCTTACTGTTCCTTTCAAATCTTCTTTTATCTTAGCAACAACACCATCTTCGACTGCTCTAGCTGCTTGCAGAACCGCATTTTTAATTGCTTTCGCTGAAGAGCTGCCATGACATATTATGCACACGCCATTGACACCAAGCAGCAGCATTCCACCGTACTCTTCGTGGTCAAGCCTTTTGATCATTTTCTTTAAAGCCGGTTTTAGCAAGTAGCCTGCAATCTTTCCTGATATTGAACTGTTGATAATTTCCTTTATTTCAGAGAATACCTCTTTTACTAGGTATTCAGAGAGCTTCAAAACCACGTTGCCAGTAAAGCCATCGCAAATTACAATATCGGTGGTGCCACGTGGAATATCGCCGCCTTCGACGTTCCCGTAGAAATTAAGGCCGGATCTTTCAAGTAATGCAAAGGCTTCTTTTGAAAGCTCATTTCCCTTAGCCTTTTCCTCACCAATACTTAAAAGACCAATTGATGGATTTTCCCTTTTTATAACCGATCTAAGATATGAATCTGCCATTATGGCAAACTCAAGAAGGTTTTCTGGTTTGCAATCTGCATTAGCACCAGCATCTAAAAGATAGACATGTCTTTTTCTTGTAGGGAATGTAATTACGATCGCGGGCCTTGAGATTCCAGGTATTCTTCCCATTATCAGAAGTGCTGCAGCCATTGTAGCGCCTGTATTTCCAGCACTCAAAAAAGCCTGGGCCTTTCCTTCTCTAACCATTTGGTTTCCAATAACAATTGATGACTGTTTTTTGTTTCTTACAGCCCAAGCAGGTTCTTCATCCATTCCTATGACTTCAAGAGCATTTTCAATTCTTATGTTAGGCAAATTTTCATACTTATCTAATTCAGCTTTAATTAAATCTTCCGGACCAAGAAGTACTATATCTACATGTCTAGCAATTTTTGCAGCACTAATGCAGCCCTGAATTATCTCGCCTGGGCCGCGATCTCCGCCCATTGTATCTACTGATATGACTATTTTTTCCATCTAATAAATCTGCCTTACGGTTTGCTGTTTTGTTTATTAGCTTCTTACTTAGTTTATTAAGGATATCAAAATACCGGGATAACTTGAAATCCGGAAGAAGATAAAATCCGAACTTTATCCTGCAAGCAATTACTAGCTAATAAGCTTACAGGATTTGTACCGAATCAATCAATAGTAACTACCTCTAGATTTTACACAGCAGGATGCTAGTAGATAACATTTGCATCTTTAAACAGCGAATCTAGATTGATATTGGTCTTTACCAATTCGTAAAATCTATGAACCTTTTGAGCTTGATGAATTCTAACTTGGCCAACTAGCTCATCGGTCTTTTCAACTGCCCCTAGCGTATCAAGGTCAACAAGTATCATTGGAATACCAAGTTCCTCTGCTCTTGCCATAACTATTGGACTTGGATGAAGATTTCCCGTTAATATAAGCGCTTTAGTAGGAGTTTCAAGTGCAGCAAGCTGCACATCCGCCCGATCGCCTCCTGTTATAACTGCTTTGTTTATTGTCCGTTGAAAAAATCTAAGAGCCTTCTCTTGGCCCATCGCACCTACCATAAAATTTTCTACCAGTTCGTTTTTCTTATCTGGCGCAGTTAAAATTTGACCACCCAAGTGATCTGCAATTTCGCCAACTGTCACTGACATGAGTGTTCGATCTCTAGGAAGGATTCCATAAGATTTTATGCCTTTTGCCTCCAGATAAGAAATAATCATGTCTACATCCGGTCTTTGGCTATTTGCAACCTGATTAAAAATAACCCCTATAAATCTATCACCTGTTAGGTCTCTGGCTTCAAGAATATCATCGATAACAAGTTCAGACCTAAACTTTGCTAATAACAAAACTCTAGCATCTAAAGCTCCTGCTATTTGAAATGCAGCTGCATTTAAAAATCTTCCCTCGTTAACGTCGGCACCGTTTTCAAGCAAAACAACCTCTTTATCAGTTGCTATCCTGCTGTAGGCTTCCTTTATTTTACTTAAAGCACCTATGTCCTCACCTTTTAGATGCGCATGCATAAACTTTAGAGTAAGGGAGATTGGGGAAACATCTTCTATGTTATCTTCTAAATCAAGACGCTTAAGGACATAATAAGCATCCAGATCAACAACCTTATTATCAATTCTACCGGGATTTGTTCCAATTGGCTTCATATAGCCAATTTTTAAACCCCTTTCCTTAAGTTCTAGTCCTAGACTTAAGCATAAGCCTGTTTTTCCTGAATAGGCTTCAGTTGAAATAATATAAAGAGAAGCCATATTTCCCTCACTCTCCTATGGTAATCCTAATATCAGCAGCAATGCCGCCTTGTCCTTTATTTAGCGCCATAAATGGATTTATGTCCATCTCAACGATGTCTGGAAAATCCATAACTAGCTGCGATACACGAAGTATGGTGTCGACAATTGCATCTATATCTGCGCCTGGTTGTCCTCTAACCCCTCTAAGAAGAGGATAAGCATTTATTTCTGTAATCATATCGTAAGCATCCTGTTCTGAGATAGGAGCTATTCTAAACGATACATCTTTAAGAACTTCAACATAGATGCCACCAAGACCAAAAAGTATAACGGGGCCAAATTGGGGATCGCGATTAACTCCTATTATGGTCTCGCGGGCACCACGCACCATTTCCTGGATACTTATTCCCCAAATTCTTGCTTGAGGCAAGAATCTTCTTACGTTGTCGATAATTCGGTTATATGCGTCTTCTAATTGGTCTTCATCTTCAATGCCAACTACTATGCCACCAACGTCGCTTTTATGAAGAATATCTGGCGATGCTATCTTTAGCACCAGTGGGTAGCCAATATAGCCTGCGACTTCCTTGGCTTCGTCAATATTTCGAGCAAGGACTGATTTTGCTACTTTTATACCGTAAGCATCTGCAACTTCAAATGCTTGAATGTCTGGTAAGTTAAGCCTGCCAATCTTTCGGGCATCATCAAAGGTTTCTTTAACAAGCATTTTTTTTGCGTAGAACGTCTTGTACGTCTTTGGCGGCTGTTTCCTGTAGTTAATATAGGATATTACAGCAGATAATGTGGCCATCGCTCTCTCAGGATAATAATAATTTGGTACCTGGTTTTCTGTTAAGATGCGCACGCCAGCTGCTACATCCGACCTGCCCATAAAACATGCATATATCAGCTTGTTTGGAAAAGCTTTTGACATTCTGGTAATCTCCCAAGCAGTCTCCTCAATTTCAGTTACTGCTTGAGGTGTAAGTATAACTACCAAAGAGTCAACATTTTCGTCATTAAGGATTATATCCATTGCCATCTTGTATCTGTCAGCCTTAGCATCGCCAAGCACATCTACTGGATTATAGAAACCAGCAGCAGGTGGTAAGATTGCTTTTAATTGGTCAATAGTTTCTTTATCGAATGAAGCTAAAGTAATTCCAAATTTCTCTGCGGCATCTGTTGCCATAATGCCTGGTCCGCCGGCATTAGTAAGAATGGCTACATTTTTGCCTTTTGGTAGTGGCTGGTAGGCAAAGCCAATCGCATAATCAAATAGGTCTTCAACTGAGTTTGCCCTGATTATACCCGTTTGCTTAAATGCGCTGTTAAAAGCCTGCTCTGAACCTGCTAGCGTTCCAGTGTGGGACGAAACTGCTCTTGCTCCTGCATCGGTGACGCCTGATTTTATCATAATGATTGGCTTTACCTTCGAGACATCTGCAGCTACATCCATAAATCTGCGGCCCTGCGATATTCCTTCGATATAAGCGCTTATAACTTTTGTTTGATTGTCGTTCTTGAGCGCTTGAAGAAGGTCTATCTCGTTTATGTCAGCTTTATTTCCAAGACTTACAAATTTCGAGAAACCAACTTCTTCTGCCTTTGCCCAATCTAAGATAGCTGTTAAAAGTGCGCCAGATTGAGAAATCATAGCTATATTGCCCTTATAAGGTATCTCTTTTGCAAAAGTTGTATTTAAGCTGCAACCAGTGTCTGCTGCACCTAAGCAATTTGGACCAAGAACTCGAATGCCATATCTATGAGCAATTTCAATTACCTGTCTTTCAAGCCTAGCGCCTTCAATTCCGGTTTCTTTAAAACCAGCCGATATAATTATTGCTACTTTAACTCCCTTTTCGCCTGATTCTTCCATTACTTGAGGAACTATCTTGCTTGGAACAACTATGACAGCTAATTCTACAGGATAGGGTATATCTTTAATGGAGGCATAAACTTTTTCGCCGTGAATCTCCTTTGCTTTAGGATTCACGGCGAAGTATTTTCCTTTAAAACCTGCTGCCCTTATATTGTCGAAAATTTCGTGGCCGACGTTTCCTTCTTCTCGGCCAACCCCAATTACAGCAACACCTGTTGGGCAGAACAGAGGATCAAGCATTCAAATCACCTATGGATGTTTTGTTATGCTTAGCTTATTTTCAATTATTCAACTTCTATAACTTCCCTGCGGTTATAATACCCACAAGATGAACAAACGCGATGTGGCAGTTTTGGCTCGTGGCATTGCGGGCATTCAACAAGAGTTGGCCCCGCTAGTGCCTTCCAGTGCGCACGTCTTGAATCTCTCCTGGCTTTGGACGTTTTTCTTTTCGGCACTGCCATCTTTCCGGCACCTCCTAAAATCAAATAAGCTTTATTTTACACACGCGCTAAGTGTATGTCTAGCTCTCCTGGCTGATAATCCCAAGATGCCTTACCCTTCTTCATTCTTAAGCAGCTTCTTTAGCATCTCAAGCCGGGCATCGATCTTTACTTCTTCATGAGGTTTGTGTTTGCCAGTTATAATCTGGCCACAAATTGGGCATATTCCTTGGCATGCTTCACTGCATAAAGGTTTTATAGGTATAGCAAGCACAAACTCCTCTTCCACTGGCGGTCCAAGATCGATTGCGCCGTTCCTTATAGTTAGCGATTCCTCGCCTTTTATTTCTTCCGTTGTAAAGACCTCATCTATTTGCCAATCAACAGGAAAGCTAAATTCATTTAGGCAACGGCTACAAACCAGTTTCAATGCTGATTTTATGTGGCCTTTTACTCTAACGCCGCCTTTGGCACTAATGAGGCTAATATCAAACTTTACTGGCTCAACAAACTCGATCTTCGTTGCCTCTGTTTCAATTGGTAAGAATTCTTTTTCAAATGAGAGGTGCCTTTCGGAACCAATTTCCTCCATCAGACCGCTCACATCTATGACTACATTGTTCAATATTAAACACCACCTATGAAATTAGAAGTTTCCACGTGCCGGCAAAATTTAATCGTCTTAAAAGATATAAAAAGTCCTTGCGCTTGGCACAAGAACTTATACACAACCTATTTGAAGCCAACTTCTTTAATATAACCAATTTATGAATCCAAAACTATGCTTAATTATGACCGTTCCAATCGACCTTGAAGCCTATCGCGGCCTCTCTGCACAGCTGTCAGCAGCTTGCCGAGATTTACTTCTAGATTTGCTAGCATTTCATCTGCATAATCCTCAGCCCCTAAACGCACCTCACGCTCTTTTGCAAGGGCTTCCTCAATAATTTCGTTAGCTTTCTTTTCTGCCTGCTTTACTATTTCGGTTTCCATAACCATGGATTCCGCTTTTCTTCTACCCTCTTCAATTATTCTGTTAGCCTCTCGCTCTGCTTCATCAATCATTTCTTGTCTTTCTTTGACAATCCAGCGCGCTTGTTTTAATTCTTCAGGCAGTGCTGCTCTTAGGTCATCAATGATCTCATATATTTTTTGTTCTTTAATAATTACGCTTCCTGAAAAGGGAACTTTTCTGCCATTTGCTATAATGTCTTCAAGTTGGTCTATAAGGGCCATCATATCCATCTAAACTATAACCCTCCTCTGGCTAACCCAATATGTCTCGCAAAGTTTTTTCTACGTTGGGAGGCACCAGCCCACTAATATCGCCTTTATACCTTGCGATCTCTTTTACCGCGCTTGAACTTAAATAAGCATATTCTGGGCTTGCCATCATAAAAACTGTCTCTATATCTGGCTTTAGCTTTCGATTTAGCTGAGCCATTTGGAATTCATGCTCAAAATCGGTTATTGCCCTTAGTCCTCTTATAATAACACGAGCACCATGCATCTTTACAAATTCAACCAGTAACCCATCAAATGAAAATACCTCAATCTCTTTGTAGTCACGTACTGCATCCTTAACCATATTAACTCTTTGTTCCAATGAAAAAAGGGGTGTCTTGTAAGGGTTAACAACAACTCCTATAATAACTTTATTATATAGCTTAGTTGCCCTTTTGATTATATCTAAATGTCCTGAAGTTATCGGATCAAAGCTACCTGGAACAACCGCAATATTCATTCATGACCTTTCTTACGGTAAAACATTAAAGCAGTGTCACCGTAAATTCTTATTGATTCGATTTCCAGCCCCTCGACAGTCATTGGATTGGCTTTAGCTGGACGCTCAAGAACTAGTAAGCCATCGGCATCTAACAAATAAGATGATAACATAAAAAGGATGGCATTTAAAAAGGATACGCTAATTCCATAAGGAGGGTCAAGAAAAATCAGGTTAAACTTTTGCTTGTCTTTTATTAGGTTTTTTAAACCTTTTTCAACATCAGCGCGTATTACTATAGCTTTGCTTTTCAAACCGGTTATTTCAAGGTTCTTTTTTATAAGTTCAATTGCTTCAGCCTTCGAATCGATAAAAATAGCTTCCGAAGCACCTCTACTGAGCGCTTCAATACCAAGATTTCCAGTTCCTGCAAAAACATCAAGTACTTTGGTGTCGATTACTTTAGGCCCGATTATATTAAACATCGCCTCCTTTACCCTATCAGAGGTAGGCCTAACGCTAATTCCTTTTGGCGTATATAATTTTCTTCCTTTTGCTACTCCTGCAATTACTCGCATTTTTAAGCTTCCTCGCATAAACGACGCCTCTATGGGCTTCTTCGGCGCCCGTCCCCGATCTGCTCTTTATTTGAGATTGCCACGTCGCCCTAACGGGCTCCTCGCAATGACAATTCTTCTTTGCCTATCCCTCGTCTCCGGTCCATTTTTCACCCCCACCCTGTCCCTCCCCCC
>JASEIR010000024.1:0-4798 GCA_030017355.1 Actinomycetota bacterium
AGTAGTTAAAGCTATATAGTAGTTTTTAATTTCTTTTGCGGCGGTCTGCGGTCGGCGGTCTGCGGTCGGGCTCCGAAGGAGCCCATAGTAGCGGTCTGCGGTCTGCCGTCGGCTGTCAGGCTCCGAAGGAGCCTATAGCTGCGGTTGTCTAAAAACTGTAGGTTAAGGAAGAAAAATAGCAATGGCTAAAAAAATCAACAACATAGCAATAATACCCAATCTTGATAAACCAGAGGTTCCGGCAATAGCATTAGACCTTATAAAATGGCTATCTAAGCATGGGATAAAGTCAAGAATTACCGAGGCAGATGCTATAAAGATGGATGTTCCTGAGCTAGCTTCAGACGATGCTGAAATACAGGAATGCGACCTAGTAGTATGCCTTGGTGGAGACGGCACAATTCTTAGAGCAGTTCGATTGCTTGCAGGGGCGCCTGTGCCGGTCATCGGTGTAAATCTTGGTAGGGTTGGTTTTTTAACGGAAGTTGAAGCAGCGGACCTTTATCCAGCGATGGAAAGAGTAATTGCTGGTGACTTTGATATAGATGAGAGAATGATGCTTAAATGCACGGTAAAAGCCGGCGAATTCAGTTATGATTATCTTGCCCTAAATGAGGTTGCAGTAGAGCGTGGCCACCATCAGCGAATGCTTGAGATGAATGTTTACATAAACGGTATTTCATTTAGCCAATACACCGCGGATGGTTTGATATTTGCTACACCTACAGGTTCGACAGCATATTCGTTTTCAACGGGCGGGCCGATTGTGTCGCCTGCAAACAATCTTATCCTTCTAACTCCCATAAACCCGCATTCATTATTTGGGAGAACCATAGTTTTAGCAGAGCATGATTACATAGATGTTGACCTGGCAAAGCCATTTGAAGTATTGATTGGCATAGATGGATTTGCGGTTCTAGGAACAGTGATTGATTCAATAAGCGTAAAAAAGTCGGATGCAAAGGCGCTTCTAGTTAAATTAAAAGAAAAAAGTTTCTATACACTTTTCAAAGAAAAACTTCGCGTTTGGGATACTTGGCTGCGATAGGTGAATAGATGCTGCTAGAGCTGTATATAAAAAACCTAGCGCTTATAGATGAAGCTCGGGTACAGTTTGGGCGGGGCTTAAATATATTAACAGGTGAAACCGGAGCAGGAAAGACGGTTGTTGTAAGCGCCGTCAACCTGCTTTTGGGAAGTCGCGCGGATGTTTCATTGGTAAGAAGGGATAGCGATAGAGCAGAAGTCCAAGGTATATTTTTAATTCCACCAGGTCTTAGAGAAAAAGACGAAAGAATAAGTGATCTTGTTGAAGATAGCGATCAACTTATTATTCACAGAATTATATCCACTGATGGAAAGAATAAGTGCTATGTAAATGATCGCATGGTAACAGTGGGTATGCTATCTGAGATTGGAAAGCATTTGATTGATCTGCATGGGCAGCATGAACACCAAACCCTTTTTAAAACATCCTCACACATTGACTATCTTGATAAGTATGGAGGTAGAGACCTTCTTATCTTACGGGGAAAGTTTCAAGAAAAGAGCAAGATGCTAAGACAGCTAAAAGATGAGCTTGAAAAATTAAGGAATAGCGAGCGAGAGCTTCTTAGCAAAAAGGATCTATTAAGTTTTCAGGTTAATGAGATTGATAGAGCAAATCTTGCCTTGGGTGAAGACGCTGAGCTAATGCAAGAGCGTGATATCTTAAGAAATGCTGAAAAGATATATTCAGCTGTTTCTCAGGCTATTGATTTACTCTCAGGTGATAGCAATGCTGTACCAGCAACCGAGCTAATAGCAAGGGCAGTAAGTGGGCTTAAATCGATATTTGGAATAGACTCAAGCTTAGATGAATTAACTGAGCGTTTAAATGGATTTCTCATCGAGATTGAAGATTGCGTCTCTAGCCTCCATAAATATGGCTCCAGGCTAGATTTTCCACCAGATAGATTACAAGAGGTTGAAGATCGTCTTGCTCTTATAGCACTTTTAAAGAAGAAATATGGCTCAACCATAGAAGATATACTTGCTTATAGAAATACTGCCTTTAGTGAGCTTCAGATGTGTGATATATCAGGCGAAAAGGCAGTTGAGTTGGAGAGGATGATAATATCTTGTGAAGAAGAGCTTGCAGCCTTAGCTCAAGAGCTAAGCAGGAAAAGAAAGGAAGTAGGAAGACAGTTTGAGAAAGAAGTAATCAAGGAATTATATGATTTAAATATGCCTAACGCAGAATTTAAGGTATTATTTACAAGGGAGTTGGATAATGAGGGTTTGCTAATCAATGGGGAGAGGTTAAAAGTCTTTCCATATGGAATAGATAAAGTTGAGTTCTTGATATCAGCAAATAAGGGGGAACCTGTAGCACCCCTAGCAAAGATAGCCTCAGGGGGCGAAATTTCCAGAGTAATGCTTGCGCTGAAAATTGTGCTAGCAGATGCTGACGAAGTACCAACTCTTATATTTGATGAGGTTGATGCAGGCATAGGTGGCAAAACTGCGACAGCTGTTGGGAAAAAAATGTCAATTTTAAGCAGGAAACACCAAGTGCTATCTGTAACGCATCTGCCGCAGATAGCAAGTTTTGCAGATAAACATTTCTCTGTTTCAAAAAGGGAGGTTGAAAATCGAACAATAACCGAAGTAGAGGAGTTATTGTATCGTGATCAAGTAAACGAGATAGCAAGGCTATTAAGTGGCGATGAGAGTTTGAATGTGTCGCTTTTGCATGCAGAGGAGTTGATTTTAGAAGCAAAGAGAAACAAGGGTGAGCTTGTTAGTGAAAGAGCTAACTAATGGATGAATTGACAAGTAAAGCAGGGGATGCAGAGGAATTTAATGAGGGAAATGCGCAACCTCAAGGAGTAGAATCCTGCTTTATACCAGCTGAAGCTGATAGGGATACTGCTGCCAAGCGCATTAAGCTAAAGCGCAAAATAAAGCGTCGGCAAAGATTGAGGGCGCTGCAGCGCGCCGTCTTAATGCTGCTTTTATTACTGATTTTTTACATGATTGGTTATGTTTTTAATGACGTTGCAGCATACAGAGGTCAGAGTCGGATTAGAAACGCAAAAGCTTCCGAGGCCCAACCAAGCGAGATGCAGCGCTTGTATAGCAACTTTGCAACGGCGGAGGGAACTGACTTAAAGATTGCTATACCTGGCAGAGTAGGAAGTGTTATAGGAGTAGGGTTTCATCAAGCAGAGAGGAAAGAAGCTTTGGCAATTATACCAATAGTGCCATATCTTAATAGAGAAACCACAACCTCTGTAAGGGAATTATCGTTAAATTCTAATAAACCAGTCTTTTTTGTTATGGATTCAAGGGGTAGGGGTACGAAGCCAACATCTGCAATGGATGTGGCAATGGTGCCAGGTTCAGAGATATTAAGTCCAGTTGACGGTGTGGTAACTACTGTAAAGATATATAGCCTTTATGGCAAGATAACTGATTTTCACATTGAAATACAACCAGATGGATATCCAAACCTAAGAGTTGCGATAATTCATATTGATAATGTACAGGTAAAAGTTGGGCAAAGGGTGGAGCGTCAAACTACTGTTATTGGACGATTGAGGCCATTACCTGGAATTAATAGTCAAGTCAATAGGTATCTGCCCGAGGTAGTGGACCACGTTCATGTCCAGATAAATCCGTCAACTGTAAATGTAAAAGGCGAACTAGGGTCCTAATCTAATGAAAGTTGAGGCAACAATGGAGAAGTCTGGAGAGGCATTAGGTAAGTATCTAAGGATTCCAGTCGATAACATAAGCAGGGTTTTGGACGACGGTAATATAGGAACGGATATACTCAAAGGGAAGAAGCGCAACCGATTTATCCTGCCTAATCGCCGGATTAAGAAAGCTGGGCACATGTTTTATACGGGTACAGCAAAGTTAGATAAAAAAACTAAAAGATTAGTAAAGAGATTAAAACCAGGCGATATTGCAATAATTGACCATGAAGACCTCGATAGAGTAACTGCTGAAGCCTTAATTGAAACTGGTGTCGAAGTTGTAATAAATGCAAGCTGTTTCACATCCGGCAAATATCCAAATACCGGTCCAATGATATTATGCTCAGCTGGAATTCATCTACTGGACAATGTTGGAAAGCAAATATTTGATTTAGTCGAGGAAGGCACGCTTATTAGTGTAAAGGGTGAAGAAATATGCGTTGGTGATAGTGTAATAGCAAGTGGAAAGAAGCTAACGCACATGTATCTCAAGCAAGAAATGGAGCGCGCCAACAAAAGGATAGGCAAAGAACTTGAGAAGTTTGCAATAAATACGCTTGAGTATATGCAAAAGGAAAAAGAACTAATACTAGATGGTTCGAAAGTTCCTGAAACAAAAGTGAATTTTAAGGGCCGCCACGCTTTAATTGTGGTTAGAGGATACGACTATAAAGAAGACTTAAAAGCACTCAGATCATACATTCGTGAAAAAAAACCCGTGCTAATTGGTGTTGACGGTGGCGCGGATGCCCTTATCGAAGAGGGTTATAAACCTGACATCATTATAGGCGATATGGATAGCGTTGTTGATTCGACGCTTTGTTGCGGAGCCGAACTTATTGTGCACGCGTATCCTGGTGGGCATGCTCCTGGTCTTAAGAGGCTAGAGGGGCTAGGGCTTAAGCCTCTTATTTTCGAGTCGGCAGGAACTAGCGAAGATATAGCAATGCTGTTGGCATATGAAAAGTCAGCGGACCTTATTGTTGCAGTTGGAAGTCATGCAAATCTAGTTGAGTTTCTTGATAAAGGTCGCAAGGGGATGTCAAGCACTTTCC
>JASEIR010000024.1:4808-17254 GCA_030017355.1 Actinomycetota bacterium
TTGTCCGCCTAAAGGTAGGAAGCAAGCTTGTTGATGCTAAAGGAGTAAACAAGCTATATAAATCAAGCGTTAAAATTAGTCACCTCATGCTATTACTTTTGGCTGGGATGAGCGCTATCATAACTGTAGTAATGGCTGCACCAACCATAAGGCAATCACTTCGTTTGTTGATAATTCAGATAAAATTACTACTGGGAATTTAGGAGTAGCATATGTTTGATATGCGCTATCACATAGCATCACTTGTTGCTGTTTTTTTTGCTCTAGCAATAGGTATTTTGCTAGGCACGGTAATTGTTGATAAAGGGGTTCTTGTTGATCAACAAAAATCAATTGTTAAAAGAATCGAAACTAGTTTTGACGAAATAAGAACTGAAAACCAGCGGTTGAGAACTGAGGTTGCTAATGAAAAACGACTTTCAAATCAGCTTATCCAACTTGCAATCAAAGATAGGCTGAAAGGCGGCAATATAGTGGTTTTGACAACAACTGATGTGAGCGACGATGTCATCGAAAGCATAATGGATAACATTAGAAAAGCAGGAGCAACTTCAAACAATATCAGGATAGTTGATAGCTATAGGGTAACCGAGCAGACCATTTCGCAAGTACAACAATACTTTACTGTTAGATTAACCGCCGACAATGCAAAGCAAGTTATGATAAAGAAGCTGATTGATGATTTAGCGCAAAGCACGGAGAGCACAACAACACCCAATAGAAATATGGTGTACAAAGTGCCCTATATTGTACAGATTAAGAACATGGGCATTATAAAGACAGATATAACAAACAGTGCGCCCCCACGACCTGTAACTGGCGCCGTAATTGTTGGCGGTGCAAACTCTGAAATGAATCCATTTGAGACCGATCTAGCAATAATTGAGCAGCTAAAAGCTTTAAGAATAAGGGTTGTAGGAGTGGAAACTTCGAGCTGCAAGAAGTCGTATATGAAAACTTATCAGGCAACCGGTATACCTACAGTTGATAATATAGACCAACCAGCAGGCATGATTTCAATGATTTTTGCGCTCGCCTGGACTGATGGTAACTTTGGCACAAAGAGTACTGCGCAAAGGCTTTTACCACTTTCGGCTCAGCAGTAAAAATAGGTGGAACGGCCTCTATACCGCAACTATGATAACTAAAGGTTGATAGAATAGTAAGGAATCAATGAAAGAGAAAACGGTCGTTGCTGTAATAGCAGCCTTTAATGAAGAAGAAAGAATAGCTTCTACAATAAATGCAGTAAGAGGGATACGCTCGGTTGGGCGTATCCTTGTTGTTGATGATGGCTCTATTGATCGAACGGCAGAAATTGCAGAGCAAGAAGGCGCTCAAGTGATCCGAATTGGCAAGAATATAGGCAAGGGAAAGGCTCTCCAGAGCGCCATCCAGTACATTAACGAGGATATAATCTTGTTTTTAGACGGTGATCTAGGGGATTGCGCAGTTGAAGCTGAGAAGATACTAAAACCGGTTCTTAATGACGAAGCAGATATGGCTATAGCTGATTTCCCAAAAGCAAATAGGGCTGGAGGTTTGGGGTTTGCAAAAGGTCTTGGTTTTAAAGCAATAAAGAAATTTACAGGCGCAGAGATGAAAGAGCCGTTATCCGGTCAAAGGGCTATAAAGACAGAGGCTGTCAAAGGACTTGAATTTGAATCTGGTTATGGACTTGAGGTTGGAATGACTATTGATGTCCTAAGGAAGGGTTACCACGTTATAGAAGTGCCGGTAAATATGACCCATAGAGAAACTGGCAGGGATCTCGCAGGGTTTGCACACCGTGGCAAGCAGTTTCTTGATATTTTACGTGTAATTTTAAGAAGAGTTTTTACCGATAAATAAGATATCTTATTATAACGTCTGGTGATTGGCACGTGTGCGGCCTTGGGGGAAAGTGCAATGATAGAAAGAGGCATATTATACATAGTCCACTCGGCGTCATATAGCGTAAAACAGCACATATTATTACTCTTAAAATATTTAAGCAAAGCCAGGTATAAACCGTATCTTGCTATGTCTGATGACGAATTTCTAATCGAGCATGTAAGAAAGCTAGGTGTAGATTTTACAGTAGTCCCCGATATAGTAAACGCAAATAAGTTCAATGTTGGTGGGGTCGCAAAAAAAATCGTGCAGTTTGTTGAAGGACACACAATTAATCTAGTCCATAGCCATGATTATCAAGCTTGCTTTGTTGGTGCCCAGGTAGCAAAACTACTGAACGTTCCGCATATAAGTACAATTCATACCGCCGAGCCCATAGATCAGAAGAAAAAAGGCTTTTTTAGCATACCAAATGATAAAATAGTGGCTATGCCAAATCATCTAATTGCAGTGTCTGATGTAGTTAAAAAAAGGGTTGAGGGATTAAACAATGTGGACCTTATCTATAACGGCATTGAGGCTGAAAGGTTTGCCGAAACCCTTGATACCGAACATCTATATAGAGAGCTAGGGTTAACAAAGGGAAACAACTTAATTGGTGTAATTGCAAGGTTAACACCAGGAAAAGGCTTAGATGTTTTTCTCAAGGCTGCTTCAATTTTGCTAGAAACAAAGCCTGGCATGCATTTTGTTATCGTAGGTGAAGGGCCAGATTTGGATAACCTAAAGAACATGGCTCGAAGCCTTGGAATTGCAGATAATGTGCATTTCCTTGGGTTTAGAAGAGATGTTGCCCATATATTGAAGAGTCTAGATGTTGTGGTTATTCCGAACATAGAACCGGACTTACCCATGGTACTTCTTGAAGCCATGGCTTGCATAAGACCGGTTGTAGTAACTGATGTGGCAGGAGTTCGTGAGGTAGCCACAGAGGAGAGCGTAGAGTTCGTGCCAGCAGGTGATGCTGAGGCTATCGCTGAGGCCGTAATCAATCTATTATCTGACCGCGATAAAGCAGAAGCTAAGGCTCAAGCAGGTCAAAAGCTAATTGTAGGTATGTATAACGTAAACCGCATGATGAAACTAACCGAATCCCTCTATCTTAAGATAGCCGGATAGTCCTTATAGATTAAGATTAAGATTAAGATTAAGATTAGTCTTCCGACTCTTCCTCGTATTGCCCATCATCCTGATTATCGTATTGCCCATCATCCTGATTATGAATACCGTCGTGGTCTTCATCTTCCATGCCATCTTTGATTCCATCGTTATCAGAGTCGTCGTCTTTTGGATTTAGCTTTAGTTTAAACTCTTGGGCGTCGGTAAGATGATCTCCGTCATCATCTTCATCTCCATCTATCACGCCATCCTTGTCAGAATCTGCTCTTAGCGGATTATCGCCGAGGGTGAATTCCTGTGCATTAGTAAGTTTATCGTTGTCAGTGTCCTCATCAGCATCTTTTATTCCATCGTTATCGGTATCGGCTTTAAGCGGATTTTGCTTTGCAGAAAACTCTTGGCGGTTTGTCAACCCGTCGTGGTCTGCGTCTTCATCTCCGTCCTTTATTTTATCTCCATCGCTATCTGCCCTGGTCGGATTCAAGTTTAAAATATACTCCTGGCGCACGGTTAGACCATCGCGGTCTTGATCACGATTGGCTAGATTCTTTTTAATGCTTAACTTGTAACGAGTTTCCCAGGTATCAGGTATGGAGTTATGGTTGACGTCTTTCGCATGTTTAGCAAATACTGGCGCTCCTCCCAAAATCATTACCCCCAGGATTATCAAGGGCACAATAAACTTGACTAATTTCATAGCCATAATACTCCTCTCTCTAATTTTTACCTGTATAATTTGGCTTTGGCTTTTTCATCGTGTGGGTGAATGGGGAACGAAAATTATGAATTCTGCTTTGGCTCTAATTTTTTATATCGGCTTACATGCTTTTATGCTTTAGCTGATTCTTTAAGGCATTATATAAACCATGCAATCAATCGTTTGATTGATCGTAAGTAATGAGAGATTGCTAGAAATGGGGAATATTAAGGGGAAAAACCTTTTATGGAGAAACAATATTGCATAAATTTGATAAAACAAGGCTTATTCTTATTATTGCTGTTCTTTTAGGGCTTCTTTTGCGCATAAATGCGTGGCGTGAATCTACGAAGGTTAGTGTTCTTACTCAGTCAACAGACTCGGTAATGTATAATACGCTAGCAAAGAACTTGCTTAATGGAAAAGGCTATGTTGGCTGTGACCATATGATTGCAAGGGAAGGGAAACCAACGGCTTTTTATGCACCAACATATCCCCTGTATCTTGCATTTATCTATGGGCTATTTGGGCCGTCTGAAAGGGCGGCATTGATCTCGCAAATACTGATAGCGTTAGCCACTGTTCTTTTGGTTTATTTTTTAGCAAAGCATGCTTATGGAAAAATGGAGGGCTCAATAGCTGCTCTAATTTTTGCGTGTGTTCCGCAGATAATTCATTACAACTATTTGCTCATTTCCGAAACACTTTATATGTTTCTGGAATTATCGTTACTTATTTTAGCGGTTACCATACTAAATAAAGAAAGACCAACTGTTTTTAGTATGGTTATTACAGGATTTTTATTTGGGGTTACGTACTTATGTAGACAAGTAATCGTTACTTTCCCTATTGCATTTCTGCCAATTTTTTGGTTTTTACATAAAGGCAGCGCAGTTAAAAGGTTAGCTAAGTATACGATCATATTTTCAATTGCAGCAGTGCTAGTAATCACGCCATGGGCGGTAAGAAACTACATGGTATTTGGTGTGCCAATAATTGGAGCAGCAACAGGACCTGCGACTCTATGGTGGGGAACAATTGAAAGCAAGGGCCAAGAGTTGGGAATTTTAGTGGATCGTTATAGGGAAAAGTATGCAAATAAAAATGAATATCAGTTAAGCCAGATGATGGTTCGGGATGCAGAAAAAAATCTGCAACGAATGAGTTACCGCAAGAAACTAGGGTTATTCTGGTTAAGATTTAAAGAGCTATTTGGCATGCCGGAAAGATTGGACTTAAGAAGCTCCCAAACCTTATGCAGTTTTTCTTACGTTATTTTAGCCTTGCTAGGAACTATTGGGCTTTTCATATCTTCCCGGGTAAGGCATGATCGTCTTCTCTTGGGTTTGATTGTCCTGCTGACTATGGTCATATATATATTAACTCTAGGGGTATTTCGATATTTAATGCCGCTAGTACCGCTTTTGATCGTTGGTTTTGTCGGCTTACTATCCCGTATAGCCTCAGCGCTAATAACCTTAATAAGAGCAAACAGCGATGGTTTGACTGAACCATAAAGCATGTATATCATGTAATGCATGTATTCCAGTTACAATTCATGGCTTACTTTCTTGGAGGCAGTAGATGCAGCGTAAAGTTGCAATTGCAGTTTTATTGATTATTTTACTTCTATTTCTTACTCCACAGGCGCTACAAGCTAAGCCAGAAGGCAAGGTTGTTTTTATTCTCATGGATAATGTCACGTGGGAAGACATTATTGCCGCAAATGATCCTATCCTGAATGATTTGGTAAAAAACAGCTCTATAGGTTTGCTAAACAATAGGGGATTTAAAATGCCGTCTAGGCCAAGAAACGCTCTTAGTGTGGGTTCTGGCTTAAGAGCAGAGGGCTCTGCAGCAAGCTTTGAAGAATATAATGCAACTGAACCTTATGGCGATGAATTAGCAATGGATGCGTACGCGCTCCGTACTGGTAAAAAAGCTAGCAAGCATCAGGTTGTTGAGCTTGGTATAGCCTCGATTGTAAAAGATAATGAAAATGGTTTGCAGGAATTTGTTCCTGGGCTGCTGGCGAGCACTTTGAAGCAGGCAGGAAGAAGTACGGCAGTTATCGGCAACTCAGATACATCGCTTGACTATGAGCCTGAAAGCTGCAATAGAGAAGCTGTAGCAATAGCTATGGATAGCAATGGATTAGTTGAATATGGTGATGTTGGAAAAGACTTATTACTACGTGACAAGGAGTATCCATTTGGGATTAGAACTAATTATACCAAACTCAAGCAGCGCTATGAGGAATTTTACAACAAAGCTGATTTCATTGTTGTAGATTTGGGCGATACAACCAGGGCTGATTTATATTCAAGATATGCGTTTAAAAATCAAGCAAGCAGGCATAAAAATAGGGCTATTCATGCTGGCGCAAGATTTATAAAACAAGCGATGGATTTTGCAAGTAACGACACAACTTTCATCATCGCATCCCTTTCCCCACCAGGATCTAACAAGTATCCGTTAAAATTGGAATATGAACAATTGACACCAATAATTGTGCATGGGCCGGCTTTTGGAAGAGGCAATCTAATTTCCAACACAACACGAAGGGAAGGGATTGTCACAACAATAGATATAGCCCCGACTGTATTAAGCATCATGGGACTGCAGAAGCCAATTAATATGTCTGGAAGCTCACTGTATTCTATTCCTATAAAGGTTGATGAGAAAGGTCTTGATAGTTTTAACCAGAGCGCGGTTGGAATCAAGGGGACTCGAAGAACAGCTGTACTTGCATATATTTACATACAGCTTGCTATCTGTCTACTGGCGGCTTTGGTTTTAGCGTTTCGAAAGATGCTAAACCATACCACAGTTACACTTCTTGAGACGCTTATTTTTGCAACCATGGCTTATCCACTACTTTCTTTCTATACCACAAAGTTTGCTAGTTTAGCTGATAAAGGTTTTATAGTTACATTATTAACATTAGCTGCTTCGCTTGTTTTTGCTTCTATTCTTATGATAATGCGAAAAAATGTTCTTAATCCTGTTATTGGTATTACTGCAATAATAGTAGGTGTTCTATCAATAGATGCGCTTGTTGGAGCCCCATCTTTTATAAACAGCATCTTTGGCTACGATCCCATACGAGGGGCACGATTTTATGGTATTGGAAACGAGGGGATGGCAATTCTAATTGCTAACACTCTACTTCTTTATGGTATGTTGCTTGAGAAGTATCGGAATAAATGGGCGATTCCGACTGGCTTGTTGCTGTGCTTGGCAATCACTTTTATAATTGGATTTCCAAAAATCGGGGCTAATACTGGCGGGACCATAACAGCAGTTTTTGCTTTTACAGTAATGCTTCTGCTAACGGTTAAGTCGAGGTTGACAGTAAAGGATATATTGGTTGCTTTTTTGGCTGTCGTCTTGGTTTTAGGAGGTTTTGTTGCTTACGATGTGCTACATGGTGCAGCAACGCATATGGGAAAGACCGTTAATTTGATCGAGACAGAAGGCTTTGCGCAAATCGCTATGATTGCAAAGCGAAAACTTGCGGTAAATTTCATGATTTTAAGATATAGCACATGGTCGTATTTCCTTTTGTTTGCACTTGGCTTGCTGATTTTCTTGTGGTTTAGACCAGTTGGGGTACTAAAGGGGCTACTGGCAAATCACAAGGGATTATCAATAGCAATTCCCGCATCAATTGTTGGGGGAATTGCTGGGTTTGCGTTCAATGATTCGGGAATTCTAATTCCCGCAATTATGATGTCGTATATAATACCAACAGTTATATACTTAATGATTTGGGAGCAATATCATTCAAAGGGATAGTATGCTGTACTTCTATCTATGGGTTTTTGCGCATGCGGCAGGAGCCGCAACTATAAGCCTGCTAACTCTTAAACCTCTAAAGCAGATGCTTAGAAGAGCTGGTGCAGTCAGGGCTAATTTTCGCCAGCGGGAAGTTATAAACATGGCAGGCATTTTAATCGTATTTGTTTGGATGCTATTGATGGCATTAGTAGCTGTTTTTCCTGCTTTAATTAAGGCAATTGATATAAATTTGCCAAACGGTTTTGTTCTAAGCCTAAATGTAGCGATGCCGCTTACGGCAATAATAATAGGAGCTGGCCTGTTTGGTTTAATTGATGACCTACTTGGCAATCGCGAATCCACCGGTTTTAAAGGTCATATTGGAGAGCTTATAAAAGGAAGACTTACAACCGGGGGATTGAAAGCCATTGGCATAACTTCAGTAGCTCTACTTGCTGCTGCATTCTTATCTAACAATATATCTGAGATTATTGGCAATGCAGCACTAATAGCGCTTTTTGTAAATACCGTTAACTTGCTTGACCTAAGGCCAGGCCGAGCGTTAAAGTTTTATATCCCCTTGCAGTTGCTATTAGCTATTGCTGGAATAAAAACACTTGGGACATCTTCCGCGGCACTTTTAGGCATTGCGCTTGTGATGATTGGGCCAGATTTAAAAGAAGAGGTTATGCTTGGTGATACTGGGTCAAATATACTTGGGGGCGTCCTTGGTTTTTGTTTGGCTGCAATATTTGAGTGGAATATAAAACTACCGGTCATTATCTTACTATTGGTGCTGCAATTGCTTACAGAGAAGTTTTCTATTAGCGAGGTCATCGAGCGTACGCCAGCTCTTAGAGCCATAGATAATTTTGGCAGGCGAGTTGATTGAAGTATTCGTTTTTGCGGCAAATCATGATAAAATTCGGGAGTTGTTTTTATATTTTACACAAACGTAACTCTGTGTCTTTTGCAGACAACAATAAGATATAGTAGACTTCAAGAAGGAGTAAAGCAAGCAAAAGGAGATAGATGATTGGCTAAACATGTGTTCGTAACCGGCGGCGTTATATCATCGCTTGGTAAGGGTATTACCGCGGCCTCTCTTGGAAGATTGCTAAAGAGTAGAGGCTACAAAGTTACCATTCAAAAGCTGGATCCATATTTAAATGTAGATCCAGGAACTATGAGTCCCTTCCAACACGGCGAAGTTTTTGTAACAGATGACGGAACAGAAACCGACCTGGACCTTGGTCATTATGAAAGATTCATCGACGAGAATTTAGGTCGTGACAGTAATGTTACGGCAGGGCAGATCTACTGGTCAATCGTCACGAAGGAAAGACGGGGCGAATTTTTGGGCGGGACCGTCCAGGTAATTCCCCACGTCACGAACGAAATAAAGCAGCGTATTCTTAATCTTGCCACTGACGATAGCAATCACATTGTTATTACTGAGGTTGGCGGAACAGTTGGCGATATTGAAAGCCTTCCATTTCTTGAAGCAATAAGGCAGTTTAAAAAAGATGTCGGCAAAGAAAACGTCCTCTACATTCATGTAACTTTAATACCTTACTTAAGCTCCTCATCAGAGTTGAAGACAAAACCTACGCAGCATAGCGTTAAAGAATTGCGAAGTATTGGTATACAACCGGATATTATTGTGGCAAGGTCAGATAGGCCAATTGATATATCGGTAAAGAAAAAAATTGGTCTTTTCTGTGATATTGAGCCGTCAAGTGTTATAACAGCTATCGATGCTGATAACCTGTATATCATTCCACTTATGCTTCATGACGAAGGTCTTGATGACATTGTTGCTGAGCATTTGGGTTTGGATAATGGACCTGCTGATTTAAGTGAGTGGCGAAGCCTTGTAGACCGAATTCGCAGGGTTGAAAATAAGATAAAAATAGGGCTTGTTGGCAAATACGTACAGTTGCCTGATGCGTATCTAAGCGTTGTTGAGGCTTTGAAACATGGTGGATACTATAATAACACAGATGTTGAGATAGTATGGGTTGATGCTGAAACCTTAAGCCAAGAAGAAGTTGAAAGACAATTAGCTTTAGTGGATGGCATCCTGGTTCCAGGTGGATTTGGCATTCGAGGAATTGAAGGTAAAATAAACGCAGTAAAATTTGCGCGTGAGAATAGGATTCCTTTCTTTGGTATATGCCTTGGTCTGCAGTGCGCAGTTGTCGAGTATGCTAGAAATGTTGTTGGTCTAGAGGGTGCAAATAGCTCAGAGTTTGACCCAAAGACACCTCATCCAGTTATAGACCTGCTACCAGAACAAAAGCAAGTTGAAGACATGGGCGGGACCATGAGGCTTGGCGCATATCCGTGTAAAATTGCGGAGGGAAGTTTTGCCTATAAAGCTTATGGAAGCAATGAAATCCACGAAAGGCATCGCCACCGCTACGAGGTAAACAACGAATATGTTGATGTACTGGAAAAAGCAGGCCTTGTTTTAAGTGGACGCTCACCCAATGGATATCTAGTTGAAATTATCGAAATTAAGGATCATCCGTGGTTTGTCGGTACGCAGTTTCACCCCGAGTTTAAGTCGCGGCCAACAAGACCGCATCCTTTATTTAGAGATTTTATTGGTGCGGCACTAAAATACAGCAAAGAAAGAGAAAAATCCCAATTAATTCACAGCTATTTCAAGTAAGAACCAAGCTAGCTAAACCCCGCGTTAGTAATGCTTATTTAAGTTACCGGAGGATTTATGGTTGACGAAAGCCGGTTGGTAAGATTGTTTGAGACCTTAGTTAGAATCTATAGCCCCAGTAGAAAAGAACAAGTAATCGCTGATTATATAAAAGGATATATTGAAGCACTAGGTTTTTTAGCTTATGAAGATGAAGCAGGAACTGGGGACGTGCTAAGTTCTGGAAATGTCATAGTCACTATCCCAGGGACAGCTGAAGGCCCTTGCATTTTGTTTGTTTCCCATTTAGATACCGTTGAACCTGCTAAAGATGTTGAGCCAGTTATAGAGAACGGAGTTATAAGGAGCAAGGGCGATACAGTACTTGGAGCAGATGATAAAGCAGGCGTTGCGGTGATGCTAGAACTCGCCTCTATACTGGCAAGTAAGTCAGTTTTGCATGGGCCAGTTCATCTTATATTTACTGTTGCGGAAGAAGTTGGTCTTGAGGGAGCAAAAGCTCTTGATTTAAGCGATAAAAAGATAGATTACACTTATGTGTTGGATGCCAGCGGAAAAGTTGGCACAATTGTGATCAGTGCGCCATATCAAGATTCGTTTGAAATTGAGTTTAAGGGTAGGGCAGCGCATGCTGGAATGGCGCCTGAAATGGGCATCAGTGCGATTGTTGCTGCGTCTAAAGCTATAGGATGTATGAAGCTTGGCAGGATAGATGACGAGACGACTGCTAATGTTGGCGTCATCGAAGGTGGGAAAGCGGGCAATATAGTACCCGATAAAGCTAGGGTTGTTGCTGAAGCTAGAAGCTTGGATGTAAATAAGTTAGAAGCTCAAGCACAGCATATGATGGAATGCTGCAAGGCAGCAGCTAAAGAAATCGGCGCCAAAGTTGATATAAAACGCTATCGCCCGTATGATGGATATTTGCATACAGGAGACGATCCGGTTGTAAAGAATGTCATGGACAAAATGCTGGCCGTTGGGATTACGCCGCGGCTAGAAAAGAGTGGAGGCGGTAGCGATACTAATGTATTTAATTCAAAAGGAATATCAGCTGTAAACCTAGGCGTGGGCTATGACCATGTGCATACAACGGATGAATATATGCCGATTTCTGAAATGGTAAAGCTGGCTAATCTGCTAGTTGAACTGGTAAAGGTAAAGTAGACGAAAATGATTACGCTAAAGAAGGCAAAGGTTGTTCAAATAAACAGGGCTCGCCCTGGTTATATCGAAGCCTTGGTTGATATTGGAGGGAAGCACCAAAAAGCGATTTGCTATGAGGCATTAACAGGCGAAATAAAACGCGGCGATGTTGTTATAATAAACACAACTGCTGTTGATTTAGGTCTTGGAACTGGTGGCTGGCACTTCATACTTTTTAATCTGAGCAAAAAAGAGGTTGTCTCGCAGAGCGACGGCCACATAATGAAACTTCGCTATACCCCTTTGCAAATAAAATGCTTGGCAGTAGAAGAAGAAAAAAGCCCATATCATGAATTGCTAAAAGATGCGACTGATATAGCAGGTATGCCTGTCATCGTAGGTTCGCTTCATAGCCAGCTGCCTGCCGCAGCAATTGTGCTTAAAGAATTAGTACCTGATGCTTCGATTGCCTACATAATGACAGATGGAGCTGCTTTACCTATTGCATTTAGTGAGCATGTAGCTCGGATGGTTGAAGATGGAATAATCAATGAAACTGTAACAGTTGGTCATGCTTTTGGCGGTTCTATCGAGGCCGTTAACATTTTTAGCGGTCTAGCTGCAGCAAAGCATGCAGCTAAGGCCGATGTGGCGATTGTTTGCATGGGTCCTGGAATTGTTGGCAGTAACACGAGGTTAGGTTTTACAGGTATTGAGCAAGGACAAATTATAAACGCTGTAAATGGCCTTAAAGGAAGGCCAGTTGCTATACCAAGGATTAGCTTTGCTGACACGCGATTGCGTCATCAAGGGCTTAGCCATCATACATTGACCTCGCTGTCAATAGCGGCGATCTCTCGCTGTACGGTTACCATTCCGAAGATGGATAAAAGCAAAGAAGATATAGTGTATGGTCAAATTCGCGATTCAGGGCTAGATAAGATACATGATATAGTAAAAATCGATGCAGCAATTACTCTAGAAGCGATAAAGAAAAAGGGCATACTGCCAACAACGATGGGCAGAACCGTTGATCAAGACCCTGAATTCTTTATGGCTGCTGGAGCAGCTGGTATTTACACAGCTAACATATTGCTTGGGAGCAGTTGATGAAAGAGGAAGCAGTTAATGGAA
>JASEIR010000025.1:0-14672 GCA_030017355.1 Actinomycetota bacterium
AGCACAATCTCTATATTGCCGAGGTTGTTACATATCACGAATTTGGAACGGATAGCCCGCTTTATTTGTATCATGGGTATTATTACTCATCTGGTAAGAAAATTGCAGCTTACTAGCTTTTAAATTTTTTCTTTATAGAAATGTTTTTAATCAACCGTGTTTTGGGGAGGTAAGTCAATGCCAGGCCTTTTTGATCCAATAGAAATCGATAGCCTATCTTTAAAGAATCGTATTGTCATGCCGCCAATGGAAACAGGCAAGGCTACACCCGAGGGCGATGTCACCCAAGAGATTATAGACCATTATGTCAAACGGGCACGCGGCGGAGTTGGTTTAATAATCATTGAACACACATTCGTTATGAAAAATGGTCAGTTTTCAACAAGGCAGCTTGGCCTTTATGAGGATAGACAAATTGAAGGTTTTAAGAAACTAGTTAACGCTATCCATGAGCAAGATGTTCCATGCATTCTACAACTTAACCACGCAGGTTCCAGAACCACAACAGAGGTAATTGGTGAACAACCTGTTTCGGCTTCTGATGTTCCATTACCAACTGGCGGTGAGATACCCCGCCCTTTATCGAAAGAAGAAATTATGTCAATAATTAATGCTTTTGCATCTGCTGCAAGACGAGCTAAAGAAGCCGGTTTTGATGGGGTCGAGATTCATGGAGCGCATGCATTTCTATTAAATCAATTTGCATCTCCGCTTACCAATAAAAGAAATGATGAGTATGGCATAGATATGGCTGGGCGCATGCGCTTTCCTCTTGAAGTTATACAAGCTGTTCGCGAAACAGTTGGCCGTGATTATATGCTTTTCTATAGACTTGGAGCTGACGACATGATTGAAGGTGGCAACACTATTGATGACGGTGTTAAGATGGCCAAACTAATTGTAAATGAAGGCGTGAAAGTTGTTGACGTCTCAGGCGGTTTAATTGGCTCGCGACCGCCTGAAATGAAACCAGGTGAATTTGTTCCTCAGGCTGCGCGCATAAAAAAAGCAGTTGATGTTCCAGTTATTGCGGTAGGTAAAATTACTACAGGTGAGCTTGCGGATGATATCATACGTGATGGAGAAGCTGACCTTGTTGCCATTGGTCGAGCGCTATTAAAAGATGCAAATTGGCCAAAAACGGTTGCAGCAGAACTAGGGTTGGAATAAGCTATAAATCTTTTGGCTGACTTTATTGTAGGGTAAAAACAAATAAATTAACGTGTACAAGGAGGAGCACTTTATGTTACCAATGCTTGAAACCAAACCCTTGCCGTATGCAAGTCTTCCAGGCTTATCGGAAGAACAGCTAAAGCAGCACCATGACGTCCTCTATGCTGGTTATGTAAAGAAGGTAAACGAAATTCAGGATAAGTTGAAAAATGTGGACCTAAGTGAGGCAAACGCTACTTTTAGTATGATTAGAGAACTAAAGCTTGAGGAAACCTTTGCTGTAAACGCGGTTAAGCTTCATGAAGGATA
Organism: Actinomycetota bacterium; assembly: GCA_030017355.1. GTDB lineage: Bacteria > Actinomycetota > Aquicultoria > Aquicultorales > Aquicultoraceae > JASEIR01. The sequence continues at coordinate 1,483 of JASEIR010000025.1, forward strand.
CTTTGCAAATTTGGGCGGTAATGGCCAACCTGGTGGTGCAATACTTGATATGATTAACCAGGATTTCGGCTCTTTTGATAATTGGGAGCAGATGTTTAGAGCGGCGGGAATTTGTGCGAGAGGCTGGGTAGTTTTAGCTTACGACCTTGATTGGAATGTCGTTCATAACTATTCGCTTGATGCCCACAACATTGGTGATGTATTTAATGCAGTGCCTCTATTTATACTTGATGTATACGAGCATGCTTACTTTATTGATTATGGAACAAACCGCAAGGATTATATAGATGCGTTCATGAAGAACGCTAACTGGGACTATGTAAACAGCGTTATCGAAAAGTATGACCTTGTCAATAGGCGTAAAATGAGCGGAAAGACAGCTTAAGAAAGTTCATTTTCCAATTTTTAATTGACTTGTTGGCGCCTTGCCGCGTCATATTGCGCCTTGGCTTTCAGGAATTCATCGTAGGTGCTCGTAAAAACATGGCGCCCTGAATTATCAGGTGCCAATACGTAGTAGAGGTAATCGGTTTTAGCCGGGTTTAAAGCTGCCTTGATTGATTCATACCCAGGATTACATATTGGACCAGGCGGAAGGCCAGGATTTCTGTAAGTGTTGTATGGTGAATCAACCTTTAGATCTTCATAGGTCAACCTTTTTTTCCAGACAGGCAAAGCATATTGAACTGAAGCGTCGATTTGCAGCCGCATGTTTTTTGCTAACCTATTATATATAACTGAGGCCACAATGGGCCTTTCGTCTTTTACAACTGTTTCTCTTTCAATTAGCGATGCTATAATGATGATTTCATAAGGTGTCCTACCTAAAGATTCTGCATTGCTCCAATTAAGATCGCTTGTTGCTTTCATAAATTGATCAAGTTGCATTTTTACAAGTTCTCTAGCAGTTGTCTTGTTTAATATTCTGTAGGTCTGCGGATAAAGAAATCCCTCAAGATTAACGACTGGAGCGCCACTTTGCATAAGGAATGGGTATTCCATCCACAATGAATCATCAGTTGAAAGACCTAAATATTCATCTCTATCAATCTTTGTAATGCTTGATACTCGGTCAGCCATCTGCTTTGCAGTCCATCCTTCAGGCAACGTTAGCTTAATATAATTAATTGCTGGGCCCTTTATAAGTTTATCAATAACCTTGTCATAATCCATTCCGGTTGCAAAGATATATGTGCCTGGTTTTATATCGCTCTCTACGCCTCTTCTTTTTATTGCAAGCACAAATAAAAGAGCGCTCTTTATAACTTTCTTTTCTTGAAGCAGAACACCGATTGCTCTTGCTGACATCCCTTCTTTTATTTGTACTTCTACTTTGCGCTTTGGAAATTCAGAATTCATGCGGATACTAATCCATGCAAACAATGCGGCTGATACAACTGCAGTAATAACTAAAATTAACGCCATAATGGCGATAATTTTTTTAAAAATACTTGGTTTCGATTTTACAACATGCCTGCCTATAGCATGCCTGCCCCGCCTAGTAATTTGCTTCTCCTTTTATCTCTTAGAATCAATATAACTCTGCAATATTATGCTTGCTGCTAATTTATCTACAATTCTCTTCTTCTTTTCATGCCTTAGTTCAGCTTCTCTTAAAAATCTGTCAGCATAAGCGGTTGTTAACCTTTCATCCCAAGTCATTATAGGAATTTTTACTACCTTTTTCAGCTCGTCTACATATTTCAGCACTTCCTGTGCTTGAGGCCCTATCTTCCCTGAAAGAGTTATCGGTAAACCTACTACAACTTCCTCGGCATCATATTCTTCAACAAGCTCTGATATTCTTTGTATATCAAATTCTGTATTTTTTCTTTCTATGACGGTTAAAGGCCGCGCCACTTTCCCACTTGGGTCTGATATTGCAACACCTATTCGGCGACGGCCAAAATCCAAAGCTATTATTCTCATTTTACCGGTAAATTCATTATTTCTTTTTTAGCATAGCCTGAATCTCTTTCCAGGCCTCCTCAAATGCCTTAGGTATACCCTCTGGCTTCTTACCGCCCGCTTGCGCAAGGTCAGGCCTTCCTCCTCCTCCGCCGCCTACTAGCGGAGCAACTTTCTTTATTAAATCGCCTGCATTAAAGCCTGCTTTCACCATGTCCGAGGTTGCTGCTGCTATTAACATAACCTTTCCGTCTGTTGTGCTTGCAAGAAGCAGTGCCGATGTGCCAGCCCTTTCTCTTAGCAAATCCGCATATGACCTTAAGGCATTCATATCAGCAACCTCGACCTCATTTATGATTATTTTTGCCCCATTTAGCTGCCTTGCTTCTGATATAAGCTCCTCAATCTCTTCTTTTGCTACCTTTTTTCTGAGCGATTCAATCTGCTGCTCCTGGCTTTTTATTGTTTGCAAAAGGCTGGTTATCTTTTCTGCTACTTTGGAAGGCTCGGTTTTTAGCAAGCTAGCTGCTTCCTTAATTGCATCTTCCTCATTATATAAATATTTAAGAGCAGCACCGTTGGTTACGGCTTCAATTCGCCTTGTATTTGCTCCTATACTTGATTCACTTGTAATTTTAAATAAACCAATCTCGCTGGTGTTGCTGACATGAGTTCCGCCGCAGAGCTCCTTGCTGAAGTTTCCAACCTCGACCAACCTCACAAATTCACCATATTTTTGGTCAAATAGCGCTATAGCACCAGTTTCACGGGCAAATTCATAAGAGGTTATAAAGGTTCGCACCTGTTCATTCTTAAATATCTTGCTATTAACAAGCTCCTCAATTTTTCTTAGCTGCTCCTTTGTTATTGGTGCGAAATGCGTCAAGTCAAAACGCAAGTGATCGGCATCTACAAGTGAACCTGCTTGTTTTACGTGCTCACCTAGAACAAGTCGCAGCGCCCACTGAAGCAGATGCGTTGCTGTATGGTTTCGCCTTATCGATTGCCTTCGTTCTACTTCAACACTTGCCTTTGCTTGCTGGTCTATATGTATCTTTCCAGACGCAACTCTACCAATATGTATATAAACATTTTCTAACGGCTCTTGAGTGTCTTCAACTACTATGCGACCTGTATCGGTTGCGATAGTTCCTTTATCGCCAACCTGACCGCCTTTCTCTGCATAAAACGGGGTTTTATCAAGAAATATTTCAACCCTATCTCCTTCGGATGCATCTGTTACCACAACGTTATTCTTTATGATTGCTTTTACGGTAGCTAGAGTTTCATCAACCTCATATCCTACAAATTCAGCGGTACCAAATTCTTCATTTACCTCTTGATATACCTCCTGGTGTCTTAGCTCACGTTCGCCAGCCCACGATGCCCGAGCCCTCTCTCTTTGTTCCTCCATTAGATTTTGGAATGTCTCTTCATCTACTTGCAGGTCGTGGTCTTCTGCAATCTCTATTGTTAACTCGAGCGGGAACCCATAGGTATCATAGAGCCTAAAAACAAAATCTCCTGCCAGACTACTTCTACCTTCGCTTTTAGCTTGAGCAATTGCCTGATCAAGAATACCTAGACCTTGCTTGAGCGTATCCGTAAACCTTCGTTCTTCGTTTCCTGCAATTCTTAAAATAAATGCTTTATTGGCGACTAGCTCGGGATAGGTATCCTTCATGGTATCAACCACAGCTTCAATAACTTTTTCTATAAACATATGCTCAATGCCAAGGAGTCGCGCATGAAGAACAGCTCTTCTTAAGAGCCTCCTTAATACATATCCACGGCCTTCGTTTGATGGCAGAACGCCGTCGCTTATGATAAATGCTACAGCTCTTGTGTGGTCAGCTATAATTTTTACCGAAACATCCCTTTCTGGATTAACCCCGTATACTACACCTGCTATTTCTGCAACCTTGCTTACAATTGGATAAAGAACATCAGTTTCAAAGTTTGATTTAACGCCTTGCATTATCCTTGCTATTCTTTCAAGGCCTGCACCTGTATCTATATTTTTCTTTGGAAGGGGAATTAGATTTCCATTTTCGTCTCTATTGAATTGCATAAAAACTAGGTTCCATATCTCAAGGTAGCGATCACAGTCACAACCAACTGTGCAGCCTTCTTTGCCGCATCCAAAATCTGGCCCAAGGTCATACATGATCTCGGAACTTGGCCCGCAGGGTCCAGTTGGTCCAGCAGACCAGAAATTATCCTCCCCTAAGCGGAATATCCGGTCTTCCGAAAGCCCAATTACATCCCGCCAAATGCTATGGGCCTCATCATCCTCCTCATATATGGTTGTATATAGCTTATCTAATGGTAGCTTTAACTGCTTAGTAACAAATTCCCATGCCCATTTAATAGCATCTTCTTTGAAATAATCTCCGAATGAGAAGTTGCCAAGCATTTCAAAAAAAGTCAGATGTCTTGCTGTTTTTCCAACTCTTTCTATGTCAGTAGTCCTTAGGCATTTCTGCACAGTTGTGGCCCTCTTATAATCAGGTCTCTTCTCTCCTAAAAATATAGGCTTGAACTGCACCATGCCGGCAGCTGTAAAAAGAAGAGTTGGGTCATCAGGCACTAAAGATGAGCTTGGAAAAATCTTATGGTTTTTGCTCTCAAAGAAAGACAAAAACAAATCTCGTATTTCATTAGACCTCATTTTTCACCCTCAATGTATCTTCCGCTCCTGGTTTAAGGTCGCATAAAATTGCCTCGCCGCCGATGCTGTCTCTCTCCTTCTCTCTAAAGTGTAGGTAAAGGGCTTTACCTACAGCTGCAATTGGTATTGCTATTAACATGCCAATTATGTTAAATAATGTTCCACCAACTAGTAAAGCAAAAATAACCACCGCTGGATGTAGATTAACCTGATGGCTCATGATACGCGGTGATATAAAGATACTATCAAGCTGCTGGACCGCTAGCAATACAGCAATTACGATAATTGCTAATTGCCATGATGTTCCAAGTGCAATTATAACTGCCGGGATTCCACCTATAATTGGCCCCAAGTATGGAATTATATTAAAAAGACCTATTAAGAAACCAAGAAGGATTGCATAATCAACCCCCAATAGATACAGCGCAATACCAGAGAGAACCGCGACACTTAGAGCAACTAAAAGCTGACCTTTCAAGAAACCACCAACAATGCAATCTATCTTCCTTATAATATGCATACCTTCAGCTCGATATTTTTCCGGGATCATATCGCTAACTGTTTTTCTAATCGGTTCAAGATCTTTTAAAATATAGAAAGCAATTATAGGTCCAAGCACAAGATTTAAAACTCCGCCAAAAATGTTGGCTGTTAATGTAGGTATAGCAAGTGCAATGTCCTTTAAAAGTGTTTTAAAAGATCCCTCAATACCTGTTATTATGTCGGTCACCTGGTCACTCTTTAAGAAGGGATATTTATCCATAAGATCGTGCGCATATCCAACTGATGTTGATATATAGGTAGGAAACTTTTGTATTAAGCCATTTCCCTCTCTGTAAAGAATAGGCCCAACATACATTCCGAAAAGTGCGATTGCTATTAGCATCCCTAGATAGGATAAGATAAGCGCAATGATCCGAGGAATGCCTCTTTTACTTTGCCACTCGACTATTGGCCTCAGCACATAAACAAACGCCAATGCATAAATAAATGGCATTAGAACAGTGTGTATACTGTATATAATAAACAATGCTATTCCTAAAAGGGCTAGCAAACCTACAATAGACCAGGTTGCTATACCCAGTCTTTTGATGCGCTCCAGCCCGTCAGTTTCTCCCACGCTAAGCCTCCCGATCCTGCAACATCTTCTCTCTGAGAACTTCTAGTGTTCGCCTAAGCAACCTCGATACATGCATTTGAGATATACCAAGCTGCTGAGCTATCTCTGTTTGAGTAAGCCCTCGAAAGAACCTAAGGTATAAAATTCTTTGCTCCTGCTTGCTTAACTCAGCAAGTGCCTCAGCCAAACAAGTTCTATCTTCAATTCCTGTAAGTTCTTTATCGTCCTCTCCAATATACTCCAAAAGAGAAAAACTATCATCTGCATCTGAAGATAAATCTCTATCCAGCGAAACAAAGCTGTAGGCTTCGCTAGTCTCCATTGCCTCAATCACGTGCTCAGAGTTTACCCCTAAATGGTCAGCAATCTCGCTAATTGTGGGCGCTCTTTTAAGCTCTTGCGTGAGATTATTCATTGCCTGTGTGACTAAGAGATTTAACTCCTGTAGCCTTCTTGGTACCTTAACTGCCCAGCCCTTATCTCTGAAATATCGCTTTATCTCACCAACAATTGTAGGTGTTGCATATGTTGTAAACTCAACTGATCTATCAACATCAAATCGATCAATAGCTTTTATAAGACCAATTGTCCCAACTTGAATAAGATCTTCGATGGGCTCTCCCCGGTTTTTGAATCGTCTAGCTAAATATTCAACCAGATTTATATACATGCAGACAAGTTCGTCTCTTACCTCTGGCGACTTAGTCTTCTTATACTTTTTAAATAGATCAAATGTCTTATCTCTATCCCAAGCTAGAGCTTTGTTCTTCCTTCTTTTCTGCGAGCCGGCCAAAATTTATGTGCCCCCCAACTGATTAACGAATATTTTTAGCCATACGTAAATTCCTTACTCCACCAATATCAGTCCATTTAACTTCATCCATTACTGAATCTAGGATCGAGAATCCAAATTTTTTGCTTTGTTCTTCTTCGAAACTCTCCGCAGCTTCTAACCCTTCAATGAGGATTTCTAATCTACTAGGGTATATTTCAAATATAAGGTTGAACTTTTCTTGCTTGGCATTTTCAAGCGCTATGAGATATGCTTCTTCTATACCTATCTTTAGATCCTCTAAACTGTCGTAATCAAAGTTCATTCTGCTAGCAATTCCAGCAACTGCAAGTCTTAAAAGCCTTGCGTACTCTTTTTTAACTGGCAAACTTATTTCAACCCTATCAACATTATCCATTGTCTTCCCATCACCCCATCGAAGAAAAACTTTTGATTGGTGGCAAAAATCAGCAAAAATTTGCAAAATAAACCACCGTTCTAACCTGAAAACCTTGATAATTATAGGTATAGGAGATAAGAGGGTCCCCCTGTCAACCCATGCTTTTATTGGCTGACAGCCTCCGCTCGCTTAAATAATAACCAGCACAGCACATAACTGCAATTAAAAGCCTAGGTTTGCTTGTATTTGACGAAGCTTAACCTAAAAATGGTTTTCTATTAACTGCGAGATATGAGCTATGAAGGTTTATATTATTTATTTCCTTAATTGCGAAGGAATAAGCAGTTTTTTTAAAATTTATTGCTTTTTTCATTTCCAAGGGATTATTAGCTTCTGCTTATAAGCCTTTTTAGAGCTTCCTTTGTGCTTGCGGATATAGTTGCTATCTTTACCAAAGGCGAAGACACCAGCTCGTGTACAATCTGCGTTGTTGAATTAACTTTGTCGCCAATCTCACTAACGCTTGTTACAACCCTGTCAATTTGGTCAAGATTTGCATTTATCTGCTTAATTGCAACATGCAGATCAATCAGCAATGGCTGTAGCTTCTCATCTGTTTTAACAACCAATTTATCAAAATTAGTTAATGTCCTCTTTAGCTGCACAACTACTGACAGCGTAAATCCAATTAATATAAGAGCTGCTACTGCTAGAACTGACCCTAGAATAAGGAATAATGTCATACCTGCCTCCTGTATCTGAGATTCTAACACAGTAAGAATTTATTTTCTATAAATTGAAACCGGCGCCAAGATCGCTTCACTCACCTTGACGCCGGTTGCTTAAAATAAGCTTACATACAGGTTAGCTTAGATAACCCTGATTTTTTTGCCTACATGGCCCAAATTCACATAAACGATAGTCAACAGAGCAAACATAGCATTTCTCCCGACAGGTTACTAGGGTTGATAACCCTGAAACCGCATACCGCCGCACTATCCTTGTTGCAAGATAATTGCTTTCATTGGAGATATGTACAGTGTTTCTGTTATGGTTTTGCATCTCATTCCACAACTCCAATTCTTAAATATTGGTAAAGCACTGCTTTAACATGCCAAGTTTTGTTGTAATTATCTATTGATCTCAAATATTGTCTTTTTCGCTAGGCGTTGCCACAATCGCTTGATTTGAAGCTACGAGGAATTTAACGAGTTTTGTGGGTTCGTCTTTGCTATAGTAAGAGCTAGGAATTTTAGGAAGTTATTTTATATTTATCAATCATTATTTTGTTTTCAGATAGTATCGGCGAATGGCGCATTTACTTTAGTGGCAATCTCTTAGAAATTTAAAATTCAAAATTTAAAATAAAAAAGACCAGGTTCTACCTAGCCAGCATCTAACTCACCGTATAAAAGCCCCGCCTTGCCGTGCCACGAAGCAAATATTACAGCCCGCTCTCCGCAGGTGGGTGATCTCCTATCTGTTTTACGAGTCCCCAATCTAGGGGGCTTTCGCGCCGCAGATCAGAGCCGATCTCCCTATGTAATACTGTTGGCTAAAATATGCACTACGTGTATCACGAACAAGGCAGAGCCTTGTTTCTTAACTAAATTTTATCACAAAAATTCTAATATGTGTCAACGCTAAATTGCATGGGCTTAGCCAAGCTTTATGTGTACCTCACGCAACTGTCGATCTGTAACAGTGTCTGGTGCTCCAGTCATCAAGCATGTGCCTGTTTGTGTTTTTGGAAAGGCGATAACTTCGCGAATAGTTTTTTTCTGTAAAAGAATAGCGACAAGTCTATCAAGTCCAATTGCCAATCCACCATGCGGTGGCGCACCATACTCAAATGCCTCAAGCAAAAAGCCAAATTTAGTGCGAGCTTCGTCCATGCTCATACCAAGCAGTTTAAAAATCTTCTCCTGCAGCTTTGTATCATGTATTCTTAGGCTACCACCGCCAACCTCAGTACCATTTATTACAATATCATATGCATAAGATTTAACCTTCAGTGGTTCGCTATCAAGCAAATGCACCGTATCATCAGTTGGCCTTGTAAATGGATGGTGAATTGGATCAAGCCTGTTTTCTGTTTCATTCCATCCAAATAGAGGGCAATCAACTATCCATTCAAGCTTGAAAATATTTGGTTTTATCAATCCAATATCATCAGCAAGCTTTAACCTAAGCGCTCCGAGAACTGCTGATGCTATAACTGGTTTATCGGCTACAAATAACATTAGATCACCTGGATTTGCATTTAATCTTTGCTTAATTGATTCTATTTCTTCTTCACTAAAAAATTTTGCAATTGGTGATCTAATATTGCCTTCCGCCTCTACAGCCATCCAGGCAAGTCCTTTAGCACCATTTGCAGTGGCAAATTCAACAAGCTCATCTATCTGACTCCTTGAATACTTAGCGCACCCTGTTGCTGAAATTCCTCTTACAGCTCCGCCTCCCTTAACTGTATCAGAGAATACTTTAAAGCCAGCTTCTTCCACGATATCGCTTATATCTTCAATTTCCATTCCAAACCTTAAATCTGGTTTATCGCTTCCATACCTTGTTATTGCATAGTCATATGGCATGCGATCTATTGGCGTTTTAATTTCAACACCAACGATTTTAAAAACTTCTTTCAATAGTCCCTCAACAAGGGATAGAATGCCATCGACATCCATGAAGGACATTTCCATATCTATCTGCGTATGTTCTGGTTGCCTATCAGCTCTTAAATCCTCGTCCCTAAAAGCTCTTGCAAACTGATAATAACGCTCAAAACCTGCCACCATCAGAACTTGCTTAAATAGCTGAGGAGATTGCGGTAGTGCGTAAAAATGGTGCGGCTGTAGGCGGCTTGGTACAAGAAAATCCCTAGCACCCTCTGGAGTGCTTTTTGTAAGATTTGGTGTCTCAATCTCAATAAATCCATTGCTGTTTAGATAATCTCTAACTCTTTTTACAACCTCATGCCTTAATATAAGGTTTCGCTGCATCTCGGGGCGCCTCAAATCAATATAGCGATATCTTAGCCTAAGGCTTTCGTCAGAAGGTGCGCTGTCTATCTCAAAAGGCGGGGTCTTTGAAGCACTATATATTTTAATAGTATCTGCTTCAACCTCTACTTCTCCGGTTGGCAGGTTAGGATTAACTGTGCCCTCTGGTCTTTCTCTAACTTTTCCTTTTACATATAAGACATATTCACTTCGAACTTTTCTAGCGGTATCAAATGCATTTTCGCTGCTTGGATCTACAACAACCTGAACGATGCCACTTCTATCCCTTAAATCAATAAATATCAAACCGCCGTGATCGCGGCGCGTTTGCGCCCAACCGGTAAGAACTACTTCATCCCCTATATTTTGTTTAGTTAAAGTGCCACATGCATTTGTTCTTATTGCAAATCTTGAAAGTTCGTCCATTCAAAACCGCTCCATTACAATATCCCTCATTACTTTAATAAGCTCATCTATATTAATCTCGATCTGTTCTCCCGTCTCCATGTTTCTAACGGCAACTCTCTTTTTCTCGAGCTCTTCCGGTCCAATAAAAACCGTATATTTAAAGCCACGCCTATTAGCATATTTAAGCTGCGCTTTTAAGCTTCTTCCCATATAATCAATGTCAGCACTAATGCCCGCTTCTCTTAGCGCATATAATATATCAATTGCATTTGGTTTAGCAGATTGGTCAGCAACAGCTATAAAAACATCCATTCTGTCTTCAATCGAATCAAATGCCCCTTCTTTTTCAACTGCAATTGCAAGACGCTCTGTTCCAATTGCAAAGCCAATGCCTGGAGTTGGAGAACCACCGAATTCTTCGACTAGCTTATCATATCTGCCTCCTCCTCCTATTGCATTTTGAGCGCCTAGGAACGGGCTTATGACTTCGAATGTGGTTTTTGTATAATAATCAAGGCCTCGCACTAGTTCTGGCTTCACAATATATTCAATCTTCTGCATCTCAAGATACCGTTTGACCATGTTGAAATGCTTCCTACAATCCACTTCAAGATAATTTAATAATTTTGGAGCATCCTTCATAACAAGCTGGCAGCTCTCATCTTTACAATCAAAAAGGCGCAGTGGGTTTAAATCTATTCTCTTTTGACAATCTTTACAGAGTCTTTTGCGATTTGCTTCTGCATATTCTCTTAGCAACTCCATATACTTTGGACGATCTTTATCACAACCCATGCTATTTATATAAAGAGTTAATCCCTTTAACCCCAAAGATTTAAAATAATTTATCATTAGAAGAATTGATTCTGCATCAAGTGCTGGGTCGTCTGAGCCTATAGCTTCTACCCCTATTTGCCAAAATTGGCGATATCTTCCTGCCTGAGGCCGCTCGTATCTAAACATTGGCCCCATATAGTAAAGTTTTACAGGTTGAGGCAATTGCTGCATGTTATTGTTTACATATGCTCTTATTACAGGCGCAGTTCCTTCAGGCCTAAGTGTTAAGCTCCTGCCTGCTTTATCTTTAAAAGTGTACATCTCCTTCTGAACGATATCCGTGGATATACCAATGCTTCGCGTAAAAACCTCGGTATGCTCAAAGATCGGGGTAATGATAGGCTCGTACCCATAATTCTTAAACATATTAGCTGCTTTGCTCTCAAGATACTGCCATTTTCTTGCTGTATCTGGCAGTATATCAGTTGTCCCTTTAGGCGCGTTATACCGCAAAACTTAAACCTCCTAACATAAGGGCCCAGGACCAGAGTCAGAGACTAAAAACCAAAAACCATAGTTTTTACCCGTGCATCATATCACAGTGTCATAGTGTGAAAAACGGGTTGGTCGCCCTCTCTTCACCAACGGTTGTCGACGGACCGTGACCAGGGTAAACTTTGACCTCGTCGTCAAAACAAAATATTTTTGTCCTTACTGAGTTTATCAGGGTTTCAAACGAACCACCAGTTAAATCAGTTCGACCTATCGACCCTTTAAAAAGCAAGTCACCAGTGAATATGCAATCATCTATATGGATGCTTACACTTCCAGGACTATGACCAGGAGTATGAATTATATTTGCATGTACTGAACCTGCACTCAGTACTTGACCATCAAGCAATTCAATATCAACAACCAGTTTTTCTTTAGGAAATTCATCCAAAAGAAAAGGTGGAACTGTCGGTGTTAAGTCCTTTTCATCTAGCATAAACTTATCTGCTTCATGTATACAAACCTTAGCTTTTGTTTCACGTGCTATTTTATGAACACCAAGTAAATGATCCCAATGTCCATGCGTCATTATTATATATTTAACAGTTAACCCTCTATTTTTAATTAAGCTTAAAATCTCTTCTTCATCACCAGCAGGGTCAATGACTATAGCTTTTTTTGTGCTCTCATCTTCTATTACGTAGCAATTTGTGTCCAAATATCCAACCACGAGTGTTTCCAAAATCATATCGTTCTCCTGATATACAATTAAAAGAAAATTATAAGTTTCTCTTGCTATCAATTATAATGGTCACAGGTCCATCGTTTACTATGTTTACAGACATATGGGCCTGGAATTCTCCGCCCTTAGTTTGAATTGCATCGCCAAATTTTTTTAACGCTATTTCGTAAAGTTCTTTAGCAACGATGGGTGGAGCGGCATCCGTAAAGCTTGGCCGTCGCCCTTTCTTTGTATCTCCATAAAGCGTGAATTGTGATATAAGCAAAATCTCGCCGCCGACATCTTTTACTGAAAGGTCAAACTTACCCTCTCTCTCAAATATCCTTAAATTGGTAATTTTATCAACCATGTAATCTATGTCTGCTTGTGCGTCATCTTTTGCTATCGCTAGCAAAACTACGAGTCCCCGCTCAATTCTAGCAAGGACTCGCCCTTCAACCTCAACGCTTGCTTTTGATACCCTTTGTACTACTGCTCTCATTGCTCCTCTATCGTCTGCTTTTCATTATAGCATTTCCAAACATAGTTTATCGATGGTTTTTTATTCTTTAAGTTTGTTTAAGCTGGCTTTAGTTCGGCGTTACTTTCTGCCGACTAGGCTTATTTGGCTCAACCCGATACACATCATATACTGCGGGCACTCTTTTAATGTTGCCAATAATCGTCTGCAAGTGACTTAAATTGCCTATCTCAAACACGAATCTCAATATAGCAATATAATTCTTGGAAGTAGATACTGCTGCTGAAAGTATATTAACCCCTGCATCACCTAAAACCGTACTTACATCTCTAAGTAGCTTTGGTCTATCCAGCGCTTCTACTTCTATCTCTACTTGGAATGCAGCGGGTTGCCTTGCATCCCATGCTGTTTCAATAATTCTATCAGGCGAAGATTCTT
>JASEIR010000025.1:14682-15945 GCA_030017355.1 Actinomycetota bacterium
CAATCAGTTCTGTGAACAGAGACGCCTCGTCCTCTTGTAATAAAGCCAACAATATCATCATATGGTACCGGATTGCAGCAATGAGCAAGCCTAACAAGCATGTCGTCAATGCCTTTTACAACAACACCAGCCTTATTTGCAACACGCTTTCTCTTTTGTGATAACTTTAGTCTTAAATCCTCTATGCCAAAATCTTCTTGAGCTTTTTCTGTTTCCTTTTCTTTTTCTCTTGCGTGTGCTTCGGCTATTCTGGTTGCCACCTGTTTTACTGATGTCTTCCCGGCTCCTATGCTTGCCAGTACATCATCAGGTCCTTTAAAATTTAGCTCTTTGGCAATGGCTTCAAGAACGCTCATAGATATTGGTGACTTCAGCCCTAAATCAAGCTTTCGCAATTCTTTTTGCAGAATCTCTCGACCGCTAGCCTCACTTCCTTCACGGCTTTCTTTGCTGAACCACTGCCTTATTTTATTTCTTGCTCTAGATGTTTTTACAATCTTTAGCCAATCTTTACTAGGTCCAGACGCTGTTTTTGATGTAAGAATTTCAACAAAATCACCCGTTCTAAGCTTATATTCTAAAGGCACTATTTGGTTATTTACCTTAGCTCCGATGCAGCTGTGCCCCACATCTGTATGTATTGTGTATGCAAAGTCAAGAGGTGTTGCGCCGGCTTGAAGATTTATAACATCTCCTTTTGGAGTAAAGACATATACCTCATCCTGAAATAGATCAATTTTTAGCGACTCCATGAATTCTCTTGGATCTTTTAACTCACTTTGCCATTCAAGCATCTGACGAAGCCAACTAAGTCTCTCATCAAACTTATCATCCTTAATGCCTTCCTTGTATCTCCAATGTGCAGCAATACCGTACTCGGCAGTTCTATGCATCTGCCAAGTCCTTATCTGTATCTCAAGCGGTTTTCCATGCGGCCCAATTACAGTTGTATGCAGTGATTGGTACATATTGAATTTTGGCATAGCAATGTAATCTTTGAAGCGGCCGGGTACTGGTGTCCACATGGCATGTATTGCTCCAAGTGCACCATAGCAGTCTTTAATTGTATCTACAATTACCCTGACAGCTTGCAAGTCGTATATCTCGCTAAAAAGCCTTCCTTTCTTTACCATTTTCTCGTAAATGCTATAGAAATGCTTTGGTCTGCCGCTTATGTCAGCCTCAATACCAATGGCTTTTAATTCTTTCTTTAAAGAATTTATAGATTCCTTTAAGAACTCCTCTCTTTCAGACCTTCTCTCG
>JASEIR010000025.1:15955-17064 GCA_030017355.1 Actinomycetota bacterium
GGCAACCATTTTTTGTATTTGCTCGTACATCTTTGGCTCGAGAACTTGAAAGGCCAGATCCTCAATCTCCCACTTTATTGACATAATTCCTAGCCTGTGAGCAAGCGGTGCATAAATATCAAGCGTTTCTCTTGCTTTTTTGATTTGTTTTTCGCTATCAAGGTGCCTGATTGTGCGCATATTGTGAAGCCTATCAGCAAGCTTAATTATGATAACTCTGATGTCCTTAGCCATGGCTATAAACATCTTCCTTAAATTTTCAGCCTGCTCTTCTTCTCTGCTTTTAAACTCTATTTGCCCTAGCTTTGTAACCCCGTCAATAAGCTCAGTTACGCTTTTTCCTACTTCCTTTTCAAGTTCATCTAGGGAGACATCGGTATCTTCTACTACATCATGAAGTAACCCCGCTACGATTGTTGTTGTATCCATTCCTAAATCTGCCAAAATATTTGCTACTTCAAGCGGGTGAGAGATGAAATCTTCACCGGACATGCGGTATTGATCGATGTGATATTTCCGAGCCAGGCTGTATGCCTTGCGAATAGCTTCTTCATCGACTCCTGGATTGTATTTTTTTACTTTGTTTATAAGGCTGTGAATCCTCGCCATACTACCACTCATTTTTAATCTGCCTGATGAATCTGGCAACCTTTTATTTGGCCTGATAAATCAGGCAACTACATTGTCTTTAGGTCTGATAAATCAGGCAATTTCAGGCCCCATAACGGGCCAACTACGGAATTATGCGATAATCTAAATTTTATCAAAACAGGTTGGCAAGCAATAGCGCCAATATTGATAATGTTTGATGCTTTTACCTGCGCTTTTCATAGTTAAATCGTCAAATGAGCGTAAAAATATTAGGTTCTTTGATTCTAGCTTTTATTGAATGCAAAAGGCCCGCTCTAACTGCGAGCCTTTTTATCTTCAATCCTAAGTTTGTTAATTAGTTAAGCCTTAAGTATCTTGGGTAATCTAAGACTTACATATCTTAAGAAATCCTTAAGCAATCGCCCCTTGCTCACCATACTTTTTCTTCAAGTTGCGATAATAAGGTTCCGCTTCCTTCCACATAACAAATATTGGCGATGCAAAGAATATTGATGAAT
>JASEIR010000026.1 GCA_030017355.1 Actinomycetota bacterium
TTTTTAATTTTGAATTGCAATTTTGCATTTTGAATTTTGAATTTTGAATTTCTTTTAGCGGCGGTCGGCGGTCTGCGGTCGGCGGTCAGGCTCCGAAGGAGCCTATAGCGGTGGTCGGAGTTCCAAGGAACAAGAAGGGGAGTTTATAAGATCAAGAAGTTCCAAGAAAATAATATAAAAACAGCTGAAAAAGCAATTGTTGTTGGTGTTCAGCTTGGAAATGAATCTGACATGGAAGCTGAACATTCGCTTGATGAGCTTGAACAGCTTGTCTCAACAGCAGGCGGAGATGTAGTTTCTCGTATTATTCAGCATAGGGATAAACCTCACGTTCGAACTTTTATAGGCCCTGGCAAGGCAGAAGAGATAAGGCAAATTGCAAGTTCGCTAAATGCACAACTTGTAGTTTTTGATAATGACCTATCGCCCTCGCAACAGAAAAACCTCGAAGATATCATTCCAGGCTGTAAAATAATCGACAGGACTGGAATCATCCTTGATATATTTGCCCAGCATGCGCATTCAGCTGAAGGTAAACTTCAGGTTGAGCTTGCTCAGCTGAACTATCTTTTGCCAAGGTTAAAGGGTATGTGGCAGCACCTTGAAAGATTGGGTGGCGGTATTGGAACAAGAGGACCTGGAGAAACCCAGCTCGAAACCGACAAGCGTATTATGAAAAAGCGAATCCAGCGCCTCACCAAGGAGCTTGAGGAGCTTAAAAAAAACCGCTCAATTCAGCGCAAGAGACGCCAAAAACATGGTATTTTTAATGTTGCCCTCGTTGGATATACAAACGCGGGTAAATCAACACTAATAAATGCTCTTACAGGCGCAGAAGTTCTAGTAGAGGATAAACTCTTTGCAACACTAGACTCAACAACACGAAAGCTCGATTATATAGACGGAAAAGAGGTTGTTTTATCTGATACGGTTGGATTTATTAGAAAGTTGCCGCATCAGCTCATTGCTGCTTTTAGATCAACACTTGATGAAGTGAGAATGGCTGATTTGCTGCTTCATGTCGTTGATGCTAGCCATCCGCAGATGGAGGCGCAAATTGAAGCTGTCGAAGACGTTCTAAAAACGCTGGAGGTAGATGATAAACCACAAATCCTCGTCTTTAATAAGATTGATCTTACTAATGAAAGTGATCGTAAGCGCTTAAAGAAGCTTTATCCTGATAGCATCCTGGTATCGGCAAAACTTGATATTGGATTAAACGATATCCGCAGCCTAATCAAAGAATTTATAAACTCAAATAACAATGCAAGCAAGCGGTTGTTAAACTAGCGGTTGCTTATTATGCGCAAGTTAGTCTAAGATAAACTCATATATCCCCCGTTCTTAGATTCCCCCAAGGAGGCTGGTATGGCAAAAGGTAAAACAAACAAAAGCTTGCGTTCTGAGAGCATGGGCTTAGGTAATCTAGAAGCAAGCGTTCTACAAATTGTCTGGAGGCTTAACAAGGCTACCGTGAAAGACGTCTTTTTAGAGCTCTATCCGCAGCGGAAATTAGCGTACACCACCATAATGACCGTGCTTCGGCGTCTGTCAGAGAAGGGTATTTTAAATCAGAACAAAAAGCTTAAAACCTATGTTTATTCACCAAAGATAGGACAGGTTGAGCTGGCTCAGAATATCCTTGAAAGCGTAGTTAATAAATTCGAGGGAGTCTCTTTAGCAGATATCGTTATTAACCTTATTAGTAAAGGAAAGATGTCAAGGGAAGAACTTGATATTCTTGGGCTTGAATTAGACAGAATCAAGCAAGCTAAAACTTCCTAATCAAACCAATTGCCTTACCAATAATCTTGGCATCAGCTGCAATAATTGGTTCCATTGATTTATTCTCAGGCTTTAAGACAATGCGATCGCCTTTTTTATAAAATCTTTTAACGGTTGCTTCATCGCCAAGCAAAGCAACAACGATATCGCCGTTATCAGCTGTTGGTTGCTGCTTAACAATAAGGTAATCGCCATCTAAAATTCCAGCTTCAATCATGCTGCTTCCTTCAACCCTCAACATAAATGTGCCCTCGCTAGCCAATTCTGCCGGGAGGGCAAAGTTATCCTCTATATTTTCCTGAGCCAGCAGGGGAGAACCAGCTGCTACTCGCCCAACCAAAGGTACATTCCTAACTTTTTCTGGGTTTATACCTCTATCATTAAGACGAAAGTCAACAACCTCAAGCGCTCTTGGCTTGGTAGGGTCCCGCCTAATATAGCCTTTGCGCTCGAGTGCAGCTAAATGGCTGTGAACCGTAGAACTGGATGTAAGGCCAATAGCCTTTCCAATCTCTCTTATGGATGGCGGATATCCCTTACGGTTAATCTCTGAGAGAATAAAGTCTAAAACCTGCTGCTGACGTTTTGTTAAATTGGATCTGGTAGTTCGGATCAATTCAACCCCCATATTTGGTCATTAAACTAGCATCAAGCTTTTACTTAACCGCCTTAAATATAGCATAAAAAAATGCACCTGCAAACATAGGTTCGCCTAGAATATGTTTTCGTCTTCTTAAGAGGCTAATGCTTTCGGTTGGTGAATGCTTCAGGTTGGTGAAAAATTAGCAAACATTTTTTTGGGCCGGTTTTGCAGCGGTAATGCAATTTTCGTAAAAATTTCTGGCTAAAACTTATTGACCATACCATATATAGTGGTATACTTAAGTTACAGGCCCAATATGTTGTGGATAAACCTGTGGATAACCAGTTAATAAAATGCGGATAAGGTGCGATCATGAGGTGCCCTTACTGCGGTTTTACTGATTCGAGGGTTGTGGATTCAAGACTTAACGAGCTAGGAGATGTCACAAGAAGAAGACGCGAATGCTTAAACTGCGGACGGCGATTTACAACCTTTGAAAAAGTAGATGAGATTCCGCTAACAGTAATAAAGAAGAATGGCGAAAGAGAGCCATTTAGCAGAAATAAACTTCTTGATGGCATATTAAGGGCACTTGTTAAAAGACAGGTATCTCGGGAAAGGGCAGAGCAAATTGTAGATGAGATTGAGGCTAGCCTGAGAAACGACTTTAAGCGTGAGGTAACCTCAAAAGAGTTAGGAGAGATGGTTCTCAGGCAGCTAAGAGACATCGACAAAGTAGCTTATATTCGCTTTGCCTCTGTTTACCGAGAGTTTAAAGACCTAGAAGAATTTACACAGGAGTTGAAAAAACTTAAGTAGTTGATATTACAGCAGAGACCTTGCAGGTCAAAAAATCGAATATTGAATACAGCAGCTATAACTTGCCAAATACTCAGTAATTTTGAAGCGATAGTTGGAGCACAAACAGAGGCAAGGCGATTTTAAAAGCAAAAAAGGAAGTCAAGGAGCGGTAAAGAGGTAGTAAGGAGGAGGTTTGTTCAAAACATGTCTGAGTTAGTTGTCACAGCAGAAGCCGAAGCAGGAGTTAAAGTTAGTAAAGTTAGCAATCAAGCAAAACCAGAGCGAGTTATTAACGTGGTCAAAACCTACCGTGAAGACGGCGATGCCACCGACATCGCCCTTCTTGTCAGTACCACATCAAAATCAGAAATCAACATCTGGGATAAGTCCAAGATAGTTGATTCCCTCATCAAAGAAACCGGTGCAAGTGAGAGCTTAGCTACCGAGATTGCCAATGCTGTTGAGCGCAAGCTATTTGACAGCAATTTCAGCACAGTCACAACCAGTATTATCAGGGAGCTTGTTGACCTTGAGCTTCTCCAGAGAAATCTGACGATGATGCACAAGAAGCACTCTCACCTTGGCTTGCCCATGTTCGATGTCGAAGAGATTATTAGAAACGCGAACAAGGAAAACAGCAACACAACCCACAATCCGGAATCTATAAACCTAACACTTGCCGAAACAATCCTTAAAGAATTTGCTCTTAGGAAAGTGTTTAGCGAAGATGTGGCTCTGGCCCATCTAATGGGGGATATACACCTGCATGACTTAGGATTCATTATCCGTCCATACTGTGGAGGTCACTCACTTGAGTATATCAAGAAATACGGTTTGTCTTTGCCCAATATAACCAGCACATCAAGGCCCGCAAAACATCCCGAAGTTTTAATTGGCCACATGGTTAAGATGGCTTCAAGTTTGCAAGCCCATTATGCAGGTGCTGTAGGTTGGGAAGCCGTGAATATATTCTTTGCTCCTTACCTTGTAGGTAAAACTTATGAACATATCAAGCAACTTGCGCAGATGCTAATATACGAGTTTAATCAGCTGGCAGGTGCAAGGGGATCGCAGGTTACATTCACTGATTTTAACCTCTATTGGAATGTTCCAAAGCACTTTGCCAATACACCTGCTATTGGGCCAGGCGGGGAATATACCGGCAAGACGTATAAGGATTATGAGAAGGAAGCGCAGGCATTTCTAAAAGCTATGTTTGAGGTATATCTTGAAGGAGATGCCAACGGCAAAACGTTTGTATTTCCTAAGCCACTGCTTCACATCAATGACGACTTTTTCAGAACTGAAGGCTGGCAAGAATTCCTCGAGTTGGCTTGTCTTGTTGCATCAAAGCAAGGCATTACTTACTTTGTCTTTGATCGTGGTGACGAGGTTACGGTCAGCCAGTGCTGCCGTTTGAAATTAAAACTTGGCGAGCAGGACCTTGAAGAAGCAAAGGCACCAGAGAAAATGCGCTTCTCTGCACTTCAAAATGTAACCATTAACCTGCCAAGGATTGCCTATAAAGCACATGGCAATGATGAGCTTCTCTTTGCAGAGCTTAATAAAACAATGGAGCTTGTAGCCAAAGCTCATATTCAAAAGAAGGCTTTCATTGGCGAACTCATGGACCTTGGGCCTGATGGTCCGCTTGCAATGTTGTGTTCATCAAGAGATGGAGAGCCGTATCTTAGGATGGATAGATTAACTTACCTGTGCGGTCTGCTTGGCCTAAATGAGATGGTTCAAGCACATAAAGGTATTCAGCTGCATGAATCTGACGAGGCCCTAAAGTTTGGCCTAAAAATTGTCTCGCATATGAACCTTAAATGCCGCCAGCTCTCTGAGCAGTATGGCATCAAACTGGTTCTTGAGGAATCTCCAGCCGAGTCTTCGGGATACCGCCTTGCAAAACTTGACATGAAATATTATCCCGAGCAAACCAAGCGAGTAATTAAAGGGAATCTTGAGACAAAGGAATACTACTATACAAACAGCATTCACCTGTCAGTTGAAGCAGACGTTGACTATGTTGAAAGAGTGCAGAAGCAAAGCCTGTTCCATCCATTAATAGAGGCTGGGGCTATCATACACATATGGCTAGGTGAAAAAGAGCCTTCACCAAAATCTATTGAGAACTTTGTGCTTAAAACATTCCGAAATACACACGCGGAGCAGATAGCATTTAGCCCTGAATTTACTGTTTGCAATGATTGCAGGAAGACAAATCGAGGGCTTAGCGAAACTTGCCCAAGTTGCGGATCTGATAATGTCTATGGAATAACTCGCATTGTTGGCTATTACTCAAAGATCTCAACTTGGAATAAAGGTAAAACTGGCGAGCTTGTGGACAGAGTCAGAACAGGTCTAGAGACCGTCTCGCCCGTATCGGGCAATAGCTGCGGTTGTTAATTGGATTTAGGGACGTTCCTACAATAGCTATGTTGCTTGCAAGCAATCGTAGTTGTTGTAGGAACGTCCCTTGTAGGTAGTTATTGTAGGAACGTCCCACTGTAGACCTGTAGGATAGAAACGTCCATCTTTAGGAGGATGTTATGGGAGAGACAATAAAGGTATTTTGGAGAGAAAATTGCGCAAAGTGTCCAGCTGCAAAGGCACTTGTTTCTGATAGCAAGAAAGCAATATTTTACAACGTTGATGAGGTTGATGGCTTGGCGGAAGCTGCTTTCTATGGCGTGGTATCTACGCCATCCATTATTGTAACCGACGATAGTGGCAAAGAGCTTGCGTCGTGGAGAGGAGAAGTCCCAAGCAGACAGGAGATTGAGAAATGGCTGTAAAAGACTTTGGCGTTAAAGGTATTTTGCCGCTTAGCATGCTTGATTGGGAAGGGCGCCTAGTGTCAACAATATTTTTAAGCGGCTGCAATTTGCGTTGCCCATTTTGCCACAACCCATCACTTGTTCTTGAAGATAAAGACCTGCCAGTTGTAACATCAGAGGAAATTCAGCACGTCTTAATTGAAAAGAGGGGATGGGTTGATGGTGTTTGTATCACTGGCGGTGAGCCAACCATCAACAATGGTATCTTTGACTTGCTAGAGTTTATTAAAAGCCTAGGCTACCAGGTAAAACTTGATACAAACGCTACTAGACCAAACGTCCTTGCAGAACTCATTAACAGCTCTCTAGTAAGCGCTATAGCGGTTGATATTAAAACAAGCTTCCATAAATATTCATATGTTACGCAGCGGCCAGACCTATCGGATAGGGTAAAAAAAAGCATAGGTCTTTTAATTGAAGCTGAATCTAAAGATAAAGTAGAGGTTGAATTTAGAACAACTGTAGTGCCCACGTTTGTTGAAAAAGACGATGTACTGCGTATTGCTAAATATCTAAAGGAGGCTGGGGCAAGACGCTATTATCTACAGCAATTTAATCCAAAAACAGTGATGGTACCGGCAATTAGCAGCATAAGGCCTTTTGATAAAGAGTTTTTAAGCGATCTTGCGGCAGAATCGTCTAAAATCGTGCCGACTTACTTGAGAAACTAAAGTTTCCTTTCTCGAATTATGGCCTCCACTTCCTCATCATGATTGACTTTGCAAGGCATTCTTAAAATCTGTTAAGGAAAGAAGGGTCTTGTAATGATAGATAAAGCATAATCGATGGCATAATATCTTAAAACCAACCTCGAAGACTTTAACATTTTCGCAAAGCGGAAAGCAGGGATAGTTAAGCGATGTGTCTAAATGTATTTGGTTTGAAGGCCTGCATTGGCAGCTGCTGTCAACTGTCTTCTATCAGCAGTAACAAAAACATCTGCTTTCCATTCCAATGCACAGGCGATATGTAGTGCATCCAGCGTGCGCAATTTATTTCTCTCCAGCAGCTTAACTGAATGGGCAATAACTGCTGAAGTTATATGAAGCACCGTTGCATCGTTAACGTCGTTTAGTAATTGCATTTTGATCCTGCGGTAGTTATTTGATGTTAAAATTCCCTCTCGCAATCGGCGGTTAAGTGCTGAAACTATCTCAGGTACCAAGATGATACATATGCCTAATTGCGACGCATGAGAAAGAAGATGATTGACATTTTCACTCCCATCCTCTAAGACATATCTTTTAACAAGAGCTGAAGAATCAACCAGCAATTTCATTTTCAGCCTCCCGTTCTTCTAAAATAGCCGACGAGAGATCACTTCCTTCTAACTGCAGGCATATACCTGGTTGTTTCCATGAAGGTGTGCGATTAACTGTAGCAGAAAACGGTATTATTTCTGCCACAGGTTTACCGCGACGTATGATAATAATGGTTTCTCCGTGTTCAACTTCGGTTATGAAATCTGATGCCTTTTTGCGAAAATCTGAAAAAGTAACGGTTTTCACAAACAAACCTCCTAAAACTTTCCTAAATTGGCCATTAAGATATCTTTATCAAGCTCTTTGTTATCTAACTTATTATGTGGATTGCCTTTTTAATTGCACATCTAAATGTACAATCGATAGGTCATTATGTCAAGTATTTAAAGCCTCTTAGGATTTCATCCCTAAAAATGCAAAATTCAAAATCAAGGCTCTGAAAGGGCCGCGGTCCTGAGTATTAACGAAGGATCTCAAATTGATTATTTACCCCTAGAATACACAGCTGTCTGTCATTGCGAGGAGGCTGCGAAGCAGGAAAAGGCTGAAAAAGGCGCATATCGAGACGAAGAATAACAAAACTGTCATTGCGAGGAGGCTGCGAAGTAGCCGACGCGGCAATCTCATTTGCTCTCAACGAGCAATACGCTATAGCCTTCTCTGCCTGATTATGGCCTCCACTTCCTCATCATTTAAGCCAGGATCATCTGATATTTTTATAAACGCTGCCGATGGCCCTATAGCTTTTTTCCCAACCGCCATCTCTTCTGCATGTTGAAGAAGTGGTGTTATCCTACTTACTCTTATGATAACGCCCTCATCAGGGTTGTAATAAATACCGGGCTTCTTTACAAGCTCGTCAAAACTTACTTCTTCGCGCCTCATGTCATACACTCCTATCTAAAAACTACAGGCTGGCCTTACGGCACAACTAGAAACCGAATAGGTTTTTACTTACGATCTTTTGTTTTATATACCCTGATTTAGATTCTGGGACGCTTCGAACATGAACACGTCGTAGACGGAGTTTAGGGTCAAACCTCCCCATCTTACACCCTAATTACCCTGCAAGGCCTACTCAGCAAAGATCCGTATAAAACATGGGGCATGATGAGGGGATTGGCAATAAGAAATTAGACTGCCAACCACTTGGCAATCTAATATTTTAGAATACAACTGATGGGCGAAAACACCGCTTAGAACGTTAAAGATTGCAAAGCTTATGCGCTAAAGCGCCGCAAATATGTTCACGGGAATTGTGATAATTTTGCAGGATATTATTCAATTAATATCGAAATATACAGCAATTCTATATACAACGATCCTTTGCCAAAGTTTGCAGCTTATCGTTATGGTCAAGCCTGAGTATTTTCTAAAAATCAAAATCAGAGTTAAGAACTGGCGGTTTAAAATCTAAAATCAGTCATTCCGCGCAACTTTCTTTCTGAATATAAGGAGCTTGCTTATGATGGATGATCAACGGTACAAAGAGGTTATACTTGCTGCTTTACTGCATGATATCGGTAAGTTTTATGGGCGATCTGCCACCATAAACACCATAAAAAATGATTTGCGTGAATATGGCCGCGATATAGACTTAAGTACGCCTCACCCCGCTTTATCAGGGTTATTCATTAGCAAATTAGCTGCGCAAATAGAAGAAGTAGGCTTGGATGCCAGAGCAGTCAAAACATTGGTTGAACACCATCATGAGCACCCCGGATTTGATAAAGAGTTTCGTGTCGATGGTGTGGATGACCCAGAGCTTAGAGTGCTTGCTTTACTGGTTAGCAGAGCCGATAATTATTCTTCAAAAGAACGCGAAGAAAAGCAAAAGGGCTTTCATTCTTACTTTTCATCGCCGCTTGATTCGGTTTTTTGCAGGGTTAATCTTAGCGGTGAAGATAGAGAAATAGATTTAATGCAGCAAAAGCCAGCTGCGCTGTCGGAAGCGTTTTTAAGCGGCTCGCCTTTTCCTGAGAAAATCCACTCGTTAGATAAACTTAAATTAGAACGGTTAGTTGCAGACTTTGGACAACAAGTCGCGGCTTTAAAGGCAGCAGACTTTAACACCCTCTATATACGTTTGCATGACCTTTTACATAAATATTGCTGGGCAATACCTGCAGATGTTCGCGAGAAGATAAAGGACGTATCGTTGTTTGATCACCTTAAGACAACTTCAGCAATAGTGGCGTGCCTTTATCAGTATCATGCAAAGCTAAACGGGTTAATTAACAAACAGGCGATAAAGGATGAGCAAGAAAATAAGTTTTTGCTTATAGGCGGAGATATTTCCGGCATCCAGCAATATATCTATGATATCTCAGGAATTGGTGCAGGAGCCGTAGCTAAAAAGCTAAGGGCCAGGTCTTTTAAAGTTTCTATGATGATGGAAGCAGCAAGCCTGCTGATAATAAATGAGCTTGGCTTGCCCTACTCATCAATTCTTTACTGCAGTGGTGGGCGTTTCTACATTTTGGCGGCAAACACTGACTCGGCCAAAGATAATTTTGCGCAAATAAAGAGCGCAATAGAAGAGTGGATGTTTAAAGAATTTGCCGGGAATCTTGCCCTAAACCTGGCTTACGTAGATTTTAATGCTTCCGGTTTTGAGGATTTTGGATCGGTATTAAAAAGACTTGGCAATGAACTTGAGATCGCCAAGCGCAATAAGTTTTCAACCCAGCTTAGATCGGTTGATAATCACGTATTATCTTATGTTTTTCAAGAAGATGGTAAACAGTTTTTAAGAAAAGAGTCAGGCGAACCTGAAATTTGCAGGTCATGCCAAAAATTTCCTGCAACATTGGTTGAAGAACAAGATGGCGAAGAAAGACCTTCTTGCAAAAGCTGCCATGATGATAGGCGTTTAGGAGAGATTTTGCCAAAAGCAAGATTTATCTCGTTTGCCTTAGGAAGCCAAAACCATGTCAATACCAATAAGGGTATAGGGGAGCATAATTTTAACTTCTTTGGCCATGTAGACGCTAAAATATCAAGTAAGAGTATACTTGAACCTACATACATCGTTTATAATATTAACTCTGATTTAGAATCTCTTCCCACAGCTCAACTTAAAGACAAGCCTGTAGTAGACCGCTTTATAGCCAATTATGTTCCAAAAGACTCTAATGGTGAAATCTGGACGTTTGAAGAGATTGCTGATAAAGCTGAGGGCGCAAAACATTTAGGCATATTAAAAGCAGATGTTGACCGACTTGGTTTAATATTTTCTGCCGGGTTAAAGGAAAGAAGTGCTTCAATATCGCGGTTAAGCGGTTTAAGCCGAATGCTTGATCTGTTCTTTACTGCCTACCTGCCGCGGGTTATCAAAGAAGAATTTGAATCAGTTTATGTTGTTTACTCAGGCGGTGACGACTTGCTGCTTATTTGCCCCTGGGATAAGCTGTTTAACTTATCCCGTCGCCTATATGACGATTTCCGACGGTATACTGCCAGTAATCCTGATATAACCCTATCTGCCGGGCTTGCACTATCAACGAAGAAGACGCCGGTGTGGCATATGGCAGATATGGCAGAGCAAGAACTTGAGAGAAGCAAGAAAAAAGGCCGTGATAGGTTAAGTATTTTTAACACTGCTGTTGAGTGGGACAAATACAGCGATATTGAGGATATCGGAAACACGCTGTGCAAAGCAATGAAAGCAAAGGAGGTAAGTAGCTCGTTTATTTATTCGTTACTGCAGTTTTGTACACATAATGGACTAGCACATAATCGCCATAAAAGCGATGCGTTAAATAGGGCAAGATTAACTTACCAAATTGCGCGCCATCTTGAGGAGAAAGACGCGGAATCTCTAGCGCGCAAAGAGACACGAGATTTATTGAAGCAGTTAACGCAATCAGTGCATAGCAATCGGTGGAATTACATGGTAGTGCCAATCAGCTATGCGCTGCTTAAAAATAGGGATTAAGAGGAGGTTTATATGAGTAATTATTATAATAGGCAAGGCGCTTCGCAGGGGCAGCAATCTGCATCTCACCCGGATTTGAAGTTTCTGGAAAAAGGGTTTTTAGCAAATCAAGAGTATTTACTTGACAGCTACGCCCAGAAGTGGGCTGAGTTTTTAGCTAAGGCTAGATTAAACAAAGCGCAGATCAGAAGATTTTATCAGGACATAAAAGCAATAGAGAGCAGAATTGGCGATGACGGCGAATCTTTTCAGAGAAACAAAGCTTCAATAGTTATGCTTAAAGCAAAAGCTGCTTATGCAACCGCTCGAAGCGATTCCAGTGCGCCTAAGGAATTTAAAGAGTTAATGGATACTTCGATTAACCAAGCAAAACAAAGTTTAGAGCAGTTTAAAGGTTTTGTTCAATTTTTTGAAGCACTTGTAGCTTACCATTATCCATTAGCACCAAAAAATTAGGCAGGCAAGTTTATGTGTAGTAATTGCGACCGAAAGGGGTGTTCTTTTTGAGTACTGATACAGCCGTCAGGCAATTAAAAGCGATAAAACAGCTAAAAGGAAAGCTTAAAAACTTAACCGGCTTGCGCATAGGTGGCAATGAGGGAATTGTAAAGATTGGCGGAATCGATAGCCCAATCGTAAGAAATCCTATGACTAATGAACCGTACATACCGGGATCGTCTTTAAAGGGTAAAATGAGATCTCTCTTAGAGCTACAAATGGGCAAAGTTGTAAGCGATGGCACACCGCATAAATACGATGAAGCCACATGCTATAGTAATTCTAACGAACCCTGTGCTATCTGTCTGCTTTTTGGTGCAGCAGCCGGTGATAACTCTAAAATTGGCCCAGGAAGGCTAGTTTTTAGGGATTGCTTTTTAACTGATGAAAGCAGGGAAAAGTTTAAAAAGCTAAAAGAGGATGAGGGCTGGAATTTTTCTGAGGCAAAAATGGAAGTATCCATTAACCGCTGGACATCCAAATCGGGCGGACTACGCACAATCGAGCGTATCCCACCCGGAGCTGAATTTGATTTTGAGCTAATAATCCGCCTTTTTGGCGACGATAACGAAGAAACTATCCTAAATTATGTTAAAGAAGGCCTTCTTTGGATTCAAAAAGATGCTCTTGGTGGTTCAGGGTCCAGAGGCTACGGCAAGGTTCAATTCTCAGATTTAACGCTCGATGGCAAAAGCTTTACACTGCAATAGGAGGCTAAGGTGCAAAATAATAAGCATCCGACTTATAAAATAATAATCGAGCTGAAATCGTCTACCATAACGCCCTTTCAGTCTGATACCTTGTTTGGGCAAATATGCTGGTCAATTTTGCGCCAGGAAGGGCCTGATTATCTGCAAGAATTGTTCTTAGAAGCTATAAGAAGCGGTGAGCAGTTTCTTATATCTTCTGCAATGCCCGAAGGCTACTTGCCACGCCCAATATTGCCTCCTCAAATAATTGCAGATGAAGAGCCAATATCTCCATCAGAACAAAGTAGTCGCTATATAAAAGCAAAAGAGTTTAAAAAAACCGCCTTTATAAAAGAAGAGTTTTTTGAGCAAAACAAGAATTTGCCTTTAACTGAGGACAAAATTATTGACTTTTATTTAGACCAAGATGGGCGCACTGATGGCAATTCAAGTAATAACGGTGTCGAAAAGGTATTTGACAACGGCCCTTCTCAATTTACTCAAGTGCTGGTTAAAAATGCAATAAATAGGAACAATTTTACAACAATAGAAGGCCTTCTTTTTGCCCATAGGGAAATTTTTGCCGGAAGATTGCAGATTTTTGTGCGTCTTGACCCTTCTCTGGCAAAGATTGGCGAAGTCGTTGAGCATCTTGATAATGTTGGCCGCTATGGGTTTGGAAAGCGGGCCTCAACTGGAAAAGGCGCCTTTAAGGTAATCGAGCATAAAGAATATGATCTGCCTGAAGCAAGCAAACCCAATGCTTTTATGACGCTTTCTAATTATATTCCTTTTGATGGAGACCCTCGCGAGGGCTGGTATTCGCTTTTTACCAAATGGGGCAAGCTGGGAGGAGAATTTTCCATCAATGGAAATCCTTTTAAATATCCGCTTGCAATGTATGCGCCCGGTTCGGTTTTTAAAGTATCAGACGATTTAAAGCCGAGCTACGGTGGTCTGTTGCCTAATGTCTCAAAAGCTTTTTCTGAAGCAGTCCAATACGTGTTTGCTTTTCCTTTAGGGGTGGTGGTGTAAGCTATGTCTGCTCACCGTCAAGAATATCTAATATCAGTAAAGCCGGTAACACCAATGATAATTAGCTCGGGAGCGTATCTTGATGCATGTGACTATGTATTAGCAAGGCCCAAACAAGATGGCGATATCAAGCTTATCGCTTTTAATTTTACTAGACTACAAGACATCCTAGCTGATGATGAGCAAGCAGACCTTTTAGTAGCGATTGAAAAAAATCCGTTTAGTACAGCACAAGCGCTAAACAAAATCTCAGAAAAAATTGCCGCAAGCAAAGATGTTAAGCGTTTTTCAATCCCTGCATCTAATGCGTTTGTAAACTATATTAAGGAGAGGGTTAACAATACAGCATTAGATGCCCAAGGGGAACTAAAATTCTATTTGTTTCAGCGCACTACAATCGGCCCATATATTCCTGGCAGCTCTTTTAAGGGAGCCATAAGAACAGGTGTTGCTTTTGCTGAGGCTTTAAAAAAGCGCAATGTTATAGAGCAGACCAAGCGAAAAATTATAAAAGACAGAGATTTTGAAAAGCACTTATTTGACAACCGCGAGACATTCGATGACCCTTTCCGGCAACTTAAAATATCCGATTCAACCTCCATCCAAACGCAGGCAGTAGTGGAGCAGTTTATAAACCTAAAAGCAGGTAAGGTTGAAAAGGGTGCACGAACATTGTGCGAAGCTGCAGTACCTGCAGCCGGTAAAAGCTGCCAGCTAAATCTTATTATAGATAACCGAATGATTGGCAAGACAAACTCAATAAAATCCAACAATAAACTTACTGCTAAGCAGATTGTTGATAGCTGTAGGCAATTTTACAAAGCCGTGCTGGAAAAAGATTTGGAGTTCTTCAAGAAGGTAAATAGCAGCAATGGCGGTATCAGAATTAACCTTGCTTGGCAAGTTCAAATACTGGAAGCGCTAGGTCAGGATTCCGGCAAAATGGTATTTCCAATAAAGCTTGGCTTAGGAACTAGCAACTATGCAAAATCTTTTAAACCGCATTTTACAAATAAGTATCCGATTTCTCGCAAGGTGATTGACAAAGGTGTTGAAATGGTTCCACTTGGGTGGGCAATTGCAGAGCTGGAGGAAGTATGAAAGCGGAACAAATTTGCGCGCCTAAAACTTCTCTTGCAGGTGAGGATATTCTAGTAAGCATGGTTTTGTGTCTGCGGGCTTTAGAGACCACTGTTGTGCCGCAATCGGCCGGTAATTCTGTGCATGCTCTATTGCTAAGCTGGGTTAAAGAAAAAGATAAAGATTTAAGCAAGCAGTGGCATGACTCATCAAACCTTAAGCCGTTTTCTGTTTCGCCTATAATGGGTAAGTTTGCCAAAACCTCGCTGGGCAGGCTTATTGTAAAAGACCATCCGTATTGGCTGAAAATAGGTCTTTTAAACAAGAGAGGGTTTGATGTACTAGGCGATGTTTTATTTCCCTTAGCGGCTATACAAGGAAAAATTAATATAGGCGGAGCTGAATTTGCTTTAGAAGAAATTAAACTTAAAGGGCATCCGTGGGCTAGCATTTTAAGTTGGGATGAGCTGCTTACATTGGATGGTACACTTCATTATGGCACCGCTAAGAAGGATATTCCAAACTTTGATAATATGTCGATTAGCTTTAGGTTTCTTACCCCTACAACATTTAGAAGGGGAGATAAGAACCGGATAGTACCTGATCCGGAATTGGTTTTCGGAAGCCTTTTAGACCGCTGGAATGCGTACGCTCCTGAAAAATTTCCGGCGGAACTTAAGCAGCGTTTTGCTTCTGAAATTATCATCAACAGGATTTCAATTAAAAGCGACCTTTATGAATTAAAACACCAGTCGATGCTTGGTTTTATAGGCTTATGCGCCTACACCATTGTCGATAATAATGCTTGGCTGTTAAGCATCATCCAGAAATTGTCAAGATTTGCGGTTTTTTGTGGTGTAGGCCAAAAGACAACTATGGGTATGGGGGTTTGCCGTGCGCTTTAGCGATCACTTCGATAACAAAACCAACAGTAAAACCGATGTTAAATCTCGTGAAAAAAATACAGTGCTTCTTGTTATGACTGTTGGCACCACGTTAGACCCGCTTATTTTTTCACTCGAAGAGGAATTAAAACAAGCCGGAGTAGTAAAAGTCTTGGCGCTCTATGGGGCAGCTTTGCCAAGCCAAAAAGAAAGCCCGCTCGAAGTAACCACCAAACTAAGAGCACGAGCGAACGAGTTAGGCTGTGAATTTATTGCTAAAGAGGTGTCGGATCCAAATAACTTCGACAAAGCCTTTCATGAAATCAGCGATGTTTTGAGAAACCTCAATTTCGATACCGGAATCGGTGAGCTTGTTTTTAATATAACCGGTGCAACTAAAGCCATGGCAAGTGCATTAGCTGTGGCCGCAACCACCACAGACGTATGTTTGCCGATGCGATTTGCCTATGTCGGAGGAAACGAACGTGATGAAACGGGGCGAGTTTACAAGTCGATGGAGCTTAGCTCTGCCCACACTGCGTTTACAAGGCTTAAGGAGCAAGAGGCTGTCAGAAATTTAAAAGCTTTAGATTTTACTCGGGCCCTTCTTTATTCAGAAAAACTTCAAGATCGGGGCCGAACCGGTTTTTTAAAACAAGCATGTCATGCTTTCTACCTTTGGGATAGCTTCCAATATAAGCAAAGCAATCAAGTACTAGCAAAACTAAAAAGGATAGCACAAGCCTTTTTAGATGATTCTGAATACTCAAGTATAGCGCAGATGGTTTTAAAGGTCGAACCTTTAAGCAAGGACATTACTATTTTGATTAATCTCTTAAACAGCTTAAAAGATAAAGATCAGGATAAAGCTCAGAAAAAGTTAGAAGAGTTTAATAGCAATCCTGTCTATAAAGAAGCTTATTTAAGAATTGTTGCCGATTGCTTTGTAAATGCAAACCGTTATGTAGAGAAAATACCTGTTGAGGCGGTTATGAGAGCTTATCGCGCAATCGAGCTTGCAGTGAAATTTAATCTTATTGAACGAAAGATCAACCCGGATAACCCAGCATGGGACGAACTAAGCCCTGTGGTAATAGAAAAAGCAAATATTGAAAATGAACCTCTATTTATAATGCTCGATATGGGTGTGCGGTTATTGAGAGCCATGGATTTTCCTTTAACCAACCAGGCTATGGCCAATATTAAAGACGTGCAGAAGATGCGCAATGAATGTTACCTCGAGCATGGCTTTGCAGAAGTTTCAAAGAACAAAGCAAAACAGGCAATAGAGTTAACTGGTGAAGCTTTAAGAGAATTATTGCCAGGCAAAGACTTAGACCAGCTATGCGCCGAGGTAACTTTAGAGTTTTAATTTAACGTTGGTGTTTTTAGCTCAAACCTAGGAGAAGCTTAACATGAGCGTTTTGTATGCTGCTACCGGCAATTCACGTCTTGAGTACGAAGACCGCTGCATAGTTGTATATAGGGATGGCAAGCGATTCTCTAGGTTCCCATCTTTAAAACTAGATAAGATAGTTGTATTTGGAAATGTGGATATATCAAC
>JASEIR010000027.1:0-11692 GCA_030017355.1 Actinomycetota bacterium
TGCGTTTTTCAAGCTGCTCTCCCTGCTCTTTAAAGCGTATATCCATGCGTTTTTCGAGCCGCTCAACTTGTTTGTCTAGCAGTTCTTCAATTGCTTTTTTATCCGTTTCGTTCATGAAAGCATCATAGCTTTTTGGGCAACTTATGTCAATAACAATAATTTCTAACTCATGGGGTATTACCTGCAGTTATTTCATTAGAAAAAGGTTTAGTAGGCCCGGTGCCATAGGCCCGGTAGGCCCGGTGCCAGGCACCTGCCAACTCCTCTACCAGCACTGATAAGCTAAAAACTTTGAGAATTTGTGCATCAAGCAGCTATGTATATAGATGAAAGCAATGATAACTGTGAACAGATGAAAAGAGATGTTGCATGGATTTGCATGTAATCACAATTCCCTATAGCAGATGGAGTAAGTGTAGCAGATGGGGTAATCTTACAACATATGAAGTAGGCTATTAGTTGGAATATATTGCGCCATCAGAAAGCACATATTCACAATGTTTTAATATTAAAGTGCCTGCTAAAAGAGTTGCATGGTGCCTGGCACCACTTCTGGCACCGCTTCTTGCGGCACCGGCTTTTGGCTTTTAAGCCTCTTGTTACTTTACTGCACTAATATTAAGTCTTAGTTTCCTTGGTCCTAGGATTTCAAGCTTGCCTTCTCTTTTCCAGGACTCAAGCCGAGCCCTGTCAAGCTGGAGCAACAACCTCCTCTCCTCCACATCTCTAATGCGTGAGGAGGATATTCGTTTAAAACCAAGGCTGGCTTTCGTTTTTAAAAAACTAGCTCTTTTTGACTTGTAACTGTTCCAATTTACTTTTCTCATACTAATTAGAGCTCCTTATCTCATCCCTTATCTCATCAAGGGCAGCTTTGACATGCTCTTCTTTAGCTCTTTTCTCTAAATAATCCCAATCAATTTCCCTAGAGTGTAACACCGCAAGCTCTTTTGCCCAAATCCCATCGTCGCTGGACTTCCAATGAACATAAGCATTTAGTCTATCGATAATCAGATCCTCAATCCCCAAGATATAGACTTTGAGATTATCAATTTCAACCTCGTATAGTTTTTCATGCTGCTCCTTTTTATCTAAAGCAAATGCAGGAGCCTCTATAATGATGTCTAGCTCCTCGTTTATCCAATGCCTGCCCACCTTTTCAAAGCCCCAATTTCTTAAAATCTTGTCTAAAGGCTCGCTTGGAGCCACCACATCAATATCGTAAGTTGCATAGCCACCAGCGGTATAAAACTCAACTGCGTTTCCGCCAACAATAATTGGTCTGATGTCCTCTGACTTAAGCTCTCTGGTCAAAAGACCCACAAACAACAACCTTTTTGTAAGGGGATCGTCTATCTTTTTTATTCGCTGCAAGACTTCTGGCAGCTTTTCTTTTTCTTTTGCTTTTGATTCCCCACGAAGCCATTCTTCGATTTTTTCTTGACTAAACCGATATCGTCTGCCTGCTTTAACATACGGAATTTCACCGCGTTTGATCATGCCATAGATTGTCCGCTCGCTTAAACCTAAGTATTTAGCAACATCCTTAACCGTCATTAATGATTGATAAGACTCTGTCATATTATTTTCCCGATTCATAGTTTATCTCATTATCGGTGAATCAATATGAAAATTCAAGAAAATACATGAAAATATTCAGGGGATTGTGGGGATGGTGAAACTGGATGGGCAACGGGACTCAAACCCGCGGCCCTTAGCTTGGAAAGCTGATGCTCTACCAATTGAGCTATGCCCACAAAATCGGATACCTAAACCAAGACGAGAAATCAAACTTGGCCTAGAGGCCCTTCAGAATCCAGAAACTCTAAAAACATGGGCAACAGCAAAAAGGTGCAGTGCCAGGCACCAGTCAAACTCACTACCAGCTAATTTGCGTGGGATAGCAAAGAAAAGTGTGCGATTGTGAAACCGAAGGTTCGAATTCTTCCTGCTCTTAATTTTTCCCCAATTAAAAAATGGCTCACCAGAGCCATTTTCTGGGGGTCAAAATTTTGCTGGGGTGGAAGGATTCGAACCTTCGAATGCGGGTTCCAAAGACCCGTGCCTTACCACTTGGCTACACCCCATTAAAAACCTTCTACTCAAAAAGCTCTACTTAAATAGCGCGTTAAAAAACTCTATCACTTCAGCTTACTATTTTACGGCACAGACTGATTAAACTCAAACACAGACTGGTTAAACTCAAACATACTCTGCAATCGAGAATATAACACGAGGTGGATAAAAAATCCACCTCGTGTGTTAGTTCAATTCTTTGTTTAAATGCTAGCTCGACCCATCGCTTAAATGCTACTTACTTTCTTGGCTACCCATCGATTCGAGAGCTAGCACCAGCTGCAGCGCCTTAGATGCAATGCGGACTTGATCGTCATCGGGCTCTTTCGTTGTCACAAACTTTTGCAACTGCTGCCCGCCGAAAAGCACCATCTTGCTCAGGATAAATTTCGGAAACCGCATCATCTGACGGAACAGCTCAATTGATACTACCATTGCAAAAACTGCGTAAAGCCCTGAAAAAACAAGATTTAAGAAGGCCTGCGGATAAGGCAGATACAGAGCCATAACAATTAGGAGCAGGAACACTAGATTGGTCCCGCATCTTTGATGCACTCTTGAACAACTTTGAATTGCTGCAACGTCATTAAGGTCTTTGCCCTGCTCAAAAGCATTAACAACCTTATGCTCCGCGCCGTGGTATGACCAGATTTTTCCGGTCATTCCCTTGCTTATTACCCATATAGCTCCGAAGAAGCTAAGGAATTGAAATATTGCGTTAAACAGCAGACCATTGCCTACCCACGATTTAAAGAGCAACGATAATGGCAGCATGACGGCCATATAAATACCAATCCACAGTGCAAGACGTCGGCTTACAACAGCAGGATTTTTCCTGAACGTCTGCATGCTAAACTTGATCATCTCAATGAATGTGACGACTGACCGAATAAAAAAGACGTTCCAGCGAGGATGATGATCAAGCCAGGATGTTAAAGAACCAAACTCTGTGGAACCATCCTCTTTAACCAATGCCCAATATTTTTTTGACCTCATCAAGACGCCATCGCCGAAGGCTTGGCCGCCGACTTTAATCTTGCTCAACTATATCACCTGTTGATTTAAGAAAACTTTCCACCTAAGTATAGCTGCATATTTTAGCAGCGACAAGCTTCAATCGATTGCCTATTAACCAGCATCAATTTTCAATTGGTCGACCATTAGCCAGTAACAAGCTTCCATGGTTGCACAGCAACGCTAGATTTATAACTCATCTGCTAGTCATCAGGAAATAGAAATTAGGTTTGCAAATCGGCTTTTAGCTGCATAACATAAATGAGATTTAACAGGACAAACTCTTTGGGCAGCAAAGTTAAAAATCTTGACCAACCCAAATATTTTGCAAAACAGAAGTTAACCATGGCCAGAAAAGAACCTTTAAGACGAAGATTAAGATCTCTGGATCCAAAAGTCGAGCCAAGAATAATATTCGGTCTTGAACGAAAGGATAAGACTCTGTTTGTTAAGCTTGCCGGCGAGGCTGACATGCTTGGCAGCTCAAAACTAAGAAGCGTTTTAGTGCGAAAATTAAATGGGGTAACAAAAGTCATCTTTGATATTAGCGATCTTGAATTCGCTGATAGCTATTTCTTGCGCCTGCTACTCAAATTAAGAAAACGCTTGGGTGGAGTTTCCTCGGTTAAAGTAAAAAACCCTAGGCCAAATGTCAAAAAGCTTTTTGAAATCACCGGCTTGGATAAGCTCTTTTTGTGAATTAGCCAACCTATAGAAAAACAACCGATAATAATTTTTTCGCTAAGTGTAAAATTTTTCGCTAGATGTAAAAACCTATGCTTGGCAGGTTTACCTACAAAACTTTAAGGGAAAAATTTTGACAAACAATCATTCGATCAGGAAAACCAGTTTCAACGCAGGAAGGATTGATTGAAATGAAAGGATCAATTATTCGCGGGATATCGTTAAGTGAACTTAATGGAAAAACTCTTGAAGAAATACTAGCTGGTCCAAAACGAGTTGAAAGAGTTGCGTATTGCGACCGCTGTGGGTGTAAGCTATCGCAATACAGAAGCCCAGAAGAAACGCTTTGCTGCAGCTGCCAGAGAGCATTAAATCCAATGTTTAAACGCCCAGCTTAATAAGTCTATAATCTTAATAAGTCTATACCTAAGTTTTACACCGATCCTTTGACCAAAAAGTTAATTCTTTCTGCTACCGTCACGCAATGATCTGCTATTCTTTCGAGGAAGCGACCAATAAAGGCTGACTTGATTGCCGATCGGAGGTCATGCCCGCTTTCACATCTAAAGAGCTGCTCAAAAAGCTCCTCATACATGCGATCTATCCTCTCATCATGTTCTTCAATAGTTTCGGCAATGCTTGCATCCCATTTTGTAAAGGCTTGAAGGGATTCTGCGATCATCTCTGTAACAGCATTTCCCATCCTAATAAGGATATCAGAGGCAACCAAAGATTGATAATCATTCGAGGCTGGAGAAGACTTTACAATATTGATTGCCAAGTCTCCCATTCTTTCCAAGTCGCTTATAATTCTAATACAGCAAGCAATCAACCGCAGATCTCTGGCTACTGGTTGCTGCATTGCAAGCATCATAAAGCAGCTGGTTTCGACTTGGTCAAAGATGTGGTCAATCTGATCATCGCCAAGAATAACCTTTTCTATTAGTTCAGGGCTTGGGTCACTAATCGAGATAACGGCATTTCTAACCGCCTCCTCAACAAGACAACCCATCTTAATAACAGATTGATGAAGGCAATTTAGCTCTTCATGAAAACGTCTCACTTGGCAAATAACCCCTTAGCCAAAGCGCCCTGTTATATAATCCTCTGTTTTCTTATTCGCTGGCCTAGTAAATATAGTAGGCGTATCGGAAAATTCAACAAGCCTACCGGGTGCCCCAGTCTCTTCGACCAGGAAAAAGGCTGTATAATCAGATACGCGAGCTGCTTGTTGCATATTGTGAGTTACTATAACAATGGTATAGTCTTTCTTCAATGCATCGATTAAGTCCTCTATTTTTTGAGTTGATATTGGATCAAGTGCTGAACAAGGCTCATCCATGAGAAGAACTTCTGGCTTGATTGTTAACGCACGTGCAATACATAAGCGCTGCTGCTGGCCGCCAGACAGTTGAATTGCTGATTTATGAAGATTATTCTTAACCTCATCCCATAGAGCTGCTTTCTTAAGGCTTTCCTCTACTATATCATCAAGCTCGCTTTTCTTTTTTACCCCGTGGATTTTTGGGCCCAGTGCAAGATTTTCATAGACGCTTTTTGGAAAGGGATTTGGTTTTTGAAATACCATACCAACACGCTTCCGCAGAAGAACAGGGTCATGCCCGTTCTCGTAAATGTTTACGCCGTCAATCAAAACTTCGCCTTCCAGACTGGTATTTAGCGCTATCTCATTTGTCCTGTTGATGATGCGCAAAACTGTTGACTTGCCACAGCCGGACGGGCCTATGAATGCAGTTACACGGTTTTTAGGCAGCTGAAATGAAACATTATCAATAGCCTTAAACTTTCCGTAATAAAATGAAACGTTCTTAAATTCAACTTTGACTTCCTCTGGCTTAAACTGAATGGTTTCCATCTCCATCCCTTGCATAACCTATTTTTAACACGCTGCACTGCAATTCTAACCTCATGGAGCTTACTTTGTGCGATCTTGCTCTAGAGCTATTTGAACTTATTGTAAACAACTCTCACCCATTTTGCCACGAGGCCGCCTAAAGCGCAATAAATGCGATTTATCTTAAGAAAATAACCATCTTAGAAGAACCGCAAGCGCAAAGTTCGATAATATTTGTAAAAACAGCGGAAATAATTTAGTATAGAGCCAAAAGTGAGTGAAAAACCTGCATGAGCCAAATTCTAGTTATTGAGGACGACCCATTAATTAGAGAAACTCTTGAATACAGTTTAAGAGGTGCTGGGTTTGACGTAACAACGGCTGAAACCGGCAAACAAGGCTTAACAGATTTAAAAGCGATAAACCCAGACCTTGTCTTGCTTGACCTGCTTTTACCGGAGATTGACGGATTTGAGGTTTGCAAGCAAATCCGCCAATTCGATGAAAACGTGCCGGTCATTATGATTACTGCGCTTGAAGATCAGCGAAGTAAACTTAAAGGTTTTAGTGTCGGCGCTGATGACTATATTACAAAGCCATTTAGCATCGAGGAATTGCTTGCACGTATCAGAGCAAATCTAAAGCGCACAACCAAAAACGCCGCAAAACCTTCGATAATTGAGATAGGCGACTTAAAGCTTGATCTAAAAAAACACGCCATTGAAGTAAATGGAAAAGAGGTCCACCTTCGTGTAAAAGAGTTTCAGCTCTTAAGTGTGCTTGCCTCAGAACCTGGTGTTCTTTTCACTAGGCAGGACTTGGCGGAGCGTGTATGGGGATACGAAATTTACACGTCAAGCCGCACAATTGACGTTCATATAAGACGAATTCGCAACAGCATTGAGGAACATTCCAACTACACCTATATCCAAACAATCCACGGCCTTGGTTATAAATTCCAGGCTGAGGAGAAGGTCTAATGCGAATAGGTAAAAAACTTATTTTAAGCTATGCTTTAATTGCAACAATAGTGCTTCTTATTGCAATACTTTCCCTAGGAGCTTTTGTTAAATCCTTCTATATCAACAGCCTTACCCATCAGCTTGAATCCCAAGCAAACACAGTCAGAGTAGCCATGAATGAGCTTGAGGGCTGGGGCCTCAAGGACCTCAACAGCCCAGATGCCCGAGCTCTCATAAATAAACTTGGTTCCTCAATGCAGAGCCGCATCACCCTAATCAGGAAAGATGGTGCGGTGTTAGCA
The DNA here is from genome assembly GCA_030017355.1 of Actinomycetota bacterium. Lineage (GTDB taxonomy): Bacteria > Actinomycetota > Aquicultoria > Aquicultorales > Aquicultoraceae > JASEIR01. The sequence continues at coordinate 6,894 of JASEIR010000027.1, forward strand.
GATACCAATGCAAATCCAGAAACGATGGATAATCATGCCAGCAGACCGGAAGTAAAAGCTGCGCTAGCAGGTAAGGTGGGTAGAAGCGAGCGTTTCAGCGCAAACACAAGGCAAGTAATGCTCTATGTGGCCGTCCCTTACAAAACTTATGATAACCAGATCAAAGGCGTCATACGTGCCGCTATGCCGGTTTCTGAAATCAATAAATCGTTGAATCAAATTGTTGGTGTCATGCTAATTATTGTCGTTCTGGCCACTATAGTTATGGTTATCGCCAGTGGAGTCTTGGCCAATCCCATTGTGAAGCCGATTCGGCGCATGATGAAAATGGTTGAGGGTATGGCAAATGATGACCTTGAGCAAAGGCTTCCGGTTAATCAAAATGATGAGATTGGAGAATTATCAAAGTCGCTAAACAACCTTGCGGCCAACATGCGGGATAAGATTGAAGAACTAAAATCCGAAAAAGCTAAGGCTGAGCTTATCCTTAATAGCATGGCCGAGGGGATCCTGCTTGTCAACAAAAGCGACGAAGTCGTGCTTACCAATCCTGCAATTGAGAGAATATTTAAAGTTAAGGCTAACGATATAATTGGTAGGCCAGTAATTCACTCGATTAGAAGCTATGACCTAGACCGTGCAGTGCATGAGTCATTGTCTTTAGAAAAAGAGGTGGTTGATGAAATCGAGCTGCAATCGCCCTTTAGAAGTTTACGGTTAAGGGTAATGCCAGTTGTAAACAGTCTAGGAGAAAAGCAGGCGCTTGCCGTAATTAGGGATATTACAAGGCAAAAGCAGGTTGAGCGCTTAAGAAAAGACTTCATAGTAAACGTTTCGCACGAGCTAAAAACTCCACTTACGGGGCTTAAGTTACTATCAGATACACTACTTAGGAGCATTGATACCGATCCGAAATCCAGCAAAATATTCATTAAGAGGCTAGATAAGGAACTGAGTACCCTTATTAATATGGTCCGAGAGCTAATCGATTTGTCCAAGCTTGAATCTCCTCAGCAAACTATTGAAAAAGAGTTTGTTGATTTAGGCGAAGTAGTAAGTGAGGTGGGCTCGAGCTTTACGCAGCTTGCAGCTGGAAAGGGACTATCGCTTACAGTAAATATCCCTGAAAGCATCCCAAAAATATTGGGCGATAGAGACCAATTGCTAACGCTAACCCGAAACCTAGTAGACAATGCCATCCGGTATACGCCTGCCGGAGGCAAAGTCGACGTCAAGCTGGAAGAAAACAACAATTCCATCAACCTTGTAGTCAAGGACAATGGTATTGGTATAGCAAAACGCGAGATACCTAGGATTTTTGAGCGTTTCTACCGCGTTGATAAAGCCAGGAGTAGGGAAACTGGTGGAACTGGCCTTGGACTATCCATCGTTAAACATATTGCCGAAAATCACAGAGCGACAATCAGCGTAGACAGTGCACTTGGTATGGGAAGCACGTTTACTATAAGTTTTCCCATCGCCGATACCCCGCCAATTAAAGCAATGAAGGAATAGAAAGAGATAGCTTTTAACATTTTTTTTACAAAATGGTTACAACTTTTTCACCACATGGCTATTGCTTCACTCTATTCTCAAGTTAGGCACAGTCTAAAGGTAAGCCTAATTAGAATGTGCAATCATTACCACAGGAGGTCAAAATGAAGCTTATTTTCCGAACGTTAAAAAGAAGCAAATTATTAATTGCTGTGGCAGCTTTCGTTGCATTGGCTCTTTTAGTTGTTGGATGTAGCTCGGGCACCAAGACCGGTCAGACCTCAAGCAAAACAAGCGGAAACCTTTCCGGGACCATTAAAATCGATGGCTCAAGCACAGTTGCCCCGATTAGCGAGGCTGTAGCAGAAGAGTTTATGACAGTTAACCCCGGCGTAAAAGTTATCGTGGGTATTTCAGGAACAGGCGGTGGCTTTAAAAAATTTACTTCAGGCGAGACCGATATAAGCGATGCTTCACGCCCGATTGAAGACGCAGAAAAAGCCCTTGCCAAGAAAAATGGTATCGAATATATTGAAATACCTGTTGCATACGATGGCATCTCTATCGTCGTTAACAAAAACAATAATTGGGCTAAAGACATAACCGTTAATGAGCTTAAGAAAATCTGGGAACCGAATAGCCAAGTTAAAACCTGGAAAGATATCAGACCTGAATGGCCTAACGAAAAACTTATTCTTTACGGCCCAGGTACAGATTCCGGAACCTTTGATTACTTTACTAGCGAGATCAACGGCCAAGAGAAGGCAAGCCGTGCTGATTATACGGCAAGCGAGGATGACAACGTCCTTGTCCAAGGTATAGCAGGTGATAAGGGAGCGCTCGGCTATTTTGGGTATGCATATTACGTTGAAAATAAAGACAAACTAAACATCCTCTCGGTTAATGGTGTTAAGCCAACAGAGGACACAATTAAAAATGGCAGCTATAAACCGCTGTCTCGCCCAATCTTCATCTATATCAATAAGAAAGCTCTTAAACGACCAGAGGTTAAGGAGTTTATTAGGTTTTATCTAACCGATGGAGTTCAACTTATTCCTGAGATTGGATACATACCGCTCGATAAATCAAGCTATGATAAGAGCTTGGGTCTTATCAGGTGATTTTATTGGATGTTGTAGATAAAGCAAACGATGGGGCCCCTAAAGCAAACGATGGGGCCCCAAAGGCTAAAACTCCACAATTTAGTGAGTCAACAGAGATGACTGCTGGATTGCTAAGGCGCAAGCTTTTTTGGCGCAATATTAAAGAGCGCACAATCTATCTTTTACTTTTCGGCAGCGTCGCCCTCACATTGTTAACAACAGTTGGGATTATTTTATCCCTTGCTACGGAAACTTTCTCATTCTTTCAAGAAGTTTCCATAGTTGATTTTTTAACAGATACCCGCTGGACGCCCCTATTTTCAGATAAGCATTTTGGCATTTTGCCACTTATTGCTGGCTCAACGCTCATCCTAGTTGGTGCTAGCATCGTTGCTTTGCCAATTGGTCTTGCAAGCGCTATTTACTTAAGTGTTTACGCAAATCCAATTGTTCGGAGAGTTATTAAGCCCTTGCTTGAGATACTTGCAGGAATACCAACTGTTGTTTATGGATATTTTGCTCTATCCTTTGTAACACCCCTTTTGCGGCAGCTTATACCCGGCATGAGCATGTTTAATGCATTAAGTGCAAGCATTGTGGTAGGAATTATGATCATTCCTATGGTCTCTTCTCTCAGTGAAGATGCGCTTATTGCTGTACCGCGCTCTTTGCGAGAAGCCGGTTTTGCTCTCGGAGCAACCAGGTTTGAAGTTGCAACTAAAATTGTTCTGCCAGCAGGACTCTCAGGTGTTATTGCCTCCTTTATACTGGCAATATCCAGGGCCATTGGCGAGACCATGATTGTTGCTCTTGCCGCAGGGTCAACACCAAAGCTAACACTTAACCCACTTGAGAGCATTCAGACAATGACGGCTTATATTGTGCAGGTAAGCTTGGGCGATACACCGCAAGGCACCACAGTATACAAAACAATCTTTGCCGTAGGAACACTGCTCTTTATTATCACTCTGATGCTAAACATTGTAGGCCAGCTTGTAACGCGCCGCTATCGGGAGGTTTATGAATAGTGGATCATGAGGCTAAGGCTTTTCAAAAACGGCTTAAAAAGCGAGCTATGATTGATAAAGCCTTTCACGCCATTGTACTTCTTGCCTGCGTTATAGCAATGCTAACGCTATTTATTCTACTATTTGATGTATTCAGAAAAGGCCTTCCATGGCTAGATATGCAGTTTTTAACGAGCTTCCCTTCCAGAATTCCAGAACGCGCTGGCATTCTTTCTGCCCTATCCGGAACCTTATGGGTTACAGCTATTACTGCAGCTCTAGCCTTCCCTATTGGTATTGCAACAGCTATTTTTCTTGAGGAATACGCGCCTAAGAACCGGCTGATGGCGATCATTGATATAAATATCTCAAATCTAGCTGGTGTGCCCTCAATAGTCTATGGAATTCTTGGATTAGCTGCTTTTGTGCGTTTCATGGCTTTTGATCGAAGCATTTTATCTGGTGCTCTTACAATGACTTTGCTAGTCCTCCCGGTTATGATTATATCGGCCCGTGAGGCAATTCGAAGCGTTCCAAACTCTCTTAGATTAGGCTTTCTTGCTATGGGTGCAACAAAATGGCAAATGATAAGGCACATTGTGCTTCCTGCGGCACTACCAAGCATATTTACTGGTATGATACTTACAGTATCTCGGGCCATCGGTGAGACCGCTCCACTTATCTTAATTGGTGCAATGTCTTTTGTTCCCTATACTCCAACTAGCCCAATGGATGGTTTTACGGTCCTTCCAATTCAGATATATAGCTGGATATCAAGGCCTCAAGAAGACTTTACCCATCTTGGGGCGGCTGCGATCATAGTTTTATTAGTAGTTCTTTTATCCATGAATGCAATATCAGTCTTCTTAAGAACTAAATACGAGAAGTCAACCCGCCCCTAGGAAGCTAAAGCTCAAACCTCAGGCTAAACAGCCTTTTACCTGCTAGTATAACTATCGATTATATAATAAGCTATTGTTATTGTTACAATCGCATCTGTTGTTACATACTTCTATAAGTAAATGCTATAGCATTTACTTTTAACTACTCTTAAATGCTCTTAGCTCGCTATACTTAGCTGGTCTTTGAAGCGGTCTTAAATTGCCATGTAAGATCGATCATTTTGCCATCAGCATATGCTCTAACGGCAACAGTATAAACCGTTCCATACTTGAGAGGCTTTACAGGGATAATT
>JASEIR010000027.1:11702-16395 GCA_030017355.1 Actinomycetota bacterium
TATGTATCTATCTGAATATGGTAGGAGCTTGTAAAAGTCTACATTCTCACCGTTATTATCTAGAAGCTTAATATCTTCTATTTTGATATTCTTGCAATCGCTAAAAGTCACAGTGATTGGATATCCAACTGGATAGTGCTTTCCAGGAAGAGGATTGGGAATCTCATCGCCATCAAATTTCACGGGTATGTTTTCTTGGTTATTTACCGGGTAATAGACTATACATTTTTTGGTAGGAAGACCAGGATTAGCAAAATCCATCACATAAGCTAATCTGCTTTCTGTCTTTGCAGACGCAAATCCTGCTTCGTAAACTAGCGGGCTTAATATCGGCAAGCGATGATACACTGTGTTTATCCACCCATCTATTGCCCAAACCGGATCAACTCTAAGTAGATAATTAACCGATGCCCAGCGCATGCTGCACACCTCAGTTACATAGGTATACTTGTTATAACCAAAATGTTTTAACCTATCCCAAGGCCAAACACCAGTAAACCCTTCCAAAGCCAAGTCCTCATCATGCCTTACCGAATTATTTTGAACGTTGTATGCTGCATGTGCTTCAGCAGCGCTGTTTATAGTCTGATTAAGGGACACACTATGAAGCCCTACTAAACTGCGGTAATAGTTGACCCGATCGATTGCAATTTCTTGTTGCTCAGTAGGATTTGGATCAGGCAGCACTTTGGGCTCACTTGTAGTTGGCGTCAAGAGGATTTTCCAATCGTCTTTTGTTAAACGACCGTCATGATTGGCATCCTGCGGCCCAATAATGCCTATGCTTGGCTTTTTGCATGAAAGACAAGAGTTAGTAAACTCAAGAGCTATTTTAGGGTTGTTAAAGTAAATAATGACAAAAAACAATAGCGCCACTAAGGCAAGCGAGCCTATGAGAACTTGCAAAACATTAAAAATTAAGCGTAAGAGGTATTCGACAACACGCATTCAACCACCGCCAACTAACATACCCATTTTATTACCCACATAGTCTGCTATATATTTCTCTGAGCCATCAATCGTTTTTAACATAGAACAGCCAAGAATTGCTAATGGGATGCCCTGCTCTGTCAAATCCCTTAATAGATGCAAAATGTAGACCTGGGCCAAGTACATATCTCTCGGGAGCATAAAGTATCTTTTGCCCTTTATATGGGCCAAATTTAGTTCCAATCAGGCGGTGATCAATAAAAAGTTTCAATGTTTTTACATTCAAATTGGTTGTATCACCAAAAACAGCCGAGAAAACAATCGGCTTTTCTTTTACAATTGAAGAGGGCCGAGGATTGGCTTGCTTAATGTCTGGAATATTGCATTGCAGCTTCTTAACAAAACCATCCCAAGGCAGGCCATTTTCTATTACAAATCTTTTAAGAAGTAAATTTGGCTGTCCTTCCCTATAATTAACTGCTCCTTCTATCGTAAATCCAAGTCTATATCCAGAAGCATATACAGCCTGGGCTGTTAAAGCATCACACTTCCCATAAGGATAAGCAATTGCAATTACCTCTTTGCCGATTTTTTGTTCCAGCCATTGCTTTGATTTTACCAATTCAAAGTTCATCCTTTTGTTATAATCCTCAATGGTTTCATCTTTCCTTTTTACAAGAGACGGATGAGTCCAGGTATGACTTCCAATATCAAACCCCTGTTTACTTAAAGAAATTATGTCGGAGGTGCTCATGTATTCTCCATATTTTGAGTTTATTGCCTCGGCGTAGATAAAGAATGTGGCTGTAAACTTGTATTTCTTCAAAAGCGGCACGGCATAGATATACTGGCTTTTTAGGCCGTCATCAAAAGTTATCAGCACAGGTTTTGGCGGTAGCAGCGCTCCTTTAACAAGGTGGGAGTAAAGCTGATTAAGAGAAATAGAGTGGTATCCGCGAGCTGATAAGGCTTTTAGGTGCTCCTCGAACGTGGCAGGAGATACAGCAATATAGTTGCTTGGATTAGGTGATATATGGTGGTAAAGAAAAACAGGTATCGGCTGCTTTGTAGCTAAACCAAGAGCAGTAATTGTGTTTTCAACCGTATTGGTTGATTCTATTGTAGCGGTAACTTCACTAGAGTTGTCTTCTTTTCCTGTCCTAGTGCTTTCGCTAGCTTGGGTATCTTCGCTTGGACTTACTTGCTTAACTACTGATTGTTTTTTTGCTATTTTGGCAGGAATGTGCCCGTTATTTGTTGACCTATTAATAAGAAATAAAAGAGCGATAACAAGTAAAACTATTGGAAAAACTGCTATAGCAAACTTAAACACCGATTTTTTATGAATCAATTTATCTCCTATTCTATGAGCTAATCCATTGAATCCATTGCAAAGATAATTTAAAAGACCCCATCATTCACGAGACCAGATAAGTACAACAGGAGTCTTCGCTATTCGAAGAAGTTGCTTTACAGTTTTGGCCCGCCCTTTTCCAAGATGACCATGCCAACCTAGAGCAATAAAATCATCGCCGTTTTCTTCTGCAAAATCAACCATAACCTGTGCAGGCTCACCTTCTCGTTCAAACAATCTTAGTTTAACCTCAGGCGGTCGCTGAGCATAAAAACGCTCTATAAATTCGGTAGCCCATGCAGGCCAGTCGTAACGCGGGTAATCCAGATACCTTGGGGGAGGAAGGGCACCAACCTCTGCTGAAGGTTTCTCACCAATAACGCCAATATTTAGCACATCTATATCAAGCTTCATAAGTTTGGCCAACTCAAATACTTGAACCATCACTGCAGCAGCAATTGGCGTTCCGTCTTGCGGCACAAGCATTTTTAATGGTTTCCAATTTGGATCGGGCAGTTTTTCAATATCCGGCCGAATAACCATTACCGGATTAATAGCCCGCTGCACTAACTCAGTTGTAATGCTACCTAGCAGATATTCTGGATTGTAGGTCCAACCATGGCTAGACATTACAATAAGCTTTGTGTCAACTTTCGTGGTAAATCTAAGAATTGCATCGGCAACATCTACGCCGATAATTTGATGCATTGAGAAATCTCTAACTTCAATGCGCTTAATTTTAAGTCTTTCCACAAGCTCTTTCTCAGACAGCATCTCTTCTGCTACATGAACTATGTGTAGCGTTGCACCCATTATCTTTGCGACAGCCTGAGCTGCTCCAAACGCTCTTACGGCAATCTCTGACCCATCCAGTGGTATAATAACTGCTGGTTTACCTCTTGTATCATCTTTCATACGACACCTTTTTGCCTTTTTATAAAATCACGCCATGTAGTACCATCCCATTCAGCTATATATATCGATCCTGGCTGCAATGCCTGAAGTGATCGGCCAAAAATTCCAACGCTTACCTCGCCTTTATCTCCAGTGACAAGCATAATTTGCTTATCTCTTTCGATTTCAAAATCTAGGCGATTGCCATGCCAAAGAAGTGAGAACTTTACACGGCTCCAATGTTCCGGAAATCTCGGGTACAAGAATATCCCTTCCTCTTTAACTCTAATCCCAACAAAGCCCATGATGATCTGTTGCCACAGCCCACCAAGAGCAGCAGCATGGACCCCTCCAGCAGCATTGCCCATGTTGTTAGCAAGATCTATTGTGCCTGCCTGCCTAAAATAGCGAACTGCATGATCCATAAGGCCAAGGCGAGCCGCCACCAGTCCATAAATGCTTGGAGAAAGCGAGCTTCCGTGGCCAGTGCGCAAATCGTAGTACAGGTAACTTTCCTTTATCATCTGTTCGCTAAACTCTTCTTCTAAAAGATAAGTTAAAAGCACCACGTCAGCTTGCTTGACCAGCTGGGTTTGGGCGGTTTCTTCCCTACCAAGAATAGTATCAAGCGGCGCTGTTCTAGGTTCATATTTATAAACGTCAATGTCCTTTAGTTTGAAATAGCCTTCAAACTGCTCTATAAGATTACTCCCCGAAGTAATATTTCGAAACATATTTTTTGAAACGTCCGCCATCTCATGCAGCTCTTTATTTTCATCAAATCCAATCTTCTTTCGAAGCCTTGCCCATTCCTCGGGATAGAATTCCTTAAGATATTGGATTGCGTCTATTGCTCGATCAATATTCCAAGCTGCCATCATGTTGGTATAGATGTTATCGTTTACAATCTCATGGTATTCGTCCGGCCCTTCGATATTGTAGATGTGGTAGATGCCATCCTTTTTATCAACACGGCTAACCCAAAAGCGTGCTGTTTCAATTAAAATCTCTGCGCCTGCTTTTACAAAGAAATCCTTATCTTTGGTTGCAATCCAGTAAAGCCAAACGCCGTGGGCAACAGCGCAGTTAATATGCTGCTCAAGCTTTCCCGATAGAATTAAAATGACCTCTCCCGTTGGAGCAATAACGGTTTCTGGAGTCATTTCTTCGCCTGTTATTGTAGACTCCCAAGCATAAAGCGCACCTTTGGCCCCTAAATCTTCTGCTTCCTTGCGAGCGCCAGGCAACGTATGGTAACGGTACATAAGCATTGCCCTAGCGGTAGGCGGGTGGGTAAATACAAAGAAGGGAAGCATGTACATATCCGCATCCCAAAATATATGCCCCTTGTAGATTGTGCCGGTAAGGGTCCGAGCGCTGATTGAAACCCTTTCATCATAAGGATTGCCTGCTGTAATTAAATGGTACCCAGCAAAGTTAACCCACATTTGACCATCCTTATCGCCTTCGATAGTTATAGCTGCCAAGTCCCATCGTTTCTCCCACTCCTCTATA
>JASEIR010000027.1:16405-16777 GCA_030017355.1 Actinomycetota bacterium
GCAGCTCATTGAAGCCTCGTTTAGCATACTTAATAACACCCTCGGCTGCTTCTTTTATTGGATCATCTGTATCTCTAGAGGTATAAACGCACACAAATTTCTCAATTTCTATTATTTGGCCAGCATCAGCTTGCCACCTAAAATCCTCACTTACGCCACATTCGTTGCTAAACGTGCGATAATCTTGCTTTATCATACCAGGTGCAACCCGGCTTAACTGGGCTTCTGCAATCTTGATATCGGTATACCTAGTTTTTGTCGCTATTAGCACTCCCTGGTTGTTCCAAACTGATTGCACGCCCACAGTCGGCGGAAGTAAGCCATGCCTTCTGCCAAGGCAATGTTCAATACCTGTCTCAACCCAAATCTCGC
>JASEIR010000028.1 GCA_030017355.1 Actinomycetota bacterium
CCTCTTTATTTTTTTCACCGCTTATAAGCAGAGGAATTAGCGGCCTATAATATGGCCTATAGTATGGTTTTTCTTTTTCGTTTGAAATAAGGACAATAGTAGCTTGCGGATCATTTAAGCGAATGGCTTTTGCAGCGGTAATTCCGGCAATGCCTCCTCCTATGATTACATGCCGCATATAAAACCTCCATTATCAGGTGTCTTGCTATAAACTTGCTACAGAGCAGCTGCTTTTACAGCAGCACTTTCTACTGCTTGCTTTTGCTTTTCTTTCAAGAAATCATCAAGCTCTTTTAACATAAGCGATCCAGTTGGACAAGCATTTACGCAAGCAGGGATTTCAAGCTTATGGCAGCGGTCACATTTAACTGCTATATGTTTTGTTTTATCCATGGTAATTACGCCAAACGGGCAAACCATAATACAAGTATAACAACCAATGCAACGTTCTTTTTTTCGCCTTACAAAGCCTTTTTCATCTCTGTACAGGCAGCCACTAATACACGCATTTAAACACGGCGCATCCTCGCAATGCCGGCAAATTACGGGCATTTTTGTTTCTCCATCTGTTTCTACAAAAATCCTTTTTAAGGGCGCCGGCTCCTCCATAATCGCTGAAAATAATGTTTTCCCTTTAGAATGCTGCACCGCACAGGCTATCTCGCAGCTTTTACATGCGGTGCATTTATCGGCATTTACAAATATTTGCTTCATCTAAACCACCTCTGTTGCGAACTCAACAACAGAAAGGCCAAGGCCTTTTCGCCTTTCACTGATGGCGTCTAAAAGCACCCTCGCGGCTTGAATTGGGTCTGGCTCAACAATGAAATAGCCGCCAAACATGCCCTTAATAGCTGAAGTTAATACCTCGACTACAGTTTTACTGCCAAGAACAGGAGGTATAACTCCAAGATGGGTTGGTAAGCCTGCTGCTACAGCCCATGTACCAATTGCAACTGCTTTTTCTGTTACGGGTTCTGGTGCAGAAGCTACAACAGGTAGTTTATCTAAATCAACACCAAGTTTATTTGCAACAGCTACAGCTACATCAGCAGCCCTTGAGTTATCAACGCAGGAACCCATATGAAGAACTAGTGGGAGAGGCCCTCCAAGACCTGCTGCCTCGCCGATAGCTGTAAGAACAGCTTTCAAGCCATCGCCGGCATATTCATTGGTTGCCTCTTGTGTCATAAAACCTTGCCTTGCAAATGCACCTGAAGCGCAACCAGTTGATAATATTAAAACATTGTTTCTTGCAAGCTCTTTAATCATGGACACATAATTAGCATCTTGAGGAACTTTTACGTTGTTGCAACCCGCAAATAAACAAACGCCGTAAATATTGCCTGCCACAATATTATCAATTAACGGTTTGAGCGGGTCATCTTTATTAACAAGTGCGAGCGCCTCAATAATTGCTTCAGCTGAAAAACCAGCAAAAGCTTTGCTTTTAATTGTTGGAATATTTATCTTGCTTGGGTCGCGCTTTTTAAAAGCATCTATCGCATGCTCAATTATAGTTTGAGCAGTTTGTTTAGCATTGCTCTCATGAAACTCTATATGTACTGAGCCGGGTATTTTGGCAATCGGCATAGTGGTTATAAGCTTCGTATGATAACACTCGGCAACCGTTGCAACAGAAGGCATTATGCATTGATAGTCAACAACCATTGCATCAAGTGCGCCAGTGACAATTGCCATTTCCTGCGAAACCGAGCTTGTGGCAAGCGGTATCCCATGCCTTACCATAACTTCATTTCCAGTGCAGCATACACCGACGATGTTTATGCCTGCCGATGCGCCCGCAGCTTTTGCTTTTTCATTTAAATCCGCATCTGAGGCAATCTGAGAAATCATATCGCTTAATAATGGATTGTGCCCATGCACTGCAATATTTACCGCATCTGGATTTATTACACCAAGATTAGCTTGCGTTATCAAAGGTTTTGGTGTACCAAACAACACATCAGCAATATCTGTTGCAATATGACAGCCAGCATAATCAGCAAGTGCGCATTTGACTGCGCCAAGAAGAAGATTTATAGCGTCAGCATCAACGCCGTATGTTGTCCTATGCATTATTTCAGCTACTTCGCTATCTATTCCAGTTGGGACAACACCGTGCTTTACAAAACTGTCAACGCGCCCCCCGGTAACCGTGGTGGCTGCCCAAGTAAGAGGCGAGTCTTTTTCTGAAAATTCTTCAAGTGCTTTTCTTGCAACATCTTTTCCTATATCATTAGTGCTGCGATTATCAGTTTCAATTCCTACTCTCTGAGCAACTGCTTTTAATTTTGCTTCGTCTTTTATAGAATAATCTGGGGCTTCACCAATAGCAGATTTTAATAGAGTATGCGCTAGGTGTTTTGCATGGCCACCGTGCGATGCCGTACCGGCAGCAACTGCCCTTGAAATCCATCTCGCAACCATCACATCTGCATTAGCACCGCACACCCCTTTTTGCGGGCTTTCACCAAAGGGACTAATTCTGCACGGCCCCTGCATGCAATGTCTACAGCAAAGCCCGGTCTCGCCAAAACCACATTGAGGAAGTTGGGCCTGGTATCTATCCCAAACCGTCTCAATATTGGCCTTCTTTGCTTGCTCTAATGCTGCAAGCGTTGCATTGTCTGTTGAAGCTTGCGCCTTGTCAATTAAATTGTTCATAGCCACCTCCAGGTAAAATCGTTCCGTCTGAATAATACACCTAAAAAAAATCGTTCTGTTAACGATTATAGACTATTTAAGAATCTAGGGGTAATGGATAAAGGCGAATGGCTACACTTGCCTTCTTAAAAACAGCTTTTCTAGCTCAACTGCGATCAAAGCCACTGCCGATACTGATAGGGTAATTATGAGTTCTTTAATACCTAGCGGTTGTGTCTTAAATATTGTATTTAAAGCCGGGATATAAACAACAGTCATCTGAAGGGCAAACGTCAGCAAAACAGCCCCTATAAGTGGTTTATTGCTAAAGATTCCAATCCTGAGCAGTGAATCCCGTTCAGAGCGAACGGCCATAGCCACTGCCATCCTGCCCAGCACAAGCGAGGTAAACACCATAGTTTGCCATGCCATTCCAGCATTTAAAGTAAACGCCTGCAAAGCTAAAGCCGTAACTCCGACAAGAAAACCAAACACTAAAATGAAACGCCCTCTACCAGGAGCAAAAACTCCTTCATTATATGGCCTGGGAGGCCTATTCATAATATCTTTTTCTTCAGGCTCTGAAGTCAGCGCAAGCCCTGGGAGACTATCACAAAGAAGGTTCATCCATAAAATCTGGATCGGAAGCATTGGTAGCGGTAAGCCCAAAAACGGCGCAAGAAAAATTACCCAGATCGTTCCCGCATTTGAGGTTAGAGAGTATTTGATAAACTTTAAAATGTTATCGTATATGCGCCGCCCTTCTTTGACCGCCCTTACAATTGTTGCAAAATTGTCATCAAGAAGAATCATGTCTGATGCTTCTTTTGCTACATCGGTCCCAGTTATACCCATTGCAATACCAATATTTGCTCTTCTTAGCGCAGGTGCATCGTTTACGCCATCGCCTGTCATTGCAACGAACTGGTTTTTATCTTGAAGCGCTTTTACTATTTTTAATTTTTGCTCAGGGGCAACCCGAGAATAAACCCTAATGTTTTCTACCTGCCTCTCAAAATCTTCAAGGCGCAGCTCATCAAGTTCTCTTCCAGTTATGACGCTGTCATCTTCAATTATTCCAATCCGCTTTGCTATTGCCCTAGCCGTTATAGGGTGGTCCCCGGTTATCATGACTGCTTTGATCCCTGCTGTTTTGCATAAATGAACAGCTTCTTTTGCTTCTTCCCGAGGAGGATCCATCATCCCAACCAGGCCAAGGACAATCAATTCCTTCTCAACGTTTGCAGGTGACATATCATCTGGTAGAGCGTCCCAGCTACGCATCGCAATTCCAATCACTCTTAGCCCATCAGTAGCCATCCTATCGTTTATTTTATATATCTCATTGATATTGAATTCTTTTATCCCTTCAGATGTAACTATAGCGCTTGCTCTCTCAGAAATAGCCTCTATTGCGCCCTTTGTGAATGAGACTATTTTGCCATCTGCCCATTTATGAAATGTGGTCATAAGTTTTCTTTCAGAATCAAAGGGTATTTCTGCGATTCTGGGGAATTCCTTGAGAAGGGCTTCCTTGCTAAAACTCATTTTCTTTGCAAGAACATATAAAGCTACTTCGGTTGGATCACCGATAACTTTACCCTCTTCGCCTAAGGCAGCATCATTACTTAATGCCATAGCTTTAAGCAGGTCTATGAGTGGCCAACTTAGCGTTTCCTGCTTGCCCAAATGGTTATTTGCTTTAAGCTTTTCAATGTCTTCTTCAAGCTTTTCAATGCCTTGCTTAAGTTTTTCTGCTCCCTTTTCAAGCTGCTCAAACTGATCCTGCCTCAAAAGCTTTTCATCAACATAAATCTCCTCAACAGTCATCTTATTTAAAGTAAGGGTCCCCGTTTTGTCAGAACAGATATAGGTTACGGAGCCTAGCGTTTCAACTGCTGGAAGTTTCCTTATAAGCGCATTTTGCTTAACAAGCTTGCTAGCCCCAAAGGCTAGCGAAATTGTAATAACAGCAGGAAGGGCTTCAGGTATTGCCGCAACTGCAAGGCTTACTGATGTTAAAAACATAAGAACAATAGGCACGCCTCGTGCAAGCCCAAATGCAAAAATTATTGCAACTATCACTAGAATTGCTAGAGCAAGTTTTTTGCTAAATACCGCAAGGCGATGCTGAAGAGGAGTCCTTACATCCTTTTCTTCTTCAAGCATGTGAGCAATCCTGCCAAGCTCGGTATTCATACCCGTAGCAACAACCACTCCGACTCCCCTACCATATGAAATAGCCGTTCCGCTATATACCATATTTGTTCTATCACCGAGAGAAAGTTTCTCATCAGCAAGTGCTTTTGTTTGTTTTTCCACTGGGATTGATTCTCCAGTTAGAGCTGCTTCCTCTGCTTTTAGCCTGGCTGCCTCTATTAGTCTCATGTCAGCCGGCACAATTCTTCCAGCCTCAATAATTACAACGTCGCCTGGAACAATTTCAGAGGCAGGGATGTTTTGTGGTATGCCATCTCTTAAAACAGTTGCTGTTGGCGCTGCCATCAACCTTAGTGCTTCTATTGCTTTTTCGGCCCGAAATTCTTGGATAAAACCAATTATTGCATTTAGAACCACTATTGCTAAGATGGCAAGCGCATCAACAGGTTCGCCAACAACGCCGGCAATTATTGCAGCAAAAAGCAGCGTAATTATTAGAAAATCTTTAAATTGGTCAAGAATCATTAAGAGAGGGGTTCTTTTTTTCTTTTTCTTAAGCTCGTTTGGGCCAAACTTTTCTAAGCGTCTTTTTGCTTCCAAAGAAGAAAGCCCCTGGGAAGAAGTATCCAATTCCTTAATTGTTTCATCTATTTCTTTAGTGTGCCAGCTCATGTTATATCCCTAATAGTACAACAATAATGTGATAAATATTCTGAGCACTTATCAACTTTTATCCCCTTGTAATCTATTTCGAAAAGTTTCATGCCACATTTCGGGCAGCACATATAATGCAGATCTTTTAACCTCTTTCTTTCTTTCTTTCTCGGCTGGTTTCTTTTGTTTTTCCTTTTCAATCTCTTTCAACCTTTCGAATTCTAACCGAGCAAAATATTCTTCTTCTTTCTCACTTGGCTTTTTTTATCATTGCCATCCTCCTCCCCTTGTTCAATGGATAACTGTTGAATACCAACTTGATTAAAAGATCTGCGGTTTTGGCCCCCATGATCAATGCAAATATCAACCACAGCTGCATGCTTTTGGCCTCTATCAGTCGCCATTATATCTTAGACAATCCATTTAAGTTACCCTAAAGATAACTGGCCACCGCTTTAGCGGCAAAACTCTTTGCAAACAAAAGACCTTTACCATGATGAATACATGAACATCAGATGTATTCACCAAGGCAAAGGTCTCGCTAGTTAGTTGGCTTAACTAACCAGTAGAACCGGGCATTGTGCCGTACTGACGATTCTACCGAATTTAGCTACTCCCCTTTACTACTAAGCCAAAATTAGCATTAATTGCTGCATTCTGTCAACGCAAATTTTTTCCAGCCAAACAACTCAGTTTCAATTCCCTATCTACCAAGGTTATAGATGATACTAGCAACCGGGGATGGGAGATGGGGTAAAACCATCAAATATTCAATTATAGTTGCCTCATTTATTGGCCCTATCATTGCCTCATTTATAGGCCAAGCAATTAAAAATGCAAAGCATGTCCCGAGCAGCGCCGAGGGATTGCGTAAAACGACCGCTGACCACTGCTATAGGCTCCTTCGGAGCCCGACCGCAGACCGCCGACCGTCGACCGCCGCTAAAAGAAATTCAAAATTCAAAATGCAAAATTAAAAGCTTGTCCCGAGCGAAGTCGAGGGGCATGTCCCGAGCAGTGCCGAGGGATTGCAATTCAAAATTAAAAATTGATATATAGCTCTAAAGTGCTTACCACTCCTAGTTGTAACTGTCTATCTACTGCCAGGTATTTGTTTTATCTAAAAGATACTAGTGATAATTCTTTTGTTGGTAGATAACTCTCCTTCTTCTGCTAAGTGTTATTTTTTCTACTAAGAGTACGACTGTTTAATTTTGAATTTTTTAGATCCTTCGCTATCGCTTAAGGACCGCGGCCTTTTAAGGGCCTTGATTTTGAATTTTTAATTTTGCATTTTGAATTATTAAGAGATTGCCAGAGCCTGTTGCGAGGCACTGAGAGTGCCGTGGCAATCTCCTCGCAACGACAGTTCTTCTTTTGCACGTCTCCTTTCTCCGGTGCGCTCTTTACCCCCGGCCCTGTTATATTATACAACGGATTGTTACTTTAGTAAAGTAAAGCGTTAAATTGCTAAATTACCACCACTGCACTCAAATACTTTTACCAAAGGCAATGCCTAACCAGTTACCAGCTTTATCCACCTAGCTTTCTTTTTATTTTTCTTTTTCTCTGCCTTTTCCTTCTCTTACCTCAACAGAGCCCTCTCCAAGAAGCTCTTTGAGTTCAGCAAAGAGACTATTAACGAGAGAAACTTTATACTTATCTGAAAAAGCCATTATGGTTGGCTTATCACCATTTTCTATTCTTAGAAAAACTGGCACTTTGCCTGGATGTGAGCTTAAAGCTTCCTTTAACCTAGCCACAAAGCTAGCTGTCATCAGTGATTTTGAAACATTTAAAACCAAAATAGGCTTCTCTACAACCTTCCTACTGCTTGCACCATTTACTCTGGTTTTTATAGTATTTCCGGTCTCCTTTAGCTGGCGTCGATTGTTTATCTTGCCCTCAGCCTTGGCATCAAACTCAACTATTTCTTGTGCCAAAACCTTAACTTCATCTTCTTTAATATCCAGGCGGCCCTTAATCAGCACCAATTTGTCATCAATAATTAAATCTTTATATTTCTCAACCGTGGCAGGAAAAACAATAACTTCTACTGAACCATCCAAATCCTCGAGATTTAAAAAGAGCATAACATCGCCCTTCTTTGTAAGCACTTTAGTAATCTTTGTAATAATGCCACCAATCCAACCAACTGTTCCATCTTTTTGCTCTTTAAGCTCAACAGTCGAGAACTCGGTCTGGCTCATCAAAGCTTCTTCAATTCCCAACAATGGATGATCCGATACATAGAGGCCAAGCATTTCTTTCTCGTATGCAAGAAGCTCTTGCTTATCAAATTCTGGAACTACCTCATCAACTGGATCTTCGATTGTTTGATGGCCATCCGGACTTGACCCATCGCCTATATCGAAGATGGTAAACTGCCCTTCCGCTTTATCTTTTTGATACTTATGTCCTAAGTCAACTGCCCTATCGTAGGATAGCAAAAGCTGCCTTCGGCTTACTCCAAATGAGTCAAATGCACCAGCTTTAATCAAACTTTCAATCATCCTTTTATTTAAAAGACTCAAGTCTACCCGCCTACAGAAATCATAAATTGACTTAAAAGGCCCTCCGCGTTCGCGCTCTTTAATAATTCCCTCAATAGCTCCCTCGCCCACATTTCTTACTGCCGTAAGGCCGAAACGTATCGAGTTGCCAACAATGGTAAAGTCACGGTAGCTTTCATTGACATCTGGCGGAAGCACCTCGATTTTGCAACGTCTGCATTCGTTAACATATTGGGCAACCTTATCCTTATTGCCCATAACGCTTGTAAGAAGAGCCGCCATAAATTCAACCGGATAGTTTGCTTTTAACCATGCGGTCTGGTATGAGATAAAAGCGTACGCCGTGCTGTGCGAGTTATGGACTATCAAACCATTAGCAATAAAGTTATGGGTGCCCTCAATTTCAAGGTCATAGGTTTGCTCTATGCCAGAAAACTCGATTTCGACGATTTTATCCCAGTAGATATCAGAGGTTGCATGCTTCATCAGTTCATTAGAACCGAAATAGTCAGCCATTCCCCTAATAGTGCTCCGCCTGAATCCCTGCTTTCTGGAATGAACTGTGCCCACAAATTCCTTTACCGAGAGACCGCTCTCGCGCTCGATTTGCCGCCAACCCAAGCCGACGAGTATCTTCTCCTTTCTCACTAACTCCTTTATAGAAAACGGAATAATATCACGGGAGGCGTTGTCTCCATCTATTGACTCGTAATAGGAAATTAGGTTGGCAAGCTCCCTACCACGACCAATTATGTGCGGACCAATGATATCGACGAATCTTAAGATACTCTCTCTACCCTGTAAATAGAGAGCATAACCATGCCGTTCCTCGTCCCGATACTTGAAAACCTTCTCAGCAATTCTGCTAATAATTCCAAATCTAAGAAGAAGGTGCTGAATCTGTGTTGCCATCCTCCGGGAGGAAGTAGCATAATACGGCACTTTGTTTGTTCCAGACGAGATTAAGAAACCATCACCAGTCCACAATCTACCAATTAGCGTTGCTAGTGAATCTTGGTCCAAAGAGAAAACTTCACCTGGGATAAACTTCTCGGTAGCATTTTTTCCTATTAGCCCAAGGCTTTCTAACCATAACCTTGCCCCGGAACGTGGATTCTGACCGTTTACAGGCACTCCTTCTGCTTTCTCGATCTTATTCCAGGGGGTCTGACCCTTCTTAAACCTTGCATCCCGTCCTGTTCCAGCATAAACCTCATACAAGCCCCGGCGTCTGCGGATGGTCGCTCGGGTATTATCGAATTTCTCAAGGTTGGTAATAAAATCATTGACCTGAACATCATTCTTTCCGTAATAGTAAAAACCACTAGGATGGCAGGTATTGCCTTCAGACAAAACTCCTGCCAAAATAACCAGCTTATGCTTTGGCCAACTGCTCTTCCCGAATGTTGGTATAACTCTAGGCACAGCTATCCTTGACCCTATACCCAACTCTTTTAGCTCTTTCCAGCCATCAATTGTTAGGAATGGGTGGTTGTCTGTAACAGTAATTTCATAACCCAACTGAGTTTTGACTCGGTAGACGGGCTTATAACCGTTTACAACACAATCGACAACCGGACGTTTTACGATTTTATATTTGTTATCACAGCTTAAGGTATTTATACGATTACCTGAACGATAAAGCTCCTCGACTGTGACAACCGCTCCCGTATCAGCATCAATAACTTCGGTTGAGCCGACAACACATTTATTAAATCCATACCCTGCAAAATGCACAATTAGGTCAAATATTTTTGAGGCAATATCTGCCCTTACGCCATTTTTTACTGAGCCATCTACAAACTTTTCCTTTAGCTTTGCAAGCACTTCTGGCTCTTTCTTCGACATAGCTTTTCGTAAAATATCCGCCTCTCCCATGCTAAATCCAGCCATGGTCGATGCTATGCGCATAACTTGCTCTTGATAGACAATAACGCCATAAGTCTCCTTTAGGATGTCCTCAAGCATGTTATGAAGGTAGCTTATCGGCTTTCTACCATGCTTTCGATCAACAAAGTCTTTAACCATTCCTGAGCCAAGAGGGCCTGGTCTATAGAGAGCAAGAAGCGCAATGATGTCTGAAAAAACTGTGGGCTGCAGATCCCTAAGCAGTCCCCTCATACCCGAACTCTCGAGCTGAAAAACACCAATACTTTCTCCCCGCTGGAGCATCTCATACGTCTTAGGGTCATCAAATGTTATGCTATCAATATCTATATCTAGTCCTCGATTCTGCTTAATATTTTTAACCGCATTATCGATTACTGTTAAGGTGCGAAGGCCCAGGAAATCCATCTTCAAGAGGCCTAGCTTTTGTATTGCTCCCATATCATACTGTGTAACAATTTCTGCGTCACCTTTTTTCTGTACGGGGGTGCGATTCATCAATGCTTGATCTGAAATAACTACACCAGCTGCATGAATTGAATCCTGCCTAACTAAGCCTTCAATATTTTTTGCCATATCAAGGATGGGGCGTGTGATTTCTTGGTCATTCTCATAGGCCTCTTTAAGCTCAGGCACATGAGCTAGCGCCCCTTCAATGGTCCAGGGCTTGCCCTCGTGAAAGCCCTCGGGGATCATCTTTGCTATCTTGTCTACTCTACCGTATGGAATATCAAAAACCCTGCCAACATCTCTAATAGCAGCCCTGGCAGCCATTGTGCCAAAGGTTATTATCTGAGCAACTTTATCCTCGCCATATTTTTGCGTAACATAATCAATGACTTCACTTCGTCTTTCAAAGCAAAAGTCTATGTCGATATCAGGCATGCTTATGCGCTCAGGGTTTAAGAATCTTTCAAATAGAAGGTCGTAGGTAATGGGATCGATGTTTGTAATCTCGAGCACATAGGCAACAATGCTACCGGCAGCTGACCCTCTACCCGGTCCAACCTTGATACCTTTGGACTTTGCATATCTGACAAAATCCTGCACCACTAAAAAATAGCCGGGAAATCCCATTTGCTTGATCATCTCTATCTCGTATTCCAACCGCTCTTGCTGCTGCCTTGATGGGTTTGGATAGCGCTTAGCAAAGCCCTCTCGACAAAGCTTCTCAAAATAGGAATCAAGCGTATATCCCTTCGGGATCTCATACTTTGGCAAAAGGTATTCGTTGAACTTTATTTCAACGTTGCAGCGATTTGCGATATCAACTGTGTTGGCAAGAACATCTGGCCGTTCAGGAAAAAGGGTTGCCATTTCATCGCCTGATTTTAGGTAAAATTGATCGGTTTCAAATCGGAGTCTATCTTTTTCAGCCAGAGTTGATCCGGTTTGAATGCAGAGTAAGACATCATGGGCCTGGGCATCTTCTCGATTTATATAATGGATATCGTTTGTAGCGATTATGGGAATCCCAAGCTCGTCGCCGATTTCAAAAATTCCCTGATTTACCTTTTTTTGCTCATCTATGTTATGGTCCTGAACTTCAAGGAAAAAGTTGTTTTCACCAAATATCTTACTTAAAGCAATTGCTTCCTTTTTTGCTGCGTTGATATCGTCATTCTTCAAATAGCGCGGGATTTGGCCAGCAAGACATGCAGTTGAAGCAATTAGCCCATGGTGATATTTCTCAAGAATTTCCTTATCAACACGGGGCTTGTAATAGAACCCGTCAAAATAGCTTAATGTCACAAGATTCATCAAGTTTCGATACCCTTGCTCATTTTCCGCCAAGAGGACAAGGTGGGAATTTGATTCCTCTGATTTTGTTTTGTCAAAACGGCTTCCGGGTGCTACATATACCTCACAACCAATTATTGGCTTTATTCCTTGCTTTACAGCTTCTAAGTAGAAATCAATAATACCATACATAACCCCATGATCAGTTAAGGCAATTGCGGGCATACCAAGCTGCTTTGCCTTTCCTATCATGTTCTTTATTCGGGAGGCGCCGTCAAGCAATGAAAACTCTGAGTGTGTATGGAGATGAACAAATTTTGCCAATTTAACCTCTTAGCTCCTTAAAGCTTTAATAAAAATCTGCTTGCTACCTGCTATTCAGCTTTTCAGCTACTTCAACCGACTATAGATTATTCATTTGCTAACTGCAAGAAAAGCAAAGCTAAGGTTAATTATACATTAGTAACTTAACGCAATGTTAATGCAAAAGTGGGGAGATGCTTAATTTTTGGGCTCGGGATTTGGGGTTTAGATTTTTAGCTTTTAGATGATTTTAAACGGTCAAGGATTAGGCGATAGCCATCAGCGCCGTATTCTAAGTAGCGCTTTACTCTGCTTATTGTTGCAGTGCTTGCGCCTGTTTCTGTAGCAATATCGGTATAGGTTTCTTTGGCATCAAGCTTTCTAGCAACTGCCCAACGCTGTGCCATAGATTTAATCTCTGCTACAGTACATAGATCCTCGAAAAATTTATATGCTTCTTCCTTGTTCTCGAGTTTTAGAATTGCCTCAAATAGATCGTCAATTTGCTTTGTTCTTAATCTTTCATTAACCGCCATGACACCCTCCGATATGGCTATATATAGCCTCGATAACGGATTAACTCTTTATTATTTTAACATAAAAAAGTGATTGTCTTATAAAGCAATCACCTCACTCAACTGAGTTATTCGAATCTTTCCAGCCTGAAAACTACCGGGTTTGCAGGGTCAGGGCAACAAACCGATATCTCGTTTTCCTTATCACCCCAGGGGAAACTACCTCCAAAACGAAGAACAGTTATGAAAGGATATATAGATTGAAACGCCCAGCTGCAAAAACGCTCAGGAAGAATCTCTGAATGTACTTCCCAGCTGTCTCCTACCTTTAAATAGGCAGGGCACGTTCCTTTCCCCAAAATGTTGGTTACTGTGATTTTAACCTTGCTTCCAGTCGGCAGTTTTATCACCTTTTCTAATGTTTGATTACTTTATTTTTCTAAAGCTTGATACTTTATTTTTCTAAAGCTTGATTACTTTATTTGATAAAACCCCTATGCCTTCGATATCAACCTCTACTACATCCCCAGGCTCCATCGGGCCCACTCCCGGCGGCGTACCTGTTAAAATAATATCGCCTGGGCAAAGCGTCATTACGTGTGAAACAAAGTGCACAAGAAAATCGGGTTTGAAATGCATGTTTGAGGTGTTTGATGACTGCTTAACCTCGCCATTTAACCTAAGCTCAATCTTGAGATTGCTTGGGTCTATATCCGTGACAATCCAAGGTCCAAAAGGGGCAAACGTATCAAAGCTCTTTGCTCGGGTCCACTGGCCATCTTTTTTTTGCAGGTCGCGTGCCGTAACATCATTTGCGCATGTATAGCCAAAGATATGTTCAGAGGCTCGCTCCAAGCTAACATGTCTGACGATATCTTTTATTACTATGGCAAGCTCTGCCTCATATTCTACCTGCTGGCTCATGTCGGGATAGATGATGTCGTCACCTGTACCCAATGTAGCAGATGTAGGTTTTAGAAAAATAATTGGCTCTTCATGCATTTCCATGTTTAGTTCTTGCGCATGATCTGTATAATTCAAACCAACTGCAACTATTTTACAGGGAACACAAGGCTCAAGAAGTCTAATTTTTTCAAGAGGAAAAGTTCTTTCAGTAGGTGTGTATTTCTCGAAGGGAGTCCCTTCAATAGCACGGATAATATCATCCTCTACTATTCCATAGGATACCGGACCGCCGTAAGAGAATCTAGCAAATTTCAACTGCTACCCCCACAGAATCCATTTAAACGCTTCACTTTTTCACCTTTTCACTTTTAACCCTCTCGCTTTTACCCGTTTTGCTATTAGTACCGTTTATGCCAATAAGCCCGTTTTCTTCATGCACTTTCTTATGCATCAAGCCATATTCAATACTATCAACAAGGGCCTGCCAGCTAGCTTCGATAATATTTTCCGAAACCCCGATAGTGCCCCAAGTCTTTTGACCATCACCACTTTCAATAAGAACCCGGGTTACAGCAGCGGTACCTTTTTTCTCATCCAGCACACGGACCTTAAAGTCGTTAAGCTCAATATCGTTAAGCGCTGGGTACATTGACCCTATCGCCTTTCTAAGGGCTTTATCTATTGCATTAACAGGTCCATTCCCCTCTGCTGTCTCTATAATCTCCTTGCCGCCCACTGAAAGCTTTATCGTGGCCTCGGTTGCAACTTTTCCATCCTCACGTTTCTCCATAATTACCCTAAAACGCTCAAGTTTAAAGAAGGTCGGATGTATTCCAAGGGACTTTCTAAGGAAAATCTCAAGAGATGCGTCTGCAGCATCAAAATGGTAGCCAATATGCTCCAGGCCCTTTATCCTGTTTAGAATATCGTTGACTTTATGTGGCTCACTTGAAAGATCTATACCAAGCTCTTGTGCCTTAAGTATAATCGTGCTCTTGCCTGCAAGCTCTGATACAACAACTCGCTGAATGTTGCCTACAAGACTAGGATCGATATGAGCATAACCATATTCCTCGCGCTCAACCGCACTTGTATGAAGACCAGCTTTATGTGCAAAGGCACTTTGCCCAACATATGCTTGCTGAGGGTAAGGGCTTAAATTAGCAATCTCGCTTACATAATGCGAGACTTCGGTCAGCAGCTTTAACTGTTCCGGGCTTAGCACTTCTATGCCAAGTTTTAGTTGTAGAGCTGGTATTATCGAGCATAAATTTGCGTTGCCACACCGCTCACCGTAACCATTTATTGTGCCCTGCACATGAGTTGCACCAGCTTGCACCGCGACTATTGAGTTAGCAACAGCGCACTCTGCATCGTTGTGGGTGTGTATTCCAATTCGTGTCCGAACTTCCTTCTCAACCTTAGTAATAATATCCTTGACTTCAAAGGGAAGGGTCCCGCCATTTGTATCGCATAAAACAAGGCAATCTGCCCCTGCGCTCTCAGCTGCTTTCAGACAGGCTATGGCATAATCTGGATTGTCCTTGTAGCCGTCAAAGAAATGCTCTGCGTCAAAAAATACCTCAAGGCCTTTTTCTTTCAAAAAGGCTACCGATTCGCTAATCATATTGAGATTTTCTTGAAGCGTTGTTCTTAGTGCGCGCTCGACGTGGATATGCCAGCACTTGCCGACTATACACACAGCGCTGGTTCCACAGCTCGCCAGCGCCCTAAGATTGCTATCATCTTCCGCTTTAACGCCCTTCCTGCGAGTGCTACCAAAGGCCACCAGCTTGGAGTTCTTAAATTTCAACTTTTTTGCACGTTCAAAGAACTCCATATCCTTTGGATTTGAGCCGGCAAAGCCACCCTCGATATAGTGGATCCCCAACTTGTCGAGTTTTTGGGCTATCTTAAGTTTGTCGGTAACCGAAAATGATATGCCTTCGCGCTGTGAGCCATCTCTTAGTGTTGTATCAAAAAGTTCAATTCTTGCCATGTCTTTTCCATCTCGCACATTTATTGTTTATAGGCTAAAGCTCTGTTAATATCCAGTTCTTAGCCTGATTATCGGGCATCTGCTGCAGAAACTGCAGTTGCCCTATCAATGGGACCTACGACCTTAATCCCTGGACCCTGGACCCTATTTATTACCTCTAGGCCCCACATACTTCTAGACCCAAACTTTTAGTCTTGTGCTGGCACTGCGGCCTCTTGCTCCACATACTCCAACCAATGGGCGTAACCATCATCTTCACCCTTAACCACTTCAAAAAACTTCTTTTGAAGCATTAATGTAATTGGCCCTGGCTTACCTATTTCCCTTTTATCTACTTCGCGAATTGGGGTTATTTCAGCCGCTGTACCAGTTACAAATATCTCATCGGCTAAGAACAGATCAGTTCTTACTAAATCCCTCTCAACAACTTCATAGCCGAGGTCTCTGGCAAGTGTGATCACTGTATCCCTTGTGATGCCCTCAAGTATGCTTGAGGCCGTTGAAGGAGTATGGATAACACCGTTCTTGACCACGAATATGTTCTCACCGGTACCTTCCGAAACAAAGCCTCTTGAATCAAGAAGGATAGCTTCTTCGTAGTTGCTATAGATGGCCTCAAGTTTAGCCAAGATTGAGTTTATGTATTGACCTGTAGCTTTGGCTGCTGGGGGCAGCGAGTTGGGGTCAATTCTTCTAAAGGACGAGATCATAGCTTTTATGCCATTTTTTAGTCCATCGTCGCCAAGATAAGTGCCCCATGACCAAGCAGCTATCGCCACATCAACTGGTGAGTTTAAAGGGTTTAATCCCATCTCACCATAGCCCCTAAAAACAATAGGCCGAATATAGCAACTCTTTAGCTTATTTATGCGGACAAGCTCCTTTGTAGCCTCAACCAGCTCCTCAATGGAGTATGGCAAAGGCATTAAATAAATTTTGGAGGATTTTGCAAGCCTTTCTATATGTTCAGTGAGCCGGAATATGGCCGTGCCATTAGGAGTCTCATAAGCTCTAATCCCCTCAAACACACCCGACCCATAATGAAGCGCGTGTGTTAAAACGTGCACCTGAGCCTTATCCCAATCAACAAACTCACCGTTTAGCCATATTTTATCGACTTTCTCTATAGGCATCTTTGATAACCTCCATACTCTAAGAGACTTGATCGAGATTGCCGCGTCGTCCTAACGGGCTCCTCGCAATGACAGGTTTTTTATTCTCCTCCTCAGTCTTCGATTTGCTCCTTGTTTGAGATTGCCACGGCACCAGAGCCTGTTGCGAGCAAAGCGTGGCAAGTGCCTCG
>JASEIR010000029.1:0-435 GCA_030017355.1 Actinomycetota bacterium
ACACCCCATAGCAAGTTCAAAGCCCAGGTCTACGTTCTAACCAAAGAAGAAGGTGGAAGGCACACCCCCTTCTTTAACGGATATCGTCCACAGTTTTACTTTAGAACAACTGACGTAACTGGCGTTACATACCTACCAGAAGGAGTAGAGATGGTTATGCCAGGAGACAACGTTGAGGTTGAAGTAGAACTTATCACCCCAATTGCAATGGAAGAAGGACTTCGCTTTGCAATTAGAGAAGGTGGAAGAACTGTGGGTGCTGGAAGGATAACAAGTATTATTAAGTAATTTGATTAAGTAATTTGGAGGAAGCATGGCAACACAAAAGATTCGTATCAGGCTAAAAGCTTATGATCACGAGGTTGTCGATCAGTCAGCAAAAAAAATAGTTGACACAGCACAAAGAACAGGTGCTAGGGTTGCGGGGCCAATTCC
>JASEIR010000029.1:445-2181 GCA_030017355.1 Actinomycetota bacterium
AAGAACTGTGGGTGCTGGAAGGATAACAAGTATTATTAAGTAATAAATACCATTAATTCTGATATAGCTAGTTTTAAGAAAACGGGCGGTCTTAAACCGCCCGTTTTTAATGGGTCCATCCAAGCTTTATTCGGATAAATTTTAAAATGAGGTATTTGTACCGTTGCTTAAAGCAAATATAAGCCATATAATGAGGGTTTGCAGCAGCATGAAAGTCAGTATTGCTGCTGCTCGGTGGATTATGCAATCTTGGCAGGTATGGGCGGGCGGTAGCAAGGCACGCTATTGACATCGACATCGGGAAAGTGTACACTACCATTTGTTTTTTTGTCTAAAATATAAAGAAGTTTATTGATCGGTGGAGGAAAAATGCGGGATCTTGTAATACTTGCTTGCACTGAGTGTAAGCGAAGGAACTACACAACAGATAAAAATAAAAGAAAAAAGCCTGACCGTATGGAGATGAAAAAGTTCTGTAAGTGGTGCGGTACACATACTTTACATAGAGAGACGCGCTAATTATACTGTCAGTATAGGTAGTATAGGCGGCTTTAACTGCGCTTTTGCACATTTAGGGCTTACATTTAGGGCTGTAGCTCCAATTGGTTAGAGCACCGGTCTCCAAAACCGGGTGATGGGGGTTCGAATCCCTCCAGCCCTGCTAAGTTGGAGTTCTGGTTATCTACCATCTAGAAACGGGAAGGAATAAATATAATGTCTGATAAAAAGGCTGGTAAAAGCAAGGGCATTGATTCAGCTAAAAGGTTCTTTAAAGATGTAAGAATTGAGTTAGGCAAGGTCATCTGGCCTGGAAGAGAAGAAGTTGTTGCATCAACAATAGTTGTCATTGCAGCTGTGGCTTTCTTTGCTATATTTATTGGAATAATCGACTTAATTTTTGTGACAGTGATTAAATTAATCTCCGTTTAGGAAGGCTTGAGGGGTCATTTTACATGGCAAAAAAGTGGTATGTAATACATACATATTCAGGATATGAGAATAAAGTTAAGGCTAACCTGGAGCATCGGATTTCTTCCATGGAGATGGAAGATAAAATCTTTGATGTTGTAATACCCACTGAAGAGGTTGTGGAGATTAAAGGTGGGAAGAAAACGATCACAGAACGAAAGGTGTTCCCGGGATATATAATGGTTCAAATGGAGCTTGACGATGATTCCTGGTATGTAGTCAGAAATACGCCTGGAGTAACTGGATTTGTTGGATCAAATGCCAAGCCAATCCCTCTTTCTGAGCAAGAGGTTGATAGAATTCTGCAAAGGCCGGTTTTTGAGAAGCCAAAGCCAAAGGTGGAGTTTGAAGAGGGCGAAACAGTCAAAGTTGTTGCTGGTCCTCTTGCTGATTTTACTGGCACTATTGCAGAGGTCAATGTAGACCAAAGCAAAGTTAAAGTCATGGTATCTATTTTTGGCCGGGAAACTCCTGCTGAACTAAACTTCGATCAGGTAGCAAAGCTATAAGCCGAGATTAAATCAAGATTATAATTCAAAGGCGTGAAATTGAGCATAGGGTCAAGTATTGATGTGCTGGAGATAGGTTTTAAGGAAAGGAAGTATTCACGTGGCTAAAAAGGTGGTCGCTAAGATTAAATTGCAGATACCTGCAGGCCAGGCTAACCCGGCGCCACCGGTTGGTCCGGCGCTAGGGCAGCATGGTGTAAATATCATGGAGTTCTGCAAAGCGTTTAATGCTCAAACAGCTGATAAAGCTGGGACTAT
>JASEIR010000029.1:2191-2900 GCA_030017355.1 Actinomycetota bacterium
ACCTGTTGAGATAACGGTTTATGAAGACCGTTCATTCAGCTTTATTACAAAAACTCCTCCAGCGTCGTTTTTGCTAAAGCAGGCAGCAGGAGTTGAGAAAGGGTCAGGAGATCCAAAGAAAAGCAAGGTTGCAAAAATTTCAAGAGATCAGCTGCGGCAGATTGCTGAGACTAAGATGCAAGACCTCAACGCAAACGATGTAGAGTCAGCAATGAAGATTATTGAGGGAACTGCTCGAAGCATGGGGATAGAAATTGCAGGCTAGCGCCGGAATTAAAAATGCAAAATTAAAAATTAAATAAGGGATAGCATACAAGAAAATGTCATCCCTTCGCTGTCGCTTAAGGACAAGCCTGAAGCGGAGGTGTTAGCTCTCTTTGATGTCATCCTGAAGCGGAGGCGTTAGCCGGAGCTGAAGGATCTAAGTCATATTTTCATTATTTTTAAGGTGTTTTTAAGGTATAAGAATACCTATTCTTTCAACCACAACCTTGTTGGCAATGCACTGGCTAGTGGCATAAGGATGATAATATGATTGAGATACTTCGCCTCCGCTAACGCTGCGGCTCAGAATGACAAATAGAGCAGGACCTGCGGCTTAAGAATGACGGGTGGGATTTCATTTAAGGCTCAGAATAACAAAGGGAGAGCGGGACCTTTGCAGGTTATCTGGCTTAAGAATGACAGATAAAGGGCAGCTTGTAGGCTA
>JASEIR010000029.1:2910-16244 GCA_030017355.1 Actinomycetota bacterium
GTAGGCTAAAACAATTTTTAATTTTGAATTGCAGTTTTGTGTTTTTACTTTTTAATTGGTCGACAAAATTAAAGCTTAAGGCTTGAACTAGCTATGGCTTGTTAGAAGTGGGAGACTTGCAAAAAGTCGCCAATACCACAAGGGGGAATAAGAATGAAAAGAGGAAAGAAGTATAGAGAAGCTTTAGAGAAGATTGATCGAGAAAAAATCTACTCGCCGCTTGAAGCAATTAAACTACTTAAGGAGATAGCC
Source organism: Actinomycetota bacterium (assembly GCA_030017355.1). GTDB lineage: Bacteria > Actinomycetota > Aquicultoria > Aquicultorales > Aquicultoraceae > JASEIR01. The sequence goes on from JASEIR010000029.1 coordinate 3,163, forward strand.
AACTCCAGATTCGATGAGACCGTTGAAGTCCACGTTAGACTTGGTGTCGATCCACGAAAAGCAGATCAGCAGGTAAGAGGAACCGTCTCATTGCCGTATGGGACTGGTAAGACCGTCCGTGTAGCAGTGTTTGCGCAAGGCGAAAAGGCAAGGGAGGCTGAAGCTGCTGGAGCTGATATAGTTGGGGCAGCTGACCTTGCAGAAAAGGTTGAGAAAGGTTGGTTTGATTTTGATGTTGCTATAGCAACTCCTGATATGATGTCAATTGTTGGTAAGCTAGGGAAGCTTCTTGGTCCTCGTGGCCTAATGCCAAATCCAAAGGCTGGAACTGTAACTTTTGATGTTGGCAAGACAGTAAAGGATGTTAAAGCTGGAAAAATCGAGTACCGTGTTGATAAATTTGGTATTGTTCACTCGATAATTGGCAAGATATCTTTTCCTATAGAAAAGCTCCTTGCCAATTATCAGGCTTTAATTGAGGAGCTTATTAGAGCCAAACCAGCTGCTGCCAAAGGCAAGTATTTAAAAAGCATCAGTATAAGCACGACAATGAGCCCTGGCATTAAAGTTGATACAACAAAGACTCGAGACTTGATGGAAGAAGCAGCTTCCTAAGCAATTCAGCTTTCTAGCCATAGAGAGCTTGACGCATAGATAGGTATTTTGGTATAAGATAAAAGTTGGTAAAAATTCGTTGCCAGAGACAGTAGGTGCCGAAAGGCTTAATCTAATGCCTACCGAGGCAAGTAGATGCGAGCTTAACATCCATACCTTGTAGCATGGTTTATTAAGCCTCCTACTGTCGCGGTAGGAGGCTTTTATTATTAGACGTGTTGGATTAAGTGTTCGCTAGTACTGTGTCACACATAGGTTGATCGATAAGATAGTGCGGGAGGAGGATGAGATGGCTCGTCCGGAAAAAGAAGCTATTGTAAGTGAAATAAGAGAGAAGCTCAAAAGTGCCAAGAGCGTTGTTTTAACGGATTATCGTGGGATTAATTTTGAGCAGATGACGGAGCTACGTCAGAAACTGCGTGCGCAGGGTGTCGAGTATAAAGTTTTTAAGAACACGCTTGCCAAAATTGCGGCTAGAGAACTTGGCCTAACTGATCTCGAGCCGTATTTAACCGGCCCAACTGCCATGGCGCTAAGCTATGAAGACCCAGTTGCATCAGCCAAAATTCTTATTGATTTTGCAAAAACTCTAAAGACGCTTGAGTTAAAAGGCGGTCTAGTTGAGGGCATGGTTGTTGGGGCAGATAAGATAAAGGACCTAGCAAATATACCGCCTCGAGATGTTCTGCTGGGAATGATTGCTGGTGGGCTCAAGAGCCCGTTGTATGGCTTAGCAACTAGCTTAAGTGGAATTATTCGCGGTTTGGCTGTTGCTTTAAGTCAGGTTGCAGAGAAAAAGAGCGCATAAGAGCAGACCGGGGATGGGGGAAAGAGCTGTCATTGATGGCTGTTGGCTATAATAAGTGGCCTACGTGGCTAACAAGCTGGATGTAAGCTCGGGCTTTAAAAGAAGCAAAAAATTCCGATGCGTAGCAGGCAGTCTAAGGTTTTAAGTGGGAGGTGAAAAGTATGGCAGAGACAAAGAAACTTACAAATGAAGAGATTCTTGAAGCTATCAAGTCAATGACTGTCCTTGAACTTAACGAGTTAGTTAAGGCAATTGAAGAGACATTTGGTGTTAGCGCAGCCGCTGTTGCCGCACCTGTGGCGGTTGCTGGAGCAGCTCCTGGAGCAGCAGCACCAGCCGAGGAAGAAAAAACTTCATTTGATGTTATTCTATCAAGTGCAGGGGATAAAAAGATACAGGTTATCAAGGAGGTTAGGGCAATTACTGGCCTTGGGCTAAAAGAAGCCAAGGACCTCGTTGATAATGCTCCGAAGCCAGTTAAAGAAGGCGTTACCAAGGAGGAGGCTGAGAAAATCAAGGCTCAGCTTGAAGGAGCTGGAGCATCAGTTGAAATTAAGTAATTTCAACTGAATTTTTGTGAGAACTTACAAAAACGCTTAAACTTGTGGTATATTATAGTGGGTGAGAGCTATAAGCTCTCACCCACTGAGTATTTTTGAAGCAAGGCCTCTGTTTGTATTGACACAGCGTGGTGATTCTGCTATGCTGTCATTTTGCATTTGTGTATTCCCACATTACCGATTAAGGAGTGAATTCATCCCTTGCGAAATGATTTAAACTTAAGAAATAGGCGGTCCTTTGCCAAAACCCCCGACATCTTGGAGCTTCCAAATCTTATTTCTGTTCAGGTTGATTCTTTTGAATGGTTTAAAAGGGAAGGCTTGGCAGAAGCTTTCCGAGATATCTCTCCGATAGAAGACTTTACAGGAAATTTGGCTATTAGCTTTGGAGATTATAGGTTCGGAGAGCCAGAGCACAGCGTTGATGAGTGCAAGGAAAGAGACATGACTTATTCGGCGAGGCTGGATGTAACAGTAAGCCTCCTGAACAAAGCAACAGGGGAAATCAAAGAGGAAGAAGTCTATATGGGCGATTTCCCCATCATGACTGAAAAAGGGACGTTTATAATCAATGGAACCGAGCGCGTTGTGGTAAGTCAGCTCGTTCGTTCACCAGGTGTGTATTTCGATCGTGAGGTTGACAAGCAATCAGACAAGATATTGTACTTTGGGAAGGTTATACCTAGCCGCGGAGCATGGCTTGAGTTTGAAACTGATAAACGGGATGTAATTAGCGTTCGAGTTGATCGCAAGCGCAAGCAGCCTGTAACTATACTTCTTAAAGCGTTGGGCTTTGGTTCAAACGATGACATTTTGAAGTTGTTTAACAATGCCGAGCCAATCAAGCAAACGCTGGAAAGAGATTTTACGGAGACGCGTGAAGAGGCAATAGTTGAACTTTATAAACGCTTGCGACCAGGTGAGCCGCCTGCAATTGAGAGCGCTCGTACATTGATTGAAAACCTATTCTTTAATCCGCAAAGATACGATCTCGCTAAAGTTGGTCGTTACAAGATAAACAAAAAACTTAACTTAAACGTACCGATGGATACAACCACACTGACTAGTGATGATATTCTTGCGACGATACAGTACATTGTTGCGTTAATCGATCCGTTAACATTTTCAGATCGCTTTGATTATATATCGACAGATGATATTGATCACTTTGGAAATAGGCGTGTTCGTTCAGTTGGAGAGCTTATACAAAACCAGTTCCGTATTGGTCTTGCAAGAATGGAAAGGGTTGTGCGTGAGCGCATGACAACGCTTGACATTGAAACCATGACTCCTAGGACTCTTATCAACATTCGACCAATTGTTGCATCAATTAAAGAGTTCTTTGGGAGCAGTCAGCTTTCGCAGTTTATGGATCAGACCAATCCGCTAGCTGGGCTTACTCATAAGAGGCGTTTAAGCGCACTAGGGCCGGGCGGTCTGTCGCGTGAAAGAGCAGGTTTTGAGGTGCGAGACGTTCATCCATCGCATTACGGCCGCATGTGCCCAATTGAAACACCAGAGGGTCCAAACATTGGCCTTATTGGTTCTATGGCAACTTATGCAAGGATAAATCCGTTTGGATTTATTGAGACCCCATACCGTAAAGTTGAGAATGGCAGGGTTACCGATAAGATAGAGTACCTAACTGCCGATGACGAGGATAAATATATCATTGCCCAGGCCAATGCTCCTTTTAGCAAGGCGACTGGAAAGTTTTTAGAAGATAAGGTCCTCGTTAGAATTCGCGAAGAGATTGATACAGTTGAACCCGAGAAGGTTCACTATATGGATGTCTCGCCAAAGCAAACCGTCTCAGTGGCAACAGCGCTCATTCCGTTTCTTGAGCATGATGACGCAAACCGTGCTCTCATGGGTTCAAACATGCAGCGCCAAGCTGTTCCACTGCTTATAACAGAAGCGCCGCTGGTTGGAACTGGCGTTGAGCACAGAGCTGTGAAAGATACAGGCGAAATTGTAGTGGCGGACTTTGATGGGATTGTAACCTATGTTTCTGCGAACATAATTCGTGTAAAAGCAGAGGATGGCAAGGAGAAGGAATATAGGCTTGCAAAATTTCGCAGGTCGAACCAAGGCACTTGCATAAACCAGAAGCCAATTGTTCGGGAAGGAGAGAAAGTTAAAGCAGGTCAGGTGCTGGCAGATGGTCCTTCAACTGATAGGGGCGAGCTTGCACTTGGTAGGAACTTGCTTGTAGCTTTCATGCCTTGGGAAGGTTACAACTATGAAGATGCTGTAATTATCAGCGAGCGATTAGTAAAGGAAGACATACTTACCTCAATCCATATAGAAGAGCATGAAGTTGATGCTCGGGACACAAAACTTGGGCCTGAAGAAATAACACGCGATATACCAAATGTTGGCGAGGAAGTCTTGAAGGACCTTGATGAGCGCGGAATCATACGTATTGGTGCAGAGGTAAATCCGGGCGATATCTTAGTAGGAAAAGTAACACCAAAGGGAGAGACAGAGCTTACAGCAGAAGAGCGACTGTTAAGGGCAATCTTTGGTGAGAAAGCAAGAGAGGTCAGAGATACCTCGCTTAAGGTACCGCACGGCGAGAGCGGCACCGTCATTGATGTGAAAGTTTTCTTGCGCGATGAAGGTGATGAGCTTGCGCCGGGCGTGAACCAGCTTGTTCGTGTCTACGTAGCTCAAAAAAGAAAGATTGCCGAAGGCGACAAATTAGCAGGTCGGCATGGAAACAAAGGTGTTATTTCCAAAATTCTTCCGGAAGAGGATATGCCATTCTTGGAAGATGGAACACCCGTTGATATCATTCTAAATCCGCTTGGTGTACCATCACGAATGAACTTGGGTCAGGTTCTTGAGACCCATCTAGGTTGGGCTGCTAAAACAGGCTGGAGTGAAGATGGCCAACCAAAGGATGGGCCGGTTTATGTAGCCTCACCAGTCTTTGATGGTGCAACAGAGGAGGAGATAAGAAAATGCTTGGCTAGCGCAGGGCTTCCAAGTTCAGGCAAGACAACTCTTTACGATGGAAGGACTGGCGAACCATTCAAAGAGCCAATTACCGTCGGATACATATATATGTTAAAACTTTTACATCTAGTTGACGATAAGATTCACGCAAGATCAACTGGGCCATACTCACTGGTAACACAGCAGCCACTAGGTGGCAAAGCGCAGTTTGGTGGGCAGCGTTTCGGTGAGATGGAGGTTTGGGCTCTTGAAGCCTATGGAGCTGCTTATACACTACAAGAGTTGTTAACAGTTAAATCAGATGATGTAGTAGGAAGGGTAAAAGCTTACGAAGCGATAGTTAAAGGTGAGAATATACCAGAACCAGGAATTCCTGAGTCATTCAAGGTTCTTATAAAAGAGATGCAGAGTCTGTGCCTTAATGTGGAAGTTTTATCTGAGGAAGGCGAAGAAATCGAGCTTAAAGAATCTGAAGAAGACGTCTTTAAGACTGCTGAGGAGCTGGGCATCGATCTTAGAAGTGAAGCAGCTCATGCACGAGAGATGGCACAAGAAACATCGTTATCTGAAGTAGAAGAAGAGGAAGAAGGCGAATAGAAACAACTTTTGGGCCGCAAAAGCCCACTTTCTTTAAAGCCAATTTCTGATAGGAGGTAACTCTTTGTTAGACATTAACAATTTTGATGCCTTAAAGATTGGACTAACATCGCCGGAGCAGGTCCGTGCATGGTCTAACGGTGAGGTTAAGAAACCCGAAACCATAAATTACCGCACGTTAAAGCCGGAAAAGGATGGCCTTTTCTGCGAAAAGATTTTCGGTCCAACTAAGGACTGGGAGTGCTATTGCGGCAAATATAAGCGGGTGAGATTTAAGGGCATTATCTGTGAAAGATGTGGAGTTGAGGTGACGCGCTCCAAAGTTCGTCGCGAGCGGATGGGGCATATCGAGCTTGCAGCTCCTGTCTCCCATATATGGTACTTTAAAGGCGTCCCCTCAAGGATGGGTTATTTACTTGATGCTAACCCGAAAGACCTTGAAAAGGTCCTTTATTTTGCATCATACATAATTACAAGCGTAAACACTGAAGATATAGAGAAGGATATTCCTGCGCTTAGAGTTGAGCTTGATGAAGAGATTAACGAGATAAAAAAACAAGCTGAAGAAAGAATTGCCGAGATTGAGGAGCAGAGAGAACGAAAGATAAAAATTGCTCGTGGCGAGATAACACCAGAAGAGGGTGAAGGCCTAGAAGTTGCTGATGGCGGATCTCCAGAAGCAACTGTTAAGAAGATTGAGTCTGAAGCAAAGAAGCTCATAAAAGAGGTAAACAATGAAACAAGTAAGAAGATTGAATGGCTAAACAAAGTCTTTAGTACGTTTGAGTCCCTGCAGCCTAAGCAGCTTATATCCGATGAGCAGCTGTATCGGGAATTGAGGCTTCGCTATGGCGATTATTTCCAGGGAGGAATGGGCGCAGAGGCTATTAAAGAGCTACTTGCGGCTATCGATCTTGATAAAGAAGCAAAGGAACTTCGCCAGGTAATAAAGACATCGACAGGCCAAAAGAGAGCTAGAGCTATCAAGAGGCTAAAGGTCAACTCGGCTTTTAGAAGATCTGGTAATAAGCCTGAGTGGATGATACTTGAGGCAATCCCTGTTATTCCGCCGGATCTTAGGCCAATGGTTCAACTAGATGGCGGTCGCTTTGCTACATCTGACCTAAACGATCTATATCGCAGGGTCATTAATAGAAACAACAGACTAAAAAGACTGCTTGACCTTGGGGCTCCTGAAATCATTGTCAACAATGAGAAAAGAATGCTCCAAGAAGCGGTTGATGCGCTCTTTGATAACGGTCGTCGGGGCAGACCAGTTACTGGCCCTGGTAATAGGCCGTTGAAATCACTTAGCGACATGCTTAAAGGGAAGCAGGGTAGATTCCGCCAAAACCTTCTTGGTAAAAGAGTTGATTACTCAGGACGTTCAGTTATTGTTGTCGGTCCTGAGTTAAAGCTACACCAGTGCGGTTTGCCCAAAGTAATGGCGCTTGAACTCTTTAAACCTTTTGTCATGAAGAGGCTAGTTGACCTAGGGCATGCTCAAAACATTAAGAGCGCAAAGCGCATGGTTGAGAGAGCAAAGCCGCTAGTTTGGGATGTGCTTGAGGAAGTCATCAAAGAGCACCCTGTTCTTCTTAATAGGGCGCCAACACTTCACCGTCTAGGAATACAGGCTTTTGAGCCAATCCTTGTTGAGGGCAAGGCTATACAGATACACCCGCTTGTCTGTACGGCGTTTAACGCAGACTTTGACGGAGACCAGATGGCTGTTCATCTGCCATTATCAGTTGAAGCTCAAGCTGAAGCAAGGGTGCTGATGCTTTCAGTGAACAATATACTCTCACCGGCAAATGGTAGGCCGTTGGTGTCACCAACCCAAGATATGGTTCTTGGTATTTATTACCTGACCGCACAGCGTGAGGGCAGTCTAGGTGAGGGCAGGATATTTGGTAGCAGAGAAGAAGCCATAAAGGCTTATGAGGCCGGAGACGTTGATTTGCAGGCAAGGATTGAGCTTAGAGAGCTTAAGGGAGGGGAGCGCTCGAAGTTAGAGACAACGGTTGGCAGAATAATTTTTAACATGGCCATGCCAGATGATGTTGAGTTTATAAACTATGAGGTTGGAAAGAAAGAGCTTGCCAGAATAGTTGAAAGATTTACCATGGAACGTCCTCTAAGTGAGACAGTTAAAATCCTTGACCGTATAAAAGCGCTTGGCTTCCATTATGCAACGCGTGCAGGTGTAACCATCGCTATCGAGGACGTTCAGATACCCGCAAATAAATGGGAGATCCTCAGCGAGCCTGAAGAAGCTGTTGAGAGAATAGAAAAGCAATATAAGCGCGGATTAATCACAAACGAGGAGCGCCATCAAAGGATTATTGATATCTGGTCAAAGGCAACTGAAGATGTATCGCTGGCAATGGAGGATAACTTTAGCAAATTTAATCCAATATACATGATGGCTAACTCTGGAGCTCGCGGTAACATTAAACAGCTGCGGCAGCTTGCCGGTATGCGAGGTCTGGTAGCCAATCCTAAAGGTGATATTATTGACCGACCGATTAAGGCAAATTTCAGGGAAGGTCTCTCGGTTCTAGAGTACTTTATTTCTACGCACGGAGCCAGGAAAGGATTGGCAGATACTGCTCTTAGAACGGCAGACTCTGGATATCTAACAAGAAGACTTGTTGACGTAGCCCAGGATGTAATTATTCGCGAGTCGGATTGCGGTACAGAAAATGGCATTCCAGTACCTGTCAGAGATTCTGAAGGTGAGCCAAATAAAAATGGCCTTCTAGGAAGAGTCGTTCTTGAGACAGTTGTACACCCAGAAACCAAAGAAGTAATCCTGGCTAGGGGATCGGAGGTATCCAGCCGTGATATTCAACGCCTAGTAGAAGCTGGAGTAGAGCAAATTAAGGCTAGGTCGGTTTTGACTTGCGAATCAAGGCATGGAGTGTGCCGCCATTGCTATGGATGGAGTTTGGCTGATGGGCGCCTTGTTGATATAGGTGAGGCTGTTGGTATCATAGCAGCACAGTCAATTGGTGAGCCGGGCACGCAGCTAACTATGCGTACCTTCCATACAGGCGGTGTTGCTGGTGAGGATATTACTCACGGCTTGCCACGTGTTGTTGAGCTCTTTGAAGCAAGGAAACCAAAAGGTGAAGCTCAGATTGCTGAAATAGGCGGCGTTGTTGAGATAAAAGAGACGGAAAAGGTAAGAAAGATCATCATCCGTGCTTCGGATGGCAAAGAGAGAGTCTACCAGGTATCCCGTCGCGCTCGCTTAAGGGTTTCAAATGGCGATAAAGTGCAGCCTGGTGATAGACTAACAGAAGGGTCGCTAAATCCACACGATATCCTTCGTGTCCGAGGCAAGCAGGACGTTGAGCTGTACCTTGTTCGTGAGGTTCAAGAGGTCTACAAGAGTCAGGGTGTAGATATTAACGATAAGCACATCGAGCTTATTGCCCGCCAAATGATGCGAAAAGTTACAGTGATAGAATCTGGCGATACTGATCTACTGCCTGGCCAGCTTGTTGATAGGTTTGTATTTGAAGAAGAAAATGCTCGTGTTATAGCTGAAGGTGGCGAACCAGCTGTAGCTAAACAAACCCTTCTGGGTATTACAAAAGCATCACTTGCAACTGATAGTTTCCTATCGGCAGCATCCTTCCAGGAGACCACTAGGGTTCTAACGGATGCCGCAATTGCTGGAAAGAGTGATCCTTTGCTAGGTCTAAAGGAAAATGTCATAATTGGCAAGCTCATCCCAGCGGCAACTGGCATGAGCAGATATCGCACGATTAGAGTTAAAGCTGTTGGTGAAGAAGAGCCGTACATGGAGGTTGTTGAAACGACGGTTCCAAGCAAAGCTCTCTTTGGTGAGGAATCTGAAGACCTTATGGAAGAAGGACCATCTCTTGTTGGAGCAGTTGAGACAGTAGGAGAGGTTACTTCTCCAGAGGAGGAAGAAGGGTATTCTTTAGCAGAAGATGTTGACACCGAGGAAGAAGACTGATATAGTTATCTGCTGTGACGCTATTTCGTGCTAATTTGATTGCTTGAACAACTGCACGGCCGGTAAAGCCGTGCAGTATGCTGATTACAAAATCTTAACAAGGAGTGTAAGGTTTGCCGACAATAAGTCAGCTAGTAAAAAAAGGTAGAAAGCGGAAACCAACCAAGACGGCAACTCCAGCGTTGCAGGGCGCACCGCAAAGAAGAGGAGTTTGTACTCGTGTGTATACGACAACACCAAAAAAGCCAAATTCGGCTTTGAGAAAAGTTGCCAGGGTAAGGTTAACGAACGGAATGGAGGTTACTGCGTACATTCCAGGAATTGGGCATAATTTGCAAGAGCACTCAATAGTGCTTGTACGCGGGGGTAGAGTCAAGGACCTTCCTGGTGTCCGCTATAAAATAATAAGGGCAGCTCTTGATGCTGCTGGTGTAGCTGATCGCAAGAAAGCACGATCAAAGTATGGAGCAAAAGCAGCCAAATAAACTAGGTTGGGAGGTAAAATGCCTAGGAAAGGACCAGTTGCAAAACGGGAAATAGAACCCGATCCAGTATACAATAGTAAACTTGTTGCCCAGCTTATAAACACTGTTTTGAAAAAAGGAAAAAAAGGTGTGGCTGAGCAGATTGTCTATGAGGCATTTGATATTATTCGCCACAAAACTGGATCAGATCCGGTTACTGTTTATCGAAAAGCAATAGATAATATTAGACCTGTTCTGGAAGTTAGGCCGCGCAGGGTTGGTGGAGCAACATACCAGGTGCCGGTTGAGGTTCCAGGGCATAGAGCAACAACGCTAGCATTGCGATGGCTAACCGGTTTTTCGCGCGGTCGCAAAGAAAAAAGAATGGCTGAAAAACTGGCAGCTGAGATAATGGACGCATCAAACAATATTGGAGCTTCGATCAAGAAGAGAGAAGATCTCCAAAAGATGGCTGAATCCAACAGAGCTTTTGCTCATTATCGCTGGTAGTCAGAAACCAGAAACAAAGAAACTAGAGACTAGAAACTAGAAACAAGAAATTGGAAGGATAAGAGAAGAATAGGCAGGATAGGAAAGGAACAAGAAGGACAAAAGATTTATGGCAACACGATTTCCACTTGAGAAGGTAAGAAACATTGGAATAATGGCACATATCGACGCTGGTAAGACAACGACAACTGAGCGTATACTTTACTATGCCGGTCGAACCCATAAAATTGGAGAGGTTCATGAGGGCACAGCGGTTATGGACTGGATGGTTCAGGAGCAGGAGCGTGGAATAACCATAACTTCTGCTGCTACAACATGCTACTGGAATGGTTATCGAATAAATATTATAGATACGCCAGGGCACGTGGACTTCACAGTCGAGGTTGAACGCTCGCTGCGAGTGCTTGATGGAGCTGTTGCTGTCTTTTGTGCTGTTGGGGGTGTTGAGCCTCAATCTGAAACCGTTTGGCGGCAAGCTGATAAGTATCGCGTTCCAAGAATTGCATATATCAACAAGATGGATAGAACCGGTGCCGATTTTTTCAATGCGATGCAGATGATGAGAGATCGCCTTTCAGCAAATCCTGTAGCAATCCAGCTTCCACTAGGAGCTGAGGATAAATTTACTGGGATTATCGACCTTGTCAAAATGAAGGCCATTGTCTATCTGGATGACCTTGGAACAATGTTTGAGGAGCGTGAGATTCCCGAAGAAATCAAGGGTCAGGCAGAGGAATATCGGCATGCTCTTCTTGAGGCTGCAGCCGAGCAAGATGAAGAGCTTTTAATTAAATATGTTGAGGGTGAAGAAATAACAGAAGACGAGATAGTAGCCGCGATTCGCAAAGGAACGCTTAATGTATCTATAACCCCAGTGCTTTGCGGTTCATCCTTTAAAAATAAGGGTGTTCAGATGCTTTTAGATTCAATCAATGCGTACCTACCGTCTCCACTGGATATTCCACCGGTTTCCGGCTTGATTCCAGGAACCGATGAGGTTATCAGCAGAGAGGCCTCAGATGAGGAGCCGTTTTCAGCTCTTGCATTTAAAATTATGGTCGACCCGTACGTAGGTAAGTTAACCTTCTTTAGAGTTTATTCAGGAAGGCTTAAGGCTGGAGAGACCATCCTGAATTCCACCACGGGGCAAACAGAAAGGATCGGAAGAATTCTTCAGATGCATGCAAATCACCGCGAAGAGAGAAGCGAGGTACAGACGGGTGATATTGTTGCAGCTGTTGGTCTTAAGAAAGTAACAACGGGAGATACGTTATGTGATCAGAACAACCCAATTCTTCTTGAATCTATGGTATTTCCTGAGCCGGTTATCTCAGTTGCTATTGAGCCAAAGACAAAGGCTGACCAAGATAAGCTTGCAGGTGCTCTTGCAAAGCTGGCAGAGGAAGATCCGACGTTTAAGGTTAAAATTGATGAAGAGACCGGGCAAACAATTATATCAGGCATGGGTGAATTGCATCTTGAAATCATTGTTGATAGATTAATGCGCGAGTTTAAGGTTGGTGCAAATGTTGGGCGCCCGCAGGTATCCTACCGCGAAACAATAAAGAAAGCTGTAAAAGATATATCAGGTCGATATGTTAGGCAGACAGGTGGGCGTGGCCAGTATGGCCATGTTGTTATAGATATCGAACCGCTTCCTCCAGGCAGCGGATACGAATTTGTAGATGCAGTTGTTGGGGGCAAAGTTCCTAAAGAATATATTCCTGCGGTTGATAAGGGAATTCAGGAAGCAATGACAGCAGGAATATTGGCAGGATATCCAGTGGTTGATATAAAAGTAACGCTGCATGAGGGCTCTTACCATCCTGTGGATTCATCAGAGCTAGCGTTTAAAATCGCAGGCTCAATTGCTTTCAAGGATGCTATGAAGAAGGCGAATCCAGTATTGCTTGAGCCAATTATGGCAGTTGAAGTCGTGGTTCCTGAAGAATTTATGGGTGACGTCATGGGCGATCTAAGCTCGCGCCGTGGCCATATTATAGGTATGGAGCTAAGAGCTGGCGCTCAGGTTATAAGGGCGGATGTCCCGTTATCAGAAATGTTTGGATATGCAACCGATTTGAGGTCAAGAACCCAGGGTCGTGCAACTTATACAATGCAGTTTAAGCATTACCAAGAACTACCGCCAAATATTGCTAACGAGATAGTAAGCAAGGCCCAGGGTGAATGGTATATGGCCGCAGGAAGCTAACCAGAAGTTTGGGTCTAGAGAGGGAGAAAGGCCCAAGAATAGGGGCCAGAAAATAAAATTTGGGTCTTATACGAAAAGAAAAACTGGATCTTATAGGGAGGAAAAATTAATATGGCCAAAGCTAAGTTCGAAAGAACCAAACCTCACATGAATATTGGAACAATTGGTCACGTAGACCACGGCAAGACCACCCTTACTGCTGCAATCACAAAAGTCCTAGCAGAGAAAGGAAAAGCCGAGTTTCGCTCATTTGACTCAATCGATAATGCACCAGAAGAGCGTGAAAGAGGCATCACCATTGCTATTGCCCATGTTGAGTATGAGACTGACAAAAGACACTATGCTCACGTAGACTGCCCAGGAC
>JASEIR010000002.1:0-1274 GCA_030017355.1 Actinomycetota bacterium
CAACGGCTTCGCCTTATTTGAACTCCCCCGCAAAGCGGGGGGATTCTGCTGCGCATTAAAAAAGCCTGGCTTTCTATAAAGCCAGGCTTTTTAAGTTTACTTCTCTGCATAAGCTACCTAAAGCTTATTATTCGTATCTTACTGCATATCAATATAGTTGCATGGGCACTCTTCTGCACACTTCTTGCATCCTACGCAAGCATCAAGATTCATACCATAGCGCTCGCCAAACTCTACTTTTTCTGGTTTCTTCTTGAACACGCTATATGTGCAGAAGTTATAGCAGTTTCCGCAATCGAAGCACATGCCGCAGCTTAAGCATCTCTCGGTTTCAGCTTTTATCTGCTCTTCAGTCAAAGTCGAGACGACTTCATTAAAGTTACCAGCCCTTTCTGCAACAGCAATATGCGACTTCTCAGCTCGTGGCATGTTTGTATAATAGTTCATTGCCATTGTCGAGTATCTTACAACTGGTGGCGGATATTCTTTTGGTAAGTCTTCACCTTTAATATACGCATCTATTGCTAGCGCAGCTTTCCTGCCAAGACCAATTGCCTCAGTAACCGTCCCCAGCTTATTGGTGACGTCACCTCCGGCAAATACTCCATCTTCACTTGTTTGGCCATTGTTTCCAGTTGTTGCTATCCAGCCATTTTCGTCAAATTTCTCAAGGCCTGTGAAATCGGGGCCTTGACCTATTGCTGGAATAATCGTATCAGCTTCAATTACAAACTCTGAGCCCTCAATTGGAACTGGTCTTCTTCTTCCGCTTGCATCTGGCTCACCTAGCTCCATTTTAATGCATTTTAGGCCAGTTACTTTACCGTTGCTGCGTATAACCTCTACTGGTGCTGCAAGAAATTCGATATGTATACCCTCGGCTAGGGTATCCTCTACTTCCTCATCTAACGCCGGCATTTCCTCCCTAGTTCTGCGGTATACAATTTGAGGTGTTGCTCCTAGTCTCCAAGCAACGCGCGCAGCGTCTACAGCACTGTTGCCGCCGCCAATGACTAGGACTTTGCTACCAATATCAACTTTCTCGCCGGAATTTACTTTATGCAGGAATTCAACAGCATTCATTACGCCTGGCCCATCCTCACCAGGTATGCCAAGATTCCAGCCAACATGTGCACCTATGCCTAGAAATACAGCTTTGTACTCTTTCTTTAGGTCATCTAGAGATATATCTTTGCCAACTTTGGTATTGTATTTGATCTCAACACCTAAAGCCTCAATTTTTGCTACCTCTGCATCAATTATGTCATCTGGCA
>JASEIR010000002.1:1284-38768 GCA_030017355.1 Actinomycetota bacterium
TGGCAATCGGTATGATGGAATACCATACCTTAGCATACCGCCAGATTTTTCAAACGCTTCAAAAATCGTTACGGGATATCCCCTTCTGGCTAACTGAAATGCACAGGAAAGACCAGCCGGTCCTGATCCGACCACGGCTACTTTCTCTGAACGCGATTCCTCAACAATTTTCTCATGTTGCAAATTGTTTTTTATTGCATAATCGCCTAAGAATCTTTCTACTTGGTTTATCGATACGGCCTCGTCTTTCGCCTTTCTATTGCATTCGCCTTCGCAGAAATGCGGGCAAACCCTTCCAAGTATAGCTGGCAGCGGGTTGGTATCCGTCAATATTCGCCATGCCTGCTCGTATGATTGATCATCACTTCTCCCAAAATAGCTTGTTTGAGCTATTGATGTCAAAAACGACCTTATGTTATTGCTACTTGGACAGGCATTTTTGCAAGGCGGTGTTTTTTCAACATACTTTGGCCGCAAGTACGAGTCTTCACCGCGACGGCTATAGCTAGCCGCACCGATTGCTCGTTTCCTTGTTTTAAGTACTACCGCCATTTCTCCCTCCTTTGAATCCCAGGCGTCACCACACTCTAAACTAAGGGTGTTCAGTGATTGCCCTAATCTTACGAAACCAGTGTGTACACGCCTAAGCGATTTTATGATTACTACTCTTAATTAGCAGAGCCTTCTTTGTGAGGCAGCTCAATAGAGCTGCCGCCAAAGTAACCATACACACACCGGCCGGAGTCAATTAGCAGCTTTATTGCATCCTTGCAATCTTGCTTGGATACCTGATCCCCATACTTTGATGTTATTGCCTTTGTGAGATCGGTTGATTTTAATTTCTTTTGCCCTGCACTCTCAGCAACCATCTGATACATTTCGTCTGCAATCTGCTCAATTGAAATTCCAGCCATGTTTAATTCCCCCTAATACCTATTCTGTACCGACCGTTTAAAGGTCGTTCCAGCGTGTCTAAAGTCATCGAGATGATACTTGGTAAACTCGATGCCGGTTTTCTCAAAGAACCTTGCCCAGCCGATTCTGTTAATCCATTCACCCACACGCTCAAATGGCCTTGCATCCTTAGCATATATCTCAACAATCTTTTTAACTGCTTCAGTAACCTCCGGCCATCTAGGTGGGTTATTTGGCAGATATGGAACCGCAAGCTTGGTAAACATTGGTTCGGTTCTTGCGTTTGATATCTTTCCGCCTACCCAGATTGAAACTCCATCATTTAGCGGATCAGCTAATGGCATTGATGGGCAAACTGTATAGCAGTTACCACAATACATACATTTGTCCTCATCAACCTTAACCGTTGACTTACCTTCAATTGATGTTGGCCTGATTGCATTGTTTGGACAAGAAGCAACGGTTGTTGGTATCTCGCAAAGATTTGGTAGCGTTTCATGGTCAATCCTTGGCGGTGTTCTGTGAACACCTAAAATTGCAATATCAGAAGCATGAACTGCGCCGCACATATTTAGGCAGCACGCGACGGCAAGCCTTACCTTATGCGGCAGCTTCATTGACGTAAAGTAATCAGCTAGCTCATCCATAACTACTTTAACTAGTCCTGAAGCATCTGTAGCGGACGAGTGGCAGTGTACCCATCCCTGAGTATGCACAACATTTGAAATTCCTCTACCAGTTCCACCAACAAGTGTAAACTTGCTTAATTCTTCAATAAGAGGGTCGATATTATCTTTGTTCGATAGCAGGAACTCGATATTGTTTCTACTTGTAAATCTTAGGTAACCATCGCAATATTTCTCTGCTAATGCCGTTATCTTCCTTACGAATTCTGTACTGATCAATCTTGGTGAAGCGGCACGAACGGTATATATTGAATCGCCGGATTCTGCAACATGCACCAATACGCCTGGTTTTAATATTTCATGATATTTCCACGCGCCATAGTTTTTCTTAATTATCGGGTGCAAGAATTGCTCGTAATGCGGCGGGCCTATATCCGTTCTTCTCTCTGTTGTTACAGACATCTATTTTACCTCCCATTTCATAAAATTAATGTCATTCATGACGCTGCAAGTATAAACAACAATATCCTTCAATCTCGATTATTCTTCCTCGTAATATTCCTCATAGAAGATATACGGATTGTCTCTTGGCTGCGTAACCATTTGCGGTATTGGCTCTAGTCCTATGCCCTCTATGAAAGCAGCTAAGCCAACTCTCTCTACGCATTCGCCAATTCTCTCCCTGTTCTTTCCATGCTCATCCCAGAACTCCCAAATCCTCTCGATGAGGTCATGCAGTTCTTCAAAGTCATCCATCTTCATAAACGGAATCATCATAGAGCCAAACAGGGCACCTTCAACGATCGGTGCTTTTCCACCTAGCACAATCGCCGCACCGCGTTCTTTGCCCACTCTAAGAGCTTTTGGTAGCATATTGATGCAATGCATGCATTTTACGCAGTCGCTGTTGTCAATCTTAATCTCTTTACCTTCAATGCTTATGCATTTGGTTGGGCACTTCTCAACCACATACTCTTGAACATTCATCCCTGAATCAAGATACTCAGCAAAAGCTGCCTGATCTACTTGGATATCATCTTTCCAGATGCCAATGATGCCAAGGTCTGACCTTGCTATTGCGGCAGTACAATCATTCGGGCAGCCTGACATTTTGATCTTAAACTTATAGTTAAACATCGGCCTATGTAGCTCATCCTGATACTTATGCGTTAAATCATAAGTTAAAGCTAAAGTATCATAGCAAGCATTCTGGCACCTAGCGGGACCTACGCAACAGCTTGGTGTCCTCATATCAGACCCAGAGCCGCCCAAGTCCCAATCTTTTGCAGTTAGTTCTCTAAACGTCGGCTCAAGTTCATCAGTAACTGTTCCCAGGAATACCAAATCGCCTGTTGAACCATGCATGTTTAGAAGACCTGAACCGTGTGCATCCCAGATATCCATCAGCTCATTTAGAGCTTTAGCAGTATAAAACCAACCCGATGGCTGATTCACACGGATCGTGTGGAAGTGCGAGACTCCCGGGAATTCTTCCGGTAATGCAGAATACCTTCCAATAACACCTCCACCGTAACCCATAACTCCTACCAAGCCGCCGTGCTTCCAGTAGCCCCTTTTGTCACGATACGACTTTTCGAGCTGACCTAAAAGGTCTCTAACCATGCGTTTTTTCGGAGCCATTTGCTTAAGGTCTGACACGAAACTTGGCCATGGTCCTTTCTCCAACTCATCAAGGAGTGGAGTTTTTAGCTCATCTGACATTTACTTAGCCTCCTTTTCTTTTCTGCAGCAATTTTTGAATAGGTCTTTTTTAATAATTTGATCTTTCTTAATAACTTAATTAATCGATAGCTAGTGATCTTGCTCTTTTACAAACTTTCCTTCAACCGGAAGCAGTGGTAGCATCCTTAAGCCCATTATGTATACGAATGCTATGAAGGCAAATATACCTATAAACTGAATTATCTCTGCTAGATGAGGTATATAGGGCATAACAACTCCGTCTTGGAATGAACTGGCAAGTTCATAACCTGGAAATATTGGGATAGGTAGGAACTGGCCTGGTAGTATAAAGAGCATCCTTTCACCAAGCACACCGATCACATGTAAAACCGATGCCGTTAGTATCCATTTAATTTTCGTTTTCGTAGCTGGGTTTAGCAGCAGGAAAATTGGTATTAGCAATCCAAGCCCGTATAGCATTCCCCAAAACACCCAAGTAAAGAATCCGCCGCTAAACATTACATAAAACTCGCCTTCCTGGGCTTCGGGTACATATAGATGAGTTAAGTGCTCAATCGTTACAAGATAAAACACAAATATTATTAGCCCGAGCATAACCCGGCTTAGCTGCTGGAAGAATCGCATATCTATAGATCTTTTTGTAAGCTTGAAGGTGTAATAAAGCACAACCATTGCAAGAGCACTACCTGATGAAAGCGCAGCAACAACAAATGCTAGTGGTGTTATTGATGAGAAGAACATATCTCTTCCATTTACAACACCAAAGATAAATCCAGTACCTGAGTGGACAAAAATAGCGACTATAACAGCTGTTATGCCTAGTATCTTTGTCCATTTTTCATTCTCTTTAAGCTGCGCCCATAAATACAACACACCAACTGTCATGTATGTCATGTATATGTATGCGTTCAATGACAGCATTGACCTTGGGTTTACCATATAAAATGGCAAAACAATCCTGTCTGGCCGGCCCCAATCAGTAATTAGAATTCCAAGCGCTCCGGCCATGAACAAAACAGCATTAAATGCCGCAACCCTTCCTAGTACTTTGTATTCCTTCTGGCCAAATATAGCCGATAGCGCTGACATTATTAGTGACCCTGCACTAAGACCGACAAACAAAACAAATATAACTTTTGCTCCAGCCCAAGTTACAGAGTGGCTCATTCCCGTGATATACATGCCCTTTATGAACCTGACGTAAGAGGCAACCAGCCAGCCAAGAACGAGGGTGCCTAGTATACCCACGGTCCAGTAATATTTGGGAGTTTTCCCTTCTATTGGTGCAAAATAATACTTAGCCATATCTGCCTCACAATCCTATAGTCCCTTATAGAATACGCCTGGTCTTACAAGTTTTTCAGGTCTTAATACCTGAGTCTTGCCCTCAGCGATTATCTTTGCAATCTTACTATTCGGGTCATTTATGTTGCCAAATGTAAGTGCGTTGTGCGGACACTTTTCAACGCAAGCAGGCTCTACACCTTTATCTACCCTGTGCACACAGAACGTGCACTTTGTTGCAACACCTATCATCATTCTCGGCAACTCTTTGTTTGTCCACGTGTTGCTGTTCCTAAAGATAATCGATCTTGCCCTGTACGGACAGGCCACTACACAGTAACGGCATCCAATGCACCTATGCTCATCTACAAGCACTATGCCATCTTTGCGAACAAATGATGCCTTTGTTACGCATACGTGCACACAAGGTGCATCTGCACAATGCTGACACAATAATGGTATGTATCTCTCCGGCGCGCCCGGCAATTCCTGCCTAATATTAGCCACTCTTATCCAATAAGCGTCATAACGCTTATTGCCATAGAAGGGCACATTGTTCTCTTCTCTGCAGACTTTTTCACATACCTTGCAGCCGGTGCATTTGTTAAGGTCAACAACCATGCCCCACCTGGTTTTAGATTTCTCGCCTGGCTTTTTTTCTTGTGAAGCCAGCAAATACTGTGTACCAGGAGTGATCATTGAGCCTATAACAATTGCTCCACCGAGTTTCAGAAATGTCCTTCTGTCCATTCCCATCGCTAGACCTTCTCCCTTTAATCCTTCTAGCACTTTTAAGGTTTATTAGCTAGAATTTTTCCTTCCTCGAAGCTCTGCACTGCTATTGCCATTTTCGCTTAAACGCTTACTTTCTATTATTTTCTTGCTTAAAATACTTGCTTAAATTACATTTTTGTGTTTTAAATTACTTCTTTGTGTTTGCGTAATGGCAGCCTCCCCTGTCACCGAAACATCCTGGTTCTACTCCAGCATAACTATGGCACTTGTCGCAGAACTCAGCCCTATTTCTGTGGCAGGTAAAGCAGTTCTCCAAGCTGTACTTTTTGTATTTCTCCCTTAAACCATTTCTAACCACTTGCACCCGCGCGGTCTTGAGAATATTCATGTGGTTGGCCCTCATGTACGGAACCTCTTCAACACATTTATTCTCAACGCCTGCTGGTGCTTTGGCTTTTTCAAGCTTGGGTTGCGGGGCTTGACTTAAAATATCCCCGTTTACAGCGCTTACCAAAAATGGAAGCGTTAATATAACCAAAAAGACTAGAAATGCAGTTATTGCCTTCATCTTCATTCCTTTGCTCCAAGAACTATAGCCCTACCAACTAGCTGATGGACGCCGCCTGCAACTTCCATCGGGATTCCGTATTTGGGCATTATTTTTGTAAATTGTGCTTTACATATAGCACAAATAAGAGCCATAAAGTTAACGCCATGCGTTTCCATAACGTTATGCAAGGCTTGCATCCTTGGCATTGCGCCCTTTACTCTAACATCGATAAGCTCATCGGTTAATAAACCACCGCCACCACCACAGCAGAATGTTCTCTCCCTTATGGTGTCGTATTCCATATCGACATACTTGTTGGTAACTGCTTTTATTAGCTCTCTTGGGATGTCAAATTGCCCGCCAGGCTTATCCCCCATCCTTGTCGCACGCGCCACGTTGCACGAATCATGGAACGTCACAACAAACTCGTCATTTGCCGACTTATCGATCTTTAACGCTCCTCTATTTATTAGATCAAGAGTAAACTCGCAAATGTGCTGCGGCCTTGGGTATTTTTGATTTAACATATCGAATGGACCGATCAAGGTATTCCAGAAAGCATAGGCTACTCTCCAAGCATGCCCGCATTCACCAACAACAAGACGTTTTGGCCTTAATTCCTCAATGGCCTGCTTAATTCGAGAAGCTATCTTTTGCATATGATAGTAACTTCCAACAAACATGCCGAAGTTACCAGCCTCTGCTGCCGTTGTGCTTAACGTCCAGTTGATGCCTGCTTGATGAAATACTTTTGCATAACCAACTAAAGACTCTAGATGCGGCGTTGCAAAGAAGTCTGCTGATGGTGTAACTAGTAGTACCTCAGCATCTTCCTCATTAATAGGTAATTTAACCGGTACGCCTGTGTCTTCCTCGATTTCCTCTTCAACAAATTCTATTGCGTTTCTTAAGGCCGCCTCGTTCATGCCCAGGTTGTTGCCTAGCTCATGAACTTTTCCAATGATCTCATTGGTATACTTTTGGCCGAGACCAATGGAATCCATAATCTCTCTAGCTGCCATAGAGATTTCTGCTGTATCTATACCATATGGACAATACAGTGAGCATCTTCTGCATTGAGAGCACTGATGGAAATAGCTATACCATTCAGCTAGTAAGCTTAAATCGAAATCAACTGCTCCGGCTAGCTTACCAAAAATCTTACCTTCAGTTGTAAAATACTTCCGGTAAACCTGCCTAAATAACTCTGCCCTTCCAGCCGGCATATTTTTTGGATCCCTGGTGCTTAGGAAATACTGGCACTTATCTGTACATGAACCGCACCTCACGCATATATCCATGTACACTTGAAGTGATTTATACTTTCCAAGTAGCTCACGCATTTTTGCTACAGCAGCCTCTTGCCAGTTTTCCACCAATGTTCCAGGAAAACCTAACTTTTCTTGTATCTCCGGCTTAGCAACATGCGGTTTATAGTGGGCAGCAGCACCTTGAACGATTTTAGGCTTTACAATTTTACCCGTTAACTCAGGTGTCGGCTCCGGCGCTCTTTTAGGTGGTGACGTCAATAGAGCCGCTATATCCTTATCAACGGTTTTTTCCTCTGTGGTTGTTATTTCTTCTGCCATCTCACACTATCCTTTCACAGCCCAGGGAGTTACATGCCTTACTTCCCTAGCATCATCAACCTGATTCCTTGTCGGACTAAAGAATATACCGCCGGAATGCATCAGTTTGCTAAATGGGAAATATATCAATAGCAGCAGCACTAGGGTGAAATGGATGATAAATATAGGATCGCCTGGTATTGCCTCCGGCCTAAACTGCACTAAACCCATAACAAACTGCTTGACTTTAATAATATCTGTTCTTACGTAATATTTCGTCAAGATGCCTGTTGCTGCAATGAGCATTAGAAAGATTAGAAGCACATAATCCTGCATTAGTGATAAGTAATAGGTTCTATCTATCACTAGACGCATAAGAAATAGAAATGCAAGCGCTCCAAAAAAGATAAACCCCACGTAGATTTCGAAACTTGTAATCCAAGCAAGCGCTGCGGGGGTTGTCTTAAAGAAGAATCTTAGATGTTTAA
This sequence comes from Actinomycetota bacterium, assembly GCA_030017355.1. Taxonomy (GTDB): domain Bacteria; phylum Actinomycetota; class Aquicultoria; order Aquicultorales; family Aquicultoraceae; genus JASEIR01. Next base: position 9,155 of record JASEIR010000002.1, read on the forward strand.
CTATAGTAATTAATAGGGCGATGTGCATAAGGTATCCGCCTATCCAGATGATCCTATTACTATAGAATAGACTCTTAAAGAATCCTACTTCTTGGACCATCCTATAAACCACCCCGACCGAATTAACCGGCGCAGGTGTTAATGGAATCTTTAAGGGGGATGGCGTAGTGGCATATTTCCAGATTCTAGCGAGGAAACCGACTAAAAACACGGCTATCGCCACGTAAGCAAACAGAGTATACAACAATGTTAACCCGCTCATATTTCTTCCCTTTTTGCACTGTAGAACATTTAAGTTCTACGGATTGACTTTTTCTTGAAAGTAACTTGCCTTCAGGCGACTTAGCTTATTTTAATGCAGCTTAGCTTATGCTTTTTAAGAAAAAACAACCAAGCTCTGCAAGACAAGCTAAGCCTTTTGGCTATTAAATTTCTTGCTTGAAGATTCAATAATTCTATTTTCTTTATTAACTTACTTCTCGCTACAGCCAACTACAGGCAGACTACATACTACTTTTCTGCTGTACCTTTAGGAAATCCCTTTCCTCCAATTTAGACCGGCTTACCCACTTGGGATTTAGTTAAGATTTAGCTAAGATTCTCGAAATTACACAAAGCCGATCTTTAGCGCGACTTTGCTGCAATTAATCGCAATTAAAGCAATCGCTAGTTTTATACGCAGCCAGTCGGCTTTGGCAGACCAGCAATCTTACATGCCTGGAGAGCTGGACCAGCCGGATACAACTGATAGAGATACGCGTTATTGCCCTTTTCTGGCCCAAACATCTTCTTCATTTCTTTGATCAAGATCTTGATCATTGGGGCAATTTTGTACTCCTTGTAGTAATCTCTTAGGAAGTTTACAACCTCCCAGTGGGCGTCCGTCATTTCGACACCCTCTTGCTGAGCGATGTAATTGGCTACCTCTACCGACCAATCGTCTAAATTTACCAAGTAGCCGTCATCGTCAGTCTCGTAGAACTTTCCATTGAACTCAAAACCTGGCATTAAAATACCTCCTTAATTGTAATTGTATTATTAAGGTCGTCTAATAGCTGTCCTGCTTATTTTTGGAGAGGTCCTTACCTCTTATTTTAGGAAAGGAGTATGTACCAATTGTTACGATAAACCTTATCAATAACGTTACCTTTTGTCAAGGGTATAGCAAATAAATTTTCTAGTTTTTGCATTGCTAGAGCATACCTACCCTAAAAGCATTTTTGTTTAGAGCTAAAGGGCTAGGCATAATTAACACTTTTAATAAATATCACAAATTGCTCTGCCCATTTTGGCGTTCCCAAGCTGTGGAGATGAGCATATGATGCCAAAATGTTTTTATAGATTATTCCATCATGTTTACCATCAATGCCTTTACCTCTTAATAGCTCATACGCAAATTCCACGTCACTCAGATTGGAAATTTCGGAGTAATGGAATTCATGAGCTCTGATTTCTTCATCTGTGTTAAGCCATCCGCTTCCTGTAGTCCTTAATTTTATATACCCATGACCCTTTGGTTTCTCATACATTTTTATATCGCAGGGAATAGCTCCAACCATTTCTTTAGTCATCCCATTCCAGGTTATTCCTCTTGATAGATACATTAAACCTCCGCATTCTGCATATATAGGCATTCCCTTATCTACAGCTAATCGAATTTCTTGCCTTAGACTTTCATTTTTCTCTAGTTCTTCCATAAATACCTCAGGAAAACCACCGCCTATATATAAGCCATTTACTTTTGGCAACTTTCCGTCTTTTAAGGGGCTGAAAGGTATGAGCTCGGCTCCCGCAGCTTTTAATGCCTCGATGTTTTCAGGATAATAAAATGTAAAAGCTTGATCCATTGCGACACCTATCTTAACAACGGGCCGAGCTAGAACCGTTTGGTAATCACTTATAGCTGGCAATGAATTGGCTGACTTCGCAATATCTACAAGTCCAGTTAAGTCAACATATTTTTTAACAACATCCCCAATCCTTTTAATAACTGCCATTGCTTTATCTTCTTCTTTTGCAGGCTTTAAGCCCAAATGGCGTTGAAGGATGCCGATGTCTGATGACTTTGGAATTGCTCCAATTACTTTAACATTACAATAGCGATCAATCGCAGCCCTAAGCTTTGATTCATGCCTTGAGCTAGAAACTTTATTTAGTATTACCGCCGATATTGATGTTTCCGGTTCGAAATTCTTGAAGCCTAAGATAAGAGGCGCTATGCTCCGCGTCATATTGCTAACATCTATTATTAGTATGATTGGCGCTTTGAGAAGCCTTGCAAGGTCGGCTGTGCTTCCTCGCCCATCCAATTCAATGCCGTCATAAAGACCCATATTTCCTTCTATTATACTTATGTCTGCACTCCTAGCATTTCTTTGAAAAGACTTTAGAATGTTCTCATTTCCCATTATGAAAAAATCAAGATTTCGGCAATCTCTTTGTGTTGCTGCTGTATGCCACATGGGATCAATAAAATCTGGGCCCTTTTTAAAGGGTTGAACCTTAAACCCCAATTCTGTTAAGGCCGCACAAAGTCCAATACTTAGTGTAGTCTTGCCAGAACTTCGATGCGGAGCTGATATAATTACGCGTGGTAAATCCAAGTTTGCCTCCATGCCAAGAAACAATTACTATCTCTTGAATTTTTAATTTTGAATTTTGAATTTAGGGATAACCTGTAGCGCCTGCTGTTTTTAAACGTACAGAAATGCTAGACCCTTATCTATATTATTAGCATGGACAAGATTTGCAAGTCCACCTATACTACTGCCTATCAACTTTATTGCTGAGGACTTCTTTATGCAAATAATTAATGAAAATGCTGCCGATAAGATGGATAAAACCAGCTTGAGAACTACGGTACTGCTTTCAGCTAGCCATGTGGTAAACGATTCTTACATGAATCTTTTTCCGCCTTTGCTTCCGTTTATAATACCTTCGCTTGGGCTTGGTATTTCTTCGATTGGCTGGCTTATGACTTTTTTTTCCGTCACATCATCTCTATCGCAACTAGCCATCGGGTACCTTTCCGATCGCATTGGCGGACGTTTTTTTATAATCATGGGTCCTTTAGTTGCAGCTATTTTTATGTCTTCGCTTGGTATTATTACTAATTATTACTTGCTAATTATTGCAGTATCAGTTGCTGGACTTGGTACAGCTGCCTTCCATCCGCCATCCTCAGCTCTTATCGGATCTTTAAATGAAAGCAAGAGTGGGCGCCTTATGTCGTTATTTACGCTGGGAGGTAATCTGGGTTGGGCTATAATGCCCCTTATCGCAGTTCCCCTAGTTGCTCATTTTGGTCTTATAGCAACACCTATACTTGCGATTCCTGGCATTTCTGCTGCACTTCTTCTCTATGCTTTCGTTCCGCAGCTTAAAACAAACCAGATTTACTCCAGCTCTAATCGCTCTTTATTAAAAACAGCAGTATCTAATCCAGTTCCATTCTTTTGTTTGCTGGGCTCTGTTGCTTTTAGATCGCTTGCTTTTTTTAGCCTTGCTGCATTTCTCCCAAAGTACCTTAGTGACCTCGGATTTTCGGCAATATCTAGCGGTATGATGCTCTCCATATTGACGCTTTCCGGGGCGTTTGGAGGACTTATCGGGGGCATTATTTCAGATAATATCGGCAGAAAATCTGTCATTGCAGGGTCGCTTGCTTGTTCCACCCCATTCCTTTTTATATTTCAAGCAACTGGTGGTTGGCTTGCAGGTTTGTGGCTTTTTTTGCCGGTGCATTTATTTTGGCCTCATTTTCCGTTACAGTTGTTGCTGCCCAAGAGATCATGCCTGATAATAAAGCTATGGCCTCTAGCCTTGCACTTGGATTTGGCTTAGGCTTAGGAGGACTTGGGGTTGGTCTTCTAGGACACATTGCAACTGCAATTGGCCTTGAGCATACTGTTTTATTAATCGCTTTCCTGCCATTGGTTGCATCGGCACTCTCCCTGGGATTACCAGGAAAAGCAGAGGCCAGGGTTAGGAATTTTTAAATATGAACAAGCACTGTGGGGGATTATGGCTCTATCATCCAAATATTACTTAGAGGTTCCAGCAGCATCTCTCGATAATAACAAAGGCGAAATAGATCGAATAAATTCGTTATTGGAAGATTTTACAGGGATTAAAAGGATCGACTGGCCTATTGATCTAATTATCTCATCGCTACCTGTCATACGATCTAGCAACGGGCAGTTGACTGTCACTGCCTGTCGTGATGGTGATCGTTTAAGTGTAATTTCAGTTGAAAGTGGAGATACCAGAAGCTTTCATTTTGGCATTGCAATTGATCTCGGAACCACCGTCGTTGCTGCAGAGTTAATTGATCTCAAAACAGGCGATACATTATCAAGTGAAGGCGAAATTAATGCTCAAGTCAGATACGGCGAAGATTTGCTCACGCGCCTTCACTTTGCAAGTCAAGGTGGTGTTAATGAACTTAAATCTGCCCTTCTTGATACAATAAATAAATTAGTAGATATTACCTGTAAATCTTCTGGAATACCCTCAAACCAAATATCCGCAGCTAGCATTGCAGGAAACACGTCCATGACTCATCTATTCCTTGGTTTAGATCCATCATCCATACGCCATGAACCATATGTTCCGGTAGTTAACCATGTACCTGTACTAAATGCCTCCGAAGTTGGATTAAAGATTCTGCCTTACGCGCCAATCTTCATTTTTCCTAGCTCTGGTAGCTTTCTTGGGGGAGACCTTATTTCTGGAGTACTTGCATCAGGCTTAACTAAAAGTGAAAAAATTTCGCTTCTTCTTGATATTGGAACTAATGGTGAGATGGTTCTTGGAAACAAAGATTGGCTTTTAGCTTGCGCTGGTGCTGCTGGTCCTGCCCTAGAAGGTGCAGTAGCGGAGTGCGCCACTCGAGCAAAACCCGGCGCAATAGATAGAGTAGTTATAGATCCAACCACGCTCGAGCCATCATTTAGCACTATTGATGACAAGCCTGCAATAGGCCTCTGCGGGTCAGGCTTAGTCGATGCAATTGCTCAGCTATATTCAGTTGGGCTGCTTGATTCAACAGGCCGCTTTGTGCTTGAAAAACACACTACTAGGTGGCAAAAGATTAACCATAGGATTGCCTACATGCTAACAGAAGAAAGAACTGGCAATAATCTTCCGCCAATTTATATAACAGAAAAGGATATTCAAAATGTCCTAAGAACAAAGGCTGCCATGGTGGCAGCGCTTACGGTTTTGTTAAATAGTGTTGGCATTTCAATAGAGGAGGTTCAGAAGGTTTATACAGCAGGTTCTTTTGGTATCCACTTATCTCCAGAATCTTCTATAGCTATCGGTCTTTATCCGAAGCTTCCTCTTAATCGCTTTATTCAGCTCGGGAATGGGTCGTTGCTAGGCGCGCGCAGGGTTTTGCTAGACGCAAGCAACATTGACGAAGCTAAACGCATAGCAGATAAGATTACTTACCTTGAGTTAAATGTCCATCCAACCTTTATGAATCTGTTTAGGTCAGCAAAATATATTTAGGATTTAGGGTCGTTTTTACGCTTTCACAACAAGCACGGGACAATGTGCATGGCCAATAACTCTCTCAGTTACACTTCCCATAAGAAGGCGCCTAATTCCAGTTCTCCCGTGGCTTCCCATGCAAATTAGATCAACATCTAGCTCTTTGGCTAAGCTTACAATCTTTTCATGTGCTTCGCCTTCTCGTACAAAATCTTGGGTTTCCAGATTTGCAGACCTTGCAATGTCTTCAACGGACTGGACCATCTCCCGAGCTTCATGAATCATCTTTTCAACTAGTTCCGGGGCATTGGCATAAAATTCCTCGTTTACATCCACAACCGAAAGTAGATTTATGGTCTTGCCATAAACGCGTGCCAAACTTATTGCTCTCTCAGCAGCTATCATGCTAAACCTAGAACCATCAATAGCAAGAAGAATATTATTAAACTTAAGTGAGCTGTTGCTTGGCATTACCAATACATCGATTGGGCTATAACCTATGACACGTGCTGTAATGCTCCCCATAAACGCCTTCTCAACCATAGTCATACCGCTTCTTCCCATAATTATAAGGTCGCAATCTCTTGATTCAGCAACATCTATAATCGTTTCGTGTATGTTCCCTTCCTCTAAAAGTGTAAAGATTACCGCTTCTTCTTCCTTCGCAATTTTTCCAGCCTCGGATAGAATTTTTACACCGGGTTGTCTAAACGAATCCCTGATATTGCTCATTAATCCTAGTTCAAGATCACCCTCATATTCTGGAAGTACGGTCAATGCTGTAACAGTACAACTCTCTTGCTTTGCAAATCTAATTGCCTGCCTAAGTGCATTACTGCTAGTCTCTGATCCGTCCAGAGCAACAAGAACCAGGATATTTCTAACTCTCTTTATAGTCCCCTTCACTGATAAGGATATGCTCATGGTCACCAGCTTCCTTAGCTGTAAATTTTATGACGCGTTTGAGATGTTGATTAAGCCGTTTCATCAGCCGCTCCCTCAAAATCCATAACTTCTTCGCGTATCTCAGATGGTTTTTTCCTCATTGCTTTTATCATACTACTTAGGATAATTATTGCTCCCAGCGATAGTGCAAAAACCATTATCCCAAAACTAATGTTGCTCATTAATTTAACCGATGAATCAGCAATGCTGGTAAGGCCAAGCTGATTAGTATACTTTGGTATCGCAAAGCCCCTGCTAAGCGCAACAATTAGCATAATTGTGCCCATAACTACTTTAATCATGTGTTCTTTAACATAGGTAGTACCGATAGCACCAAGGTGAATGCCAAATAGAGATCCTGCTAAGATCAGCAAGGTCAATCTTATATCAATCATTCCTACCAGGGCCCATTCAATTGATCCTGTTAGGCCCATGACAAAAGCTATAACAAGCTCCGTGGCTGATGCTACCAAACTAGATGCGCCTATTAAATATATCATGCCTGGGACTCCAATAAATCCTCCTACTGCAATGGTTGCAGCAAGCATACCTGTTGCAATCCCTAATGGAATTGTGAACCACGCTGAAATTCTCACATTTGCGGTTTTAAGGTTTACCATTGGAGGGATGTTAATTTTCTGAAGTCTCATTGCTAATTTTGGAACTATATCTAAACCGCCTCTTTTTGTTATCCTCCATGCATCATAGAATACATATCCACCGACTGTTATTAGTACAACTACGAACGCAAAGCTTACGTAAAGATTCGATCCAGCATCACCCCACATTTGCTGGACATACTGCATGATTTTAACGCCAATTTCGACTCCAACTGAAGCAGATATGCCCAGCATAAGACCAAGCTTTAAATCCACCTGTCCGTACTTATGCCTTTTAATTGCACCAACCAATGCTTTTGGAAATTTATGACACATATTGCTTGCTACGGCAACAGCACCTGGTACCCCAAGACTCATCATGCCTGGCGTCAGCACAAAAGCACCGCCTGAACCAATAAAACCGCTTACTAGTCCACCTATAAAACCAACAATAAACAAGAACACCGCATACCATAGTTTTAAATCTATAAACCTTACTCCTTTGATTGCTTTAACTTGCTCACCTGTAGCTAAGGCTGGGCTTGCTATTGCGACAAACACGATAGCAGCCAGTAACGCTGCATAAATTAGTTTTTTCTTAGTCATGCCCTACCCTCCACTCAATTAATCTTCATTCATTAGACTTTCTCTTAATGCATAGCGCTGCTCGTAGTGCTGCCATACCGTACAGCTTCCTTCATTTCTTTTTTGCTTCAATGCCCAGTACTGAATAAAAATGGTTTGTAAAGGACCCATGAATGAACGAGAATAAAAAAGCTGTAGCAATTGGTAGCACAGCATAAATGCCACCCTTTCCCCAATGATTCTTAACAAAAGCCTCATGCGTGAATACTACCCAGTACAACCCTGCCGATGTAATACCAAAGAGCAATGCTTTTAAGTAGGGCTTTTTCTTTATCCGACCAGGGCTCTTTGCCATAAGTATCCTCCTCCTGCCTAGTAGCCATATATACGATGCCTTTCTTACTCTCTGTCCTCGTTTTAGTGGAAGCAAGAAGGGCCTCCACTAAATAGAAGACAAATTTAAAATTTTGCTAGGTTTTAGTTAACTACTGGCAAGCAAGATCAGCATTAGTATGTACACTCAATCTCTTAAATCCATGGATTTCGGTCTCGCCGGATGATTTATTAAGTAGTTACTTTTGAAGATTTAATTAACACCTATAAGTACCTGTATATTTCACGTAAGGATTATCAGCAACTCATATGAGCTCTGACAATTACCAGCAGATCATTGCTAATATCATCAACCATTATCACACCATTCGACTTATACTAGGCCTTAAAATCTGCCAGCTTAATACTTAAGATGAAAAATGCACTTATGTAGTAAAGGGAGGCATGACTTATTTGTGCTTTTACAAAGGAATTGTAACCATGATGGTTGTACCCCTATCGGGGTTTGGGTATACGTTAAAAGTTCCGCCAACTAATCGTGTTCTGGTTTGCATCCCGTCAACACCCAACTTTCCGTGACGCGATAGTTCTCCAATGCTTGAAGGCAATACAAATCCCTTTCCATTATCTACTATTTTGACTATAGTCTGCTTGTCATCGAAAGTTAGTACGACTTGAGCCTTTGTTGCGCAAGCATGCTTTATAATATTTCGTAAAGCCTCTTGGATAATGCGGAAAAGAGTTACTTCGATTTCTGGTGTAAACCGTCTCTTCTTTCCTAATACCGTTAATTCTGTATCAATGTTATGATCTTCTTTTAGCTGGTTAATTAGCCACTCAACAGCAGGAAGCAGACCTAGCTCATCTATGACTGAGGGCCGCAAATCTCTGCTTAGCTGCCTTACTTCATTTACAGCATCTTTAATCTGCTTATGGATGCCCCATAATACAGCTAACCTATCTCTTGGCAGCAAACGATCCTCTTCACAGAATTTCTCAAGCAATCTTAGTATTCCAATTAAGCTTTGAACTGTACTGTCATGGAGCTCTCGGGATATCCGTAATCTTTCTTCTTCATGAGCTCTGGTTATTTGCTGTAGGTAAAAACTTTGATCCTCCTGCATTCTTACTTCTTTTGTTATATCCCGACCAATAAATTGTATAGCTCCATAATGACCGTCTATTGATATTCGATTAGCAGTTAGCATAACAAAAGCCCGCGATCCATCTTTCCGAATAATTGTCCTCTTGTATGGCTGCTGTTTACCGGCTCTATTTAGTTCATCCTTCTGAGTCAAAGATAAAGCTGAGTCATCATGTAAGAATAAATTCTTACTGTCAATACCGACCAGTGATTCTAAATCATATCCGAAAAGCCCTGCAGCTGCTTTGTTTGCTGTTATAACTTTTCCATGTGTATCTTGAACCCATATCGCATCATGCGCATTTTCGAAAAGCTCCCGATACTTTTTCTCGGATAACTTTAGCTTTTCAATTGCTCTAATTCTTGCATGATAGAGAAGATAGTTATGCATGGCAATGCCAATTAAATTCCCTAATGCTGTAAGCAATTTAATATCTGACGTTTCAAGTAATCTATCTGACTTTATTGCTACGCATAGAATCCCCACGACTTCTCCATGCGCAACCAATGGAACGCTATGCTCTGATCTTAAGCCTTCTCTAAGTCGAATCTTGTTTGTTAAGCCATGCGATGCATCACCTAATACTATTCCGTCTAAGACCCTTGCTGATCCTTCATTTATGCCTTCATATGCTATTAGCTTCAGCGCCTTGCTACCTTCATCAATAGAAAATACTAAAACAACTTCAACTTGTATTAGCTTCATAACCATGCCAATGGTTGTTTTCATAATTTGATCTAACTCGTTTGACTTGCTCATCATTGTTGTTAAAGAATTTATGACTGATAGCTGTCTCTCCTGCTCTAAAGATAGTTTGACGGTTGTATCCAAATCCCTCTGAGTGGCTTCTAATTGCTCCTTTGTCAATTCTAACTGCTCGGTTTGCTTTCTATAGCGATCAATCAATAAAGGTGCAAGGCTCCCAATTAAGCAAATCACAAGTGTTTCCCACATGGCCTCTAGAGGTTGATTTGATATGAAAAGAGCTCTTGGCAGCATTGCAATAAAAGCCAGTATGACTGAGACCAATCCTCCTCTTGGTCCAAGGATAAAACTACTAAGAGTAATCGGAAGTAAATAAAGAATTCTATCAATTGTATGCCTTGTAATGCCTAGTGTTATATCGGGGCGTGAAAATAACCGAAAGGATGTCTGATCTTCGTAATGATGAAGTGTTATTAGAGTAAAAATAACTATTACTGACCAGATCTGGGGATTATAGATAGATAATTGCTGATTCCCGCCCTGAGGTTTCCAAAGTATTTTAGTTGTCCGTTTCATGTTGGTTGCTCCACTAATCCAGGCCAACCCAACCTTTTTTAAATGCAACAATAACAGCTTCTGTTCTCGAATTTACGCCTAATTTATCAAAAATATGACCTAGGTGTGCTTCAACTGTACGCACACTCACGTAGAGCTTGTCTGCGATCTCCTTATTACTCTTACCCTGCGAGGCTAGTCCTAGAATCTCTATCTCACGATCTGTAAGAACTTTGTAGGAGTCATAGGTCTGAACCTTACTCTTACTAACAAAACGGTCGATTACCTTACGCATAATAACAGGATGTAAGACGGATTCCCCTCTAGCCACGCGACGTATACTATCAATAAGTTCTTTCCCGCTTATATCTTTTAGTAAATAACCAGCAGCCCCCGAATCAAGAAGGGATACTATATATTGGTCTATGTCATATGCAGTAAGAATAAGTATTGGCACAGAGATATTTAAAGCCCTTATTTGCTTCGTAGCCTCAATTCCACTGAGCTTGGGCATAGCCACGTCAGCTACAATAATGTCTGGCCGCAACTCCCTTGCTAAATCCACCATTTGTTCGCCATCTGCAGCTTCACCAACTACTTCCAAATCTCCCTCTTTTTCCAAATATTGCTTGAGACTCTCCCGAACAAATGTATGGTCCTCAGCAAGAAGAATTCTTATCTTTTTCATAGTAGATATACTATAGCCATTTTCAGTAATTTCTATTGGTTATTACCCGAACTTGTCAATGTTTAAACGAACAATAATCAATCATTGCATAACCTCTTTAATTCTTTTCAATCGACAGCTGAAATATGAATCGATTGATAATATAGATGGAATTATTATATGCGGGCAGATTTCAGAATCTATAGTAATTGGCCATTAAAAGTAAAACACGTAATATCTTAACCATACATAAATCGTGCTAATTATCATTGTTAAAATCATTATTGGCATGCCATAGATAAGAAATTTTGCAAACGTAATCTTATTGCCCATCTTTTCAGACATTCCAACAATGACTACATTTGCAGAAGCGCCAATAGCTGTTCCGTTTCCACCAAGACAAGCGCCAAGTGCTAAGGACCACCAGATTGGCATCAATTGAGGGTTGTGAAGAAGCTGGATTCCTGCTTGATTTGGCCATAGCTTATGAGCCATATCGATTATTAAGGGATTCATTGTAGCAACATATGGGATATTATCAACTATAGCCGATGCAAATGCTGAAAACCACATGATAATCATGCTCATAGCAAACAAATTTCCTTTGGTTATATCTAGTACTTTTAAGGAGGCCAGATCTATAAGCCCTACCTTGACTATACCTCCAATAATAATAAACAAGCCTATGAAAAAGAATATCGTTGCCCACTCAACTTCTGAAAATATGCTATGCAAATTTGGCTTTCTCGAAAGAAGCAAAAGCAATCCAGCTCCAAGCATGGCTATTGTTGCCGGTTCTAGGCCAAGCATACCATGTGCAATAAAACCAATTATTGTAATGCTTAGCACAAACAACGACTTTCCAAGCATTGAATAATCCTTTATTGCTTCTTTCTCGTTCATTTTCATGATTCTTGCTTTTAGCTCATCTTTTGTCTTTAATTTCTTGCCCCAGATAAGTTTTATCGCAAGAAGGTATACAGCCATAATTAAAATTATTGCGGGCGTAAGATGGTATATAAATTCCATGAAATCTAATTTAGCCTTTGAAGCTATCATAATATTTGGCGGGTCACCAATCAAAGTAGCAGTACCACCAATATTAGATGCAAGCGCGCAAGAAATGAGGTAAGGAATTGGGTCAACATCGAGCGCATCTGCTATTAGTAGCGTCACTGGTGTGATTAAGAGTACTGTAGTTACATTATCTAAGAAGGCACTAATAAACGCAGTTACAATAGCAAATATTGCAAGTATCTTAAACGGCTCACCTTTACCAATTTTAGCACTTTTTATTGCTATATATTCAAAGATACCTGTTGGTCGCATGATATTAACTATCAACATCATCGATATAAGCAAAAATATTACATTCCAATCTACGCCAAGCTCTTCGGAATGAAATGCTTCTTGCTGGCTGAGTATGCCCATCGCAATAACAAGAGCAGCGCCAAAGATCGCTATAATTGTTTTATGTATGCGCTCAGAAACTATTAGGCTATAAGATATGCCAAACACAGCGGTTGCTGCCCAAAAGCTTTTATCCATTACAATTTGTTGTGTTGCAGAACCCTCGGCTATCATTCCATCAATCCTTAATCTTCATAGAACATTTCTTTTGTGATCGCAAGGAATAAGTTGTGCTCGTAAAGCATTCCAATAACCGCACCAGTCTCGCCAATGACTGGCAATCTTTTAACCCCATGCTTTAGCATGTGATCAATGCATTCCATAAGCGGAGCATCTTTGCTAACCGCTACTACAACTTTGCTCATAATATCCCTGACTAGACGTTCTCCAGATCTTTTAGCAATACCTTCTACCATTCCCTCCCATGAAAAATCACCTAAGTCTAGCATATCCATATAAAAAGGAAGCATAGCCTTAAGTACATCTCTCATGGAGAGAATCCCTACCAGCTTTCCAAAATCATCCTTTACTGGTAATCCTTTACTGCCAATACATTCCTCTCCGCTCCTTGTTGTTCTTAAAAGAATTACAGCTTTTTTAAGCGTATCATCTGGCTTTAAAAAATCGATTACAGGAATCATTATATCCTCTGCTCTCATAAGCACTCCTTTTGCTTACCTTCCATTCTTTTTATTTAATATCCATATGCTTCTTTAAGCTATTTGTAGAAGCCAAGGTCGCTCTTAGGGAAGCTAACGATATATTACAAAACACCATCTTTTGATTCTAGTCAAAGCAAAAGAGAGCGAGAAGATTATTTTTCTCGCTCTCTCCTTAATCATTTTTTCTTTAAGTTAATTCTGGATTGCCTTTTTATTATGCTAGACCACTAATTAGATTTTACTACTAGCACTGGACACTTTGCGCTTCCAATAACCTTTTCAGTGGTGCTTCCCATAAGAAGCCGTCTTAAGCCAGTGCGACCGTGACTACCCATGCATATAGTATCAGCATTTAGTTCGTCAGCCATACTTAAAATCTTCTTATGGGTTTCCCCTTCCCTAACGTAGGTCTTAGCTTTTATGCCTGCCGACGCCGCCTTTTCCTTAACCGAATCTACATAACTTCTAGCGCCCTCAATCATTTTTTCTACAGCATCTGGTGCCTGTGCGAAAAATTCGTCTGATACATCAACTACAGAGAGTATTATAATCTCGCCTCCACACAATTGAGCCATTGATATAGCTCTATTTGCGGCTATATCGCTATATCTAGAACCATCAACAGCTAGCAGAATTGTGTCGAAGCTAATAGAGCTATCATGCGGCATAACAAGCACATCTATCGGGCTATAACCAATTACCCTTGCTGTTATGCTTCCCATAAAGGCTCTCTCGATATTGCCTAATCCCCTTCGCCCCATGACAATTAAGTCTACGTCGTGCGACGTTGCAACATCGATTATTACCTCATGGATATTGCCCTCTTCAAGCGATGACGGCAAAAAGGCGCCTTCATCGCGAGCAATCTGCATTGCCTCAGACAGTATTTTTTCACCAGGCTCTCTAAACGCTCGTTTGATATTGCGCATTCCAATTAGCTCTATTTCTCCTTCGTATGATGGTATAGCGGTTACTACCATTACATCACCGCCACACTTACCCTTTTTTGTGAACCTTATAGTTTGCCTAAGAGCATTCTTGCTCGAATCAGACCCATCAAAGGCAACTAATATGTCTCTAAATTTCCTCATAGGTAATAGTTTTCCCATCGCAAACAGCTTCCTTTTTCAGTGGCTATCCTTAGATATCATTATAGCTAAGCATTCTTAGATATCATTATAGCTAAGCATTATAGCTAAGCTATATTAGATTTATTATAGCCAAGCTGCACTTAATAAACCATCCTGGCTAGCTTTAGTTTACTGCCGTCTCAAGACTAATAGTCCTATCTCTTTCTTCCGCTGGCTTCTTACGCATAGCCTTTGCCAAACTACCCCCGATTATTATTGCACCAAGAGTTAAGGCAAAAACCATAATATAAAAGCTTATGTTGCTAAATGTCGGTATAAGGTTGTCTGCAAAATGTGTTAGACCAAGCTGATTTGTGTATTTAGGAATTGCAAAACCCCTACTAAAGGCAACTATGAGCATAATGGTTCCCATAACAACCTTTATCATATGCTCTTTTACATAGGTGGTCCCAACAGCACCGATCTGGATGCCAAGTAGCGAGCCAGCAAGAATCATTAATGTTAGCCTTATGTCTATGTTTCCAACCAAAGCCCACTCAGTAGATCCAACAAGGCCCATTATAAATGCAATTACTAGCTCTGTTGCAGATGCTACTAGACTTGTCGCACCAATTATGTAAATCATTCCGGGAACACCCACAAACCCGCCGACTGCAATTGTTGCTGCCAGCAGACCGGTTGCAAGACCAACCGGAATCGTAATCCACATAGAAATCCTTAAGCCCGCGGTTTTAAAATTCATCATTGGAGGAATATTGATCTTCTGCAGAGCTAGCGCAAGTCTAGATATTCTTTCGGGACCTGGGTTTTTCTTTGACTTCCATGCATCATAGAAGACATAACTACCCACCGTAAGGAGTATTACTAGAAAAGCAAAGCTTACATAAAGATTAGATCCTGCTTCGCCCCACATGCGCTGTATATATTGCTGCACGATAATGCCAATTTTTACACCAACAGACGCAGATACGCCCAGCGTTAAGCCAAGTTTAACATCAACTTGACCATATTTGTGCCGTTTAATTGCACCTACCAAGGCTTTAGGAAATTTGTGGCACATATTGCTAGCAACAGCCACAAGCCCCGGTACACCAATACTCATCATAGCTGGAGTTAATACGAAAGCACCTCCAGACCCTATAAAACCGCTAACCATTCCACCTATAAAACCAACAATAAACAAGAACACCGCATTAAAAAGAGTAAGCTCAATAAACTTGTTTCCTGTAAACGCTTTTACTGCTTCACCTGTAGCTAGGGCAGGACTTGCTAAAATTACAAGCAGTAAGACCGCTACCAGAGAACTGAAAATCACTCTACTTCGTATCATATACAACCCTTCCTTCTCATTTATTCAGTTCAGCCGCCTAAGCACATGAGGTCGGGTCAGCGCATATTTTCATTTAATGCATTTCTAATCCTATTCCTCCTTAGGTATGGCGTCTTATACATAAACCATAAACCATATTTTTCAATGTAAAGTTTTCAAAGATCTCTTTTATTTTTCTTTTTCTTACTTTTTCTTCTTCGCTACTATACCAAGCGACGACATGAGGCTATCAGCAAAAGTTCCATGCACAAAAGAGAAAACAAAGACTGTTACAATTGGTAATATTGCGTAGACCCCTCCCTTTGCCCAGGTACTCCTTACAAAAACTTCGTTCGCAAATACCGCTATGTATAGGGCTAGTGATAGCACTCCAAATAAAAGTGCTTTTGCATATGGCTTTTTTGCGGGTTTACCAGTAGTCTTGGCCATAAACATTAACCTCCTTTGCTAATTATTTAACTTTTATTCCCCCCTTCCTTGTGATTTTTCTAGCATTTAGTGCATGGCACTAGTGATATCCACCGCAGTAAAATCTGGGCGCTAATAAAATGAGTACCTCAGTAGCATGCAAGCCTATTTTCATATTAGCACTACGGGTTATTTCGTCAATGGCCAACGAGTATGTACACTATTCGCCGCACCGCATTATGCTGAATGATTCAATGCATTAATTCACAAAGAATTAAACGTTATTTCCGCACGATACAAGCTGTGATTTAACGTTTACATTAGTCAGAGTAATACGTTGTCAAATCTTGGTACTAGCTCCGATGTGCACGGACCGCGTTCATGTTCAAATGAAAACTAGTCAAATTCCCAATCGCTAATGAAGGAGGGAACATATGATAAATAAGAAACAATACGGCTTTTTGCTTATAAGCTCACTGATATTTCTAGCAGCGTTATTTGCATCACATCCCGCATTAGCTGCTTCAGGTAATCACTCAGCCAATGTTGCCAGTACCACTCCATGGTGGATATGGCCATTGGTTTTATTTTTAGTTACTTTCACTATGGGAATAGTTGCGATCCCTGCTGGCGTAGGTGGCGGGGTTCTTTTTGTTCCAATTGTCAGCAGTTTCTTTCCTTTTAACCTTGACTTTGTCAGAGGCGCAGGCTTAATGATTGCCCTATCAGGATCGTTAGCTGCTGGTCCTGGTTTGCTTAAGAGAGGACTTGCTGACCTTAGATTGGCAATGCCGGTGGCTCTTATAGCGTCAGTATGCTCTATTTTAGGTGCTATGGTTGGCCTTGCTATACCTCAAAATCTTGTTCAAATAGGCCTTGGTGCAGCAATTCTCGGGATTGTAGTGGTTATGCTGACTGCTAAAAAGTCAGAGTATCCTGAAGTTAGAAAGCCAGACGCATTGTCTATAGCCTTGCGATTGTCTGGCATCTATCACGAATCATCAACCAATCAAAACATATCGTGGCAAATCCACAGAGCACCAGCTGGTTTCGTTTTATTTATTCTTATTGGTTTTATGGCTGGCATGTTTGGTCTTGGTGCCGGCTGGGCAAATGTTCCCGTTTTAAATCTCGTGATGGGAGCACCACTTAAATTATCTGTTGCTACAAGCAGTTTCCTACTTTCCATAACAGACACGTCAGCTGCCTGGATTTACATAAATAAAGGAGCGATATTACCTATGGTTGTTGCTCCCTCTATTGTTGGAATGATGTTGGGTGCGTTTGTTGGCGCAAAGGTACTTGCAAAAGCAAAACCATCAAGAATTAGATATATTGTTATTACAATGCTCTTTTTATCTGGCTTAAGAGCCTTACTTAAAGGCTTTGGTGTGTAATAAAAGGCATTTTAAAGTCATTTGTTTTACCTTTCTTAAAAGCTTGAATTCGACTTATAAAAGAATAAAGCATTAGAAAGGTTATTGCATGATTTAAGGAGGTAGAAATGGCTGTTACACCATCAGGTAGTAGTGAATTAACCAAGCCTGCTGACGAGTTAATCTCCCTGGATGAGAAAAAAATTGGAGCAACAAAAGAGCAGCTCACATACTCCAGTATCCTTGGCTTGGGAAGAAAAGTTGGTCTAGCCGGCATTATAGCTGCTTTCGTAGTTTACATAACAGGGCTGATAACGCCTAGAATACCTTTGGAAAGAGTACCGCAGGTCTGGAATCTATCGTCCTCCGATTACCTTAAAGCCGTGGGCCTTAAACCTGGCTGGTCTTGGCTTGCCATGTATCGTTATAGCGATATGCTTAACTTCTTCGGTATCGCAATTCTTGGAATTATAAGCATTATTTGTTACCTAGCCATAATACCAGAATTCATACGCAAAAAAGATAAAGTATATGTTGCTATAGCAATTCTTGAAGTCATCGTTCTTGCAGTTGCAGCTTCTGGTATTATTAATATTGGAGAATAGCACCTCTTATAACTCCTCTAATGATGGCATCTAGCGATGCCATCATTCATTTTCTAACCAACCAATACCTTCCCTTCAAAAATAAATAATAACACTTAGCGTAATAAAAGCAGTTTAACTTATGGTGCATAATGGTATTCATTATAATAAGATAGGTAATTCTACGTAGTTAACTATTGACGATTTCACATACTCTGGTAACATTTAATATAGCTTGCAAGCCATAATTTGGTCTTTTATAGGGTAAGCATCCTTTGCTTTTAACATTTGTATGCGTAGGCCATCTATAAGACCAACAATAAACAAGAACACCGCATGTAATTGTTTGGCCTGGTTTATAGAACATCCGCCTACGCATACAAAGGTTTGTATGATACATGCACGGCCGTGTTGTGACATAAAAAGCGCTGGAGAGCTTCTAAAAGACATCTGGTCTAGATCATTTTTGAACACAAAGTCGCTTGAAGCAGTTAGGCTATAGATATTTGCCATTGTTGCTGTCTCTATTAGGTAGTTGGCAAATTTTCTAATTTATAGCTCAGTTTAGCGACCCTAAATTAAACGCTAAAGGAAGGATGATACATGAGAGTTAGCAGGACTATCGCCACCGCAGTGATATTTTTTATTAGCTTGTTTATCCTCACCACCGAGCCTGCTTTAGCATCTGGGATTTCAAAGAGCGCGACTTCGGCATCCAGTACTCAATGGTGGATATGGCCGGTTTTATTGTTTATCGTAACGCTTGTTATGGGTATAGTTGCAGTTCTCGCTGGTGTTGGCGGTGGCGTGTTGTTCACCCCAATAATCGGCGGGTTTTTTCCGTTTAATATGGATTTTGTAAGAGCAGCTGGCTTGATTGTGGCTCTATCAGGCTCACTTGCTGCTGGTCCTGGCCTGTTAAAGAAAGGAATGGCTGATTTAAGGCTTGCAATACCAGTAGCCCTAATTGCATCATCAGCTGCTATCGTTGGAGCCATGATCGGCCTGGCCTTGCCTGATAATATCACTCAGACTACTTTGGGAATTGCCATACTTGCGATTGTGGCAATCATGCTTCTTGCCAAGAAATCTGAGTATCCAGAGGTTAAAAAGGCAGATAGTCTATCATCAGCGCTAAGGATTACTGGTATTTACCATGAGGCTGCAACTGGTCAGGATATCAACTGGAAGATTCACAGAACACCTCAAAGTCTAATAACGTTTATCTTCATAGGTATTATGGCAGGCATGTTTGGACTCGGCGCTGGCTGGGCAAATGTACCTGTTCTTAACCTTATGATGGGTGCCCCACTTAAAGTATCAGTTGCAACAAGTAAATTTCTTCTTTCAATAACCGATACATCAGCAGCCTGGGTCTATATAAACAAGGGCGCTGTAATACCAATGATTATTGTTCCATCCGTTGTAGGGATTATGCTTGGTTCCTTTATTGGGGTAAGGCTGCTAGCAAAGACAAAGCCTTCTGCTATAAAAATTATCGTCATAGCTTTATTGGCTTTTTCTGGTCTAAGAGCCCTACTTAAAGGCATTGGCATTTGGACCTAATAGTAAAACTCAAGGCTTGCTTTAAAAGGAGGAAGAAACATGAGTACTCCAGAAAGTCAGTTAAAAGAAAAACAACAGGTAGCTGTGGAGGCTGGTAAAAGGTTAATAGCCACTGAAGAGCAAACGACCTATGCTAAAATCCTTGATATTGGCATGAAGATAGGTCTTATTGCAATTATTGTGGCATTTTTTCTCTATGCTTTTGGTATTTTAAGCCCAAAAATACCGGTCACCGAGGTATCAAAATACTGGGGTATGAAAAGCCACGATTATCTCGAAGCTGTCAACATACAACCAGGCTGGTCATGGCTTTCAATGTATAAACATGGCGACTTTTTGAACTTTTTCCCAATTGCTTTTCTAGCGGGATTAACAATTGTTTGCTATGTTGCAATAATACCTATCCTTATACGCAAAAAGGATGCAATTTACGCAGTTTTAGCATTGCTTGAAGTGCTTGTTTTGTTAGGGGCAGCATCAGGACTTCTTGCTGCTGGAGGGCACTAGAATACGTTTACCATCAATATAAGTCAATGGCTTAAGTTACATTGCTTAAAGTGATTATATTGCCTTCCTGTTAAAAAAGTAACAACGCATTGTTTTATAACTAAAAACGGCGGGCTTGATAGACCGCCGTTTTCTGTTTAATAAATTATAACTCTGCTAATATTCAATCCTACTATCATAATCCCTTTTATTGCCAGAAAACGTACTTGTCACTTACTTGACAAACAGCGGCAATAATGCTAGCATTTTGATTGCTAACAAGATAAAGTAAAAGGGCTTTCTGCTTTAATAATGGACCGCAAGGCGGCCATTATCTTTAATTGTTTAAAGACTTGCTTTTTGGAAATATAACCCTGAAGGATCGCTTGTTAAGTTTTGAGGCTATCTTTGATTGTGTGTTCTATCTACAAACTTCTAAGGCCAGTCTTAACAAGCTTGAGCCATTTGCAATTTTAAGCAATAAAAGCAAATCAACAAGTATAAGGAGGTATTATGTCAAAACTAGTCCCCCCACATGGTGGCGGTGAGTTAAAGCCGCTTCTACTCGAAGGCGATGAGCTAAAAGAAGAATGGGAAAAGGCTCAAACCCTAGAGAAGGTTATGATGACCTCACGTGAGACAGGCGATCTAATTATGATGGGCATAGGCGCCTTCACTCCACTAGAAGGTTTCATGACAAAAGCTGACTGGAAAGGTGTTTGCGATGAGTACAAGATGGAAAATGGGATTTTCTGGCCTATTCCGATAACACTTTCCACGTCAAAAGAACAAGCCAAAAATCTAAAAGAAGGTCAAGAGGTTGCACTTGTTGATACCGAGACTGGCGAGCTCATGGGCAGCATGGAAATCACTGAGAAATATGAGATTGACAAAGTCTATGAATGTAAACAGGTATTTAGAACCGATGATATGGAAGGGCACCCAGGCGTTCAAAAAGTTATGGCCCAGGGTGATGTCAACCTTGCCGGTAAGGTAAAGGTATTTAGCGAAAGCTATTTCCCGGAAATGTTTAAGGGTGTTTACATGCGCCCAGCTGAAACAAGAAAAGCTTTCGAGGAGAGAGGCTGGAGTACTGTTGCTGCATTGCAGCTTAGGAATCCAATGCACCGCTCCCATGAGTATCTCGCAAAAATAGCTATCGAAGTAACCGATGGTGTACTAATTCACCAGCTTGTTGGTAAACTTAAACCAGGTGATATTCCTGCTGAAGTTAGGGTAAAAGCCATTGATAAGCTTGTTGAACTTTACTTTGTACCCAATACGGTTATTCAGGCTGGCTATCCAGCGGAAATGCGCTATGCCGGCCCGCGTGAAGCACTCTTGCATGCAACCTTCCGTCAGAACTATGGCTGCAGCCACCTAATAGTTGGTCGTGACCATGCTGGCGTTGGTGAATACTATGGCCCGTTTGATGCCCAGCATATATTTGATGAGATTCCTAAGGATGCCCTTATTACAAAGCCGCTTAAGATTGACTGGACGTTCTACTGCTATAAATGCGATGGAATGGCATCAATGAGAACTTGTCCACACGGTAAAGAAGATAGGCTGATCCTTAGTGGTACCAAATTAAGAAAGATGCTATCTGAGGGTGAAGAGGTACCAGATCACTTCAGCCGTCCAGAAGTTCTCGAAATCCTAAGGGAATATTATGCAAGCCTTACAGAGAAAGTTGAAGTTAAACTTCACAAGTATGCTGAGGGTGAAAAGTAATTAACTTTTAATAAATTGCTTTGGGCCCCACCTTAAAGCAAAACACACCTCCCATCCTGGGAGGTGTGTTTTTAGTTTTATTCTCTGAAAGCTTATTCGTTTCTTATAAGGTGTTTTATTTTATTATCTTGTGTATCCACTACTCAGGAATTGTTACGTTTATTACAGTTCCCTTACCTGGTGCTGATTGAATATCAAACGTACCACCAGCTAATCTAGCTCGTGTCTGCATACCGTCAATTCCTAGCTTCCCACGCCGCGAAAGTTCACCAATATTCTCTGGTAATTCAAATCCCTTTCCATTATCGGTAATAGTAACCCTTGTTTCATGATCTTTTAGCTCAATTATAACTTGGGCCATTGTAGCCTCAGCATGCTTTGCGATATTTCTTAGTGCTTCTTGAATTATTCTAAAAAGCGATATCTCAATTTCTTGAGAAAAACGCCTTTCCTTTCCAATCACTGTTAATTTTGTCTCCACATTGTTTTCGGTTTTCATTTGCTCTGTTAGCCATTCGACTGCTGGCAAAAGGCCAAGATTATCAAGGACTGATGGTCTCAGATCACGGCTTAATTGCCGAATCTCGTGGAGTGTCGATTTGATTTGGGCATGTAGGTTCCACAGAAAATTTAGTTTTGTTTCGGACAAACGAGTGTTCTCCTCGCAAAACTTTTCCAATTGACGCAAAATTGCGATGAGATTTTGTGTGGTAGAATCATGCAGGTCCCGAGATATTCTTTGACGCTCCTCTTCGTGCCCCTTTGTTATCTGCTTCAGATAAAATCTCTGGTTCTCTTGCATTCGCACTTCTTTAGTTATGTCGCGCCCTATGAACTGAAACCCGTCAGGACTACCAGCGGTTGTTATAAGATTGGTTGTTAGCATTACAATAGCTTCTGTTCCATCCTTTTTCTGGATTTTCCGTCTATATGGCTGATGATTCCCTATACCATTCAGAATCTCCTTCTGTATAGCCGTTGAGGCTAGAAATTCGTCGTGTGAATAAAACTGCTTACTATCTGACCCAACCAAATCTGTTAAACTACATCCAAATAGATCCGCTGCCGCTTGATTCGCAGCCGTTATTTTTCCCGATAAATCTTGAACCCAGATCGCATCATGTGCATTTTCGAATAATTTTCTGTATTTTTTCTCTGATAATTTAAGCTTATTAGTCGCAATTTCTCGCTCCTGATACAGATGTGCATTGTGCATCGCAATACCAGTTAAATTTGCGAGCGCGGAAAGAATCATCAAATCCGGCTCCTGAAATTTTCGTTCGGATCTCGAACCCACGCACACAATACCTATCGTTTTACCTTGCGCAACCATTGGGACGCTTAATTCACCCAATATATTCTCGCCTTCTAGAAACGAGGAGCAAAATTTAAAATCTAAACCAAAGTCGTCTATTAAATCCTCTATAATTTCTTCGTTCATGTACGATTCTTCGAGTTTTGCTATCTTGTTTAGCAAATCATTGTTGAGCTCTATATTGTTTAAGAATGAAGTGCTTTCTTCTTTAATCCCTCTATGAGCTATTACTTTTAGTTTCTTATCCTCGGTAAGAGCAAATATTAAAACAACCTCTACCTGCATTACATCTATAATCATATCCACAGCTACTTTTGTTACGTGATTTAATTCTAAGGACTGGCTAAGCATTGCAGAAAAAGTATTAATTACAGACAGTTGTCGCTGCTGTTCGATGGATAGCTGTACTCTTGTATGTAATTCTTTCTCTGTTGATACTAATCTCTCTCTTGTTACTTCAAGTTGTAGCTGCTGCTTTTTATAATGGTCTATCCCAAGCGGTGCAATACTTCCTATTAAAGTAATAAGAACGGTCTCCCAAAGTGCTGTTAGCGGATAAGCTGAAATAAAAAGCGCCCGTGGTAACATAATAATGAATGCAAAAACTAGCGCTATTTTTCCACCCTTCGATCCAAAAATAAAACTGCTTAGGATAACAGGTACAAGAAATAGGATTCTATCTATAGTATGCCGGGTTATACCTAACGGCAAGTCTGGTGCTGAAAATGCACTAAAACTTGTTAAGTTATCGTAATGGTGGAGTGTCATTAATATGAATATACTAACTATTGACCAGAATTGAGGATTACTGATGAGGTGACTTTGACCTTTCTTTTGTTGTTTACCAACTTCATCTAGAGCAAGTTCAGACTCCATCTTACGCTGTCAGCTATTCTAAGCCAACCCAACCTTTCTTTATGGCAAGAATTACTGCCTCTGTTCGCGAGCTTACATCTAGCTTGCTAAATATGTGACCTAAATGAGCCTCTACTGTTCGTACGCTTAAGCTAAGGTCGTCTGCTATTTCTTTATTGCTCTTGCCTCTAGCTGCCAGTTTAAGAACTTCTACTTCTCGTTCGGTTAGTAAATCTAAAGATTGATATCCGGCTCCAGTACCCGTATTTCTAAACCTTTGCATAACCTTTTTCATGATTGTCGGATGGAGTACTGAGTCTCCTTTGCTTACACGGTAGACGCTATCAATTAGTTCCTGCCCGCTGATATCTTTCAGAAGATATCCTGCTGCGCCAGCTTCAAGAAGCGGAAATATGTATTGGTCAAGGTCATAAGCAGTTAATATAAGCACTGGTATAGAGCTATCTATAGCTTTTACTTGCTTTGTTGCTTCTATACCGTTTATTTTTGGCATGGCAATATCTGCAATAATTAAATCTGGCTTTAGCTGCGAGGCTAAAGACACCATCTGTTCTCCATCCCCGGCCTCACCAACCACCTCAAGATTGGGATCTCTTTCTAGATATTGACGGAGACTCTCTCTTACAAGTACGTGGTCTTCTGCTAACAAAATCCGAATTTTTCCCATAGTAGCTTCATTATAAGCCTTTAATAACATTAATTCAAATTCCGTATATAACTTAGACAAAGTAAGTATTACTACCTAACCAACTCTGAGTGGTTACATAAAACAATAATTGGGCGGATAAAATCCGCCCAATTATTAACCTTTATCATGCCAAAAAGTTAACCAATCTTCAAAACTTCATCGGGTGATACAAGGTCCCTTTGCGCTTGTCTTGCAAATACCATGGCTACGGTTCTATAGGCAAGGTGCGCCATTTTTGAAAATGGCAGATACAAGAAGAGATATGCTATAAAAAGCAGATGCAGGAAGTAAACCTGATAAGCAATGCTTTTCATATCAGCAAGCCTTGCAAACTGTGCACCCCAACCTGTTACAGCAAGCCCAAACACAAGTGTCACCAGCGCCCAGTCGTAATAGCTATTGGCGCTCTTAGTGTTAGTAAACCTCTTGACTAAGATTATAATAGAGCCGATAAAAAGCGCCGCTGCGCTGATATTTGCTATAAACTTCACGGGGCTACTCATCTTATACGGGGTATGCACACCAAAGAACCAGTAGGCTGTTGCAACAATCATTGTTGTTACAAACAGACCCACAAAGCCATAAAACACGCCTAAGTGACCGTAGTACCTTTCCTTATTTTCACCGCAAGACTGGAACCTGTTGTGCTTTAAAATTGTTGGAAGTGCCTTGATTAAGTTAGGTATTGGTGCTCCCATTAAACCAACGGTCCCATGATTTGCAACCATTGCTTTCCAGAACCTACCAATACCGACTATCAATGATATGATAGCCAGTGCGGCAAATGTCATAAATGTTATGTCAATTCCAAGCTCCGGATAGAAATTCTTATAGACAATCGGCCCAGCAGGGAAATTACCCCAGCCTGCATGTTTAAATTCCTCAAACATTGGAACGCCCTTAGGTAAAATATTATAAATTGTTGGCCAAAGGTTTATCATAAACAGCAGTATTAGAGCCGGGATACCTAGCACTAGCGGCAAGTATGCAGGTCTACTCAACCAAGTGCCCATAAAACTTGGAAACGCATAGTTTTTAAAAGCTGCGTTTCTAACTGCGGCCAGTACATCACCTGGTTTCGCGCCCCTCGGGCATTTAGCTGTGCAATCATTGCACTGGTGGCAAAGCCACACATCGGGGTCACTCATAAGTTTATCCTTCTGACCCCACTGCGCCCATATCATCTCTTTTCTTGGAAAAGGTTTGTCGTCGGGCGTAAGTTTGCAGACAACCGAGCATGTCGCACACTGGAAGCATTTCTTTAGGGAATCGCCTCCTGCCCGCTGCATATCCTTTATAAAATTTAGATCAGGTTCAACCATGAATTCTGTCGACATCTTCATACCCCCTAGAAGCCTTTATAGGGATTGGGACCAATCTCCTGCAGTTTTTCCATAAACTCACCAATTATGCTCGGTATCTTATCGTATTCATCTATTGAAAGTTGCAAAAGCTGAACCCTGTCTGATTCCAGAACAAGCCTGTTCAGAGTCTCCTGTACCTTGCCCATCCTATAATTTGCTAGCTCGCTACCTTTTGCAAAGTGGCATTGGTAATCGTCACCATATTTGCAGCCAATCATTAAGATGCCATCAACGCCCTTTGATAGGGCATCAGCAATCCATACAGTGTTACAGGAGCCCAGGCATCTTACCGGAATCATCCTTACGTTCGGATCATATTGAATCCTGTTAATTCCAGCCATATCAAAGGCCGGGTAAGCATCATTTTCACATACAAAGGCCACTACCATTGGCTTGCCTTCTTCCTCGCCTGGCACATCTATAATTTTTACAGCTGAAGATAGGATGTCTACGCTGTAATTTTTAAACGATATAAGCCTTTCCGGGCAAGCGCCCATGCAAATTCCGCATCTTCTGCAGCGGTTTGGATTGGGCTGCGGAGTACCTTTTTCATCCTCATCAAGCGTTCCAAATGGACACTCTTCAGTACACCTCTTACACTGCGTACACCTCTGCAGGAAGAATTCTGGATATGTCATATCTCCAGCTCTTGGGTGTACCGCCATGCCTCTTGATACAGCTTCTACAACCTGTATAGCCTTCAAAGCAGCACCTGTTGCATCATCTATGCTCTCAGCTATGGTTTGAGGCATCTTTACGCACCCGGCTGAATATATACCAGTTCTTCTGGTTTCATAGGGGAAGCATATGAAGTTTGAATCAGCAAATCCATTAAACAAATCCAGATCAGGTAAACCTGGACCTTGTCTATATTTAAGGTTAAGGATTGCTTCTTCAGCAGTGGTTGGAACCATACCGGTCGCCAAAACTACCATATCTGCTTTTATCTTAATTGGGCCACCAAGAAGCGTATCCTCAACTTCTAGAATAAGGTTGTTTGCCTCATCCTCGGTTATGCTTGTTATATTACCTTTTGTTAGGAAGATACCTGGGTCATCTTGTGCGCTCTTATAGAAAAGCTCATACTGACCAGGTGTTCTCATATCTTTATAGATTATATATACTAACGCATTTGGATCGCTCTCACGCACATACGTTGCCTGCTTTAGCGATGTAGCACAGCAGACCGAGGAGCAATATGGTAGATGATCGGCATCTCTTTGACCTGCGCATTGTATAAACACAACATTTTTTGCTGCTTTTCCATCTGATGGCCGATTAATTCCGCCGTTCTTAGCCATCTCTTCCATCGCTACATTGGTCACCACATTTGGATATACACCGTAGCCGTAGCTCTCAAGTTTTGAAGCATCATACGGTTTCCAGCCTGTTGCTAGAACAACTGATCCAACTCTTGTCTCAACAGTACCGCCATTTGCATTTATAGTGACATCAAACATGCCTGGCTGGCCTGCTATCTGCTCAACAGTGGCAGAAGTATATACCTTTATATTTGGATTGCTGTTAATTTCAGCAACTTTTGCATCGACGCCTGGATCTTCAAGCTTTGCATATGGATACTGTGTGGGAAGTCTCTTTTTCATCTTTCCCATCCAGCCACCAAGCTGAGCTTCTTTCTCCACAATAACTGCTTCGTAACCTGCTCTAGCAACTTCCAAAGCAGCTGTCATACCGGAAACTCCGCCACCGATGACAAGAACGCTTCTTGTAACCTCCTCGATATGAGGCTCTGGAAGCTCTATTTTCTTTGCCTTTGCAGTCCCCATTTTGATGTAGTCAGAAGCTATTCTTTGCGTATCTTCGTCATTTGGGGTGTGAGACCAGGCTACATGCTCTCTTAAGTTAACTCTCTCGACAACTGTATTTGGGAAGTCAAACTCTTCATAGTTTACTCGCGGGGAGCATGCAGCTATAACTACTGTATTTACTCCCTCTCCATCAATATCGCCTTTTATAAGCTGCAGCCCTTGTTCTCCACATAAAAACTCATGCGTTTTAACTGTAGCACCTAGGCTCGGGCCCATATTGGAAAGCTTCTCAACATCAAGAGCTTCTCCTATTCCACAGCCTGTGCAGATATATACACCAACTTTTCTCTCCACAGCGCTACCTCCTCACCATAGTTTGAATCGCCTTTAGTGCTGATCCGGTAGCGTCTTTAACACTAGTCGTAACATCCACCGGCCTCTTGGCACAACCGGCAGCATAAATTCCTGGTTTGCTCGGATCTTCTAAAATCAACCCGTTTTCTTCATACTTAACATCAGCGGCTAACTTGCTCTCAGCAGTTGAAGGCTGCATTCCAGTTGCTAGCACAACCAAATCAACCTGCTGTTTAATCTTAGTGCCTGTCATGATGTCTTCTGCCTCAACCACTGGATTACCTGTCGCCGGGTCTGCCTCAATATTTGCAACCTTGCCCTTTATAAAGGTTACTTTATCATCGCTCTCTACTTTATTAAGGAATTTTTCATACCTGCCAGGGGCACGAAGGTCGATGTAATATATATAAATCTTTGCCTCGGGATATTGCTCCCTTACATACATGGCCTGTTTTAACGATGCCATACAGCATATATATGAGCAATAAGATAGGTGGTTTTCATCTCTTGAACCAGCGCACTGCACAAATGCTACTGATTGCGGTTCATTGCCATCCGATGGTCTTACTATCTTACCTCCAGTTGGACCGTTCTTGGCAGCATATCTTTCCATCATCATATTTGTGATAACATTATCAACTCTGCCAAATCCAAGGTTATCCAGCTTTTTGGCGTCATACGGTTCCCATCCTGTGGCAAAAACAATGGAGCCTACATTTAATTCAACTGTCTGCGGCTCCATATCCAACTCTATTGCGTTGTACTTGCATGCCTCAACACATTTGTTGCAACCTGCCCCTTTGCAAGCCTTTCTGTCGATTACATAACGCATTGGAAACGCCATTTGATGGGGCAGGTAGATTGCCTTCGTCGTGTCCAATCCAAAATTGTGCTCGTTAGGCCTCTCAACCGGGCATGCCTCCACGCAATCACCACATGCTGTGCAATTTTCGTTGACAAGACGGGGATTTACTTTAATTGTTACGTTAAAATTCCCGGGCTGGCCCGAAACACTTGCTACCTCCGCCTGTGTAAAAAATTTAATTTTGCGGTTCTTCTTTACACGTTGGTAATTAATCTCAAGACCGCATGATGGTGGACATAGCTTCGGGAAATACTGGTTTAATTGGGCAACTCTGCCACCCATAGAAGGGTTCTTTTCAACTAGGTAGACGTTGTAGCCAACTTCTGCGGCTTCAACTGCCGTCGTTAAACCACTTATTCCCCCTCCTACGACCAAAACACTTCCTAAACTCTTCTCTTCTGCCATCCTATTCCTCCCGGTTGTGACTATTTTTAAGGCATGCATCACAACGACCAGTAATGTTTTTTTGCCTGCCATTTATATCATCTTGGCTTTTTATTTAGGCACAGCCTTGCGCAATGCTATGCTCTATTTCAGAGCTAAAACACAAGCCAAGCAAATTATACCTAATCTTTAGATCGATGTAAAATATTGTTTGTAGGATACAGACTTTAAGCAATTAAAAATTTAGGGATTTTGCATTTTATCCTCTGTCATCCCGAAGGGCCGTAAGGCCCTGAGGGATCTAAATCGTATTTTCTAAATT
>JASEIR010000030.1:0-7990 GCA_030017355.1 Actinomycetota bacterium
CGGTCGGCGGTCAGCGGTCAGGCTCCGAAGGAGCCTAAAGTGGCGGTCGGCAATCTGCGGTCAGGCTCCGAAGGAGCCTATAGCGCGGTCTGCCGTCGGCGAACATTTAGCAACACTGCAGCACTAATAGCTGCAGAGTTGCAGCACTGCAGAAACCGTCAAACTACAAAACTAAAATTAAGCGGTACTTAGTAAAAAGGTTTTTAACAAAGTGATTGATAGTACAAATAGGACTAGTATAATAATGACTAACGGCTCGGAGTAAGATAGGTTGACTGTATTTACCACTAACTGCAAAAAGGACGAACTAGATGAAGAACGTAATAAAAATTGGATGTGCTGCATTTGTATTTGCTCTATTATTGCTCGTAGTTGGATCAGTCACTTTCTATAACCAAACTTCAAATTGCCCCAGGTGTCATGAAATGAAAAAATACTATCATTCCTGGGAAGATTCGTCGCATAGCAGTGTTGCTTGCAGGAATTGTCACGAACGCAGTCTATCGGAAGGGCTATTCTCAATCAAGCGAACTGCACTCAGCAGACTGTTATTACACTTCGTAAAGAAAGAGAAGAAACCAAAAGCGTATATAAGCGATGAAAGATGCTTACAATGTCACTCCTCGATTAAAAAGAGAATTTATGCTCTTAAAAATAGTAGTGTTGTAAATCCCCATCCGGTGCACCTTGAAGCTGATTTTGCTTGCGCACATTGCCATAGACGCGTTGTTCATGTATTTGAGTTAAGTCTGCCAAACAAACCCCAGATGAAAGTTTGCATTCATTGCCATAAAGCAAAGCATATTTCAAACAAGTGTAAAACCTGTCACTATAGGACGCAGCAACACGTCGATCAGATTGCGCAAGCTGGCGGCTACCGTCTAAAAAAGGGAGAGAAATGTGATGTCTGCCATACGCGAAAGGATAGCGACAAGACGGATCACGAAGAAGCCATAAGAAGAATTGGCGGCTATGATGGGCCAAGGACTTGTACAAAATGCCACGTATATGCTATCAAGCAAATCGAAGAGTCGGTTCATTCAAAACTTAAGACAGGGGTAGCCCACGTTCGAGGTCTAAAGAAGAAAAAGGGTATGGCAAATAAAGCTGCTAACCCAGCCCTATGGGCTTATCTTGTTAAGAAGAAAGATGGGACTATAAAAAGCGGTGGTTGCGGTAAATGCCATGTAGGCGGGAACAATGTCCCCACTCCCGAGATGGCTTCTGCAATTGATTGCCTGATTTGCCATTCAAGAAAGTATGACATTAAAAAACGCCGGGTGGTTTTAAAAGATGGCTTTATGAAATGGGTAGGTGACGAAAGCTCGGAGGCAATATCTTCAATTGGCATACCTAAGCCAGAATATTGCTTGAGATGCCATGACGATCATATGGGGTATAATCGGGGGACACCTTATACGCCGGAAGCCGATGTTCATGCAAAAGCAGGAATGCCATGCCAAAGTTGCCACGTAACTATTGAGCACAAGGTAGCAAAGGGCAATGTTGCTGATTTGATGGCAAATGATATACCAGAGCTTGCTATTTCATGTACATCGTGCCATGTTAGCTACAAGCACGGGGTAAAAAAGATAGATGTTCACCTCAAGAGGCTTGCTTGTCAAACTTGCCATATTGGAAGGATTGGAGGTCTAGCTATTAGGGACAAGACTAGGGGTGTTGACAAGGACAATGATGGTATATTTGAGGAATACAAGGCTGAAAACCCAAACATGAATGCAAGCTTTTTCTGGTTCAATGGTATGGCTGATCAAGGTGGAAATCCAGAAGGTGTTAGGAATGATAAAAAAGCAAAGATATATCCGTTTAAAGCCATTAA
Organism: Actinomycetota bacterium; assembly: GCA_030017355.1. Lineage (GTDB taxonomy): Bacteria > Actinomycetota > Aquicultoria > Aquicultorales > Aquicultoraceae > JASEIR01. Next base: position 1,841 of record JASEIR010000030.1, read on the forward strand.
ACTAAGGGAGGCTGTCGATTTAGCAACTAAGCAATCGATAGATGGTAGAACTAAGGTCTTTGCAGAAACCGGCGATTTTAATCTTTCACTTAATGAGATGGCAAAGATATTAAAGTTGCCCCAACCTCCAAGGTGGAAGCCAGTAGATGTCCTGAAATTAAAGCAGGTTAGCCATGCAATTCGCCGAAAGGGGCTAAGTTGCAACGACTGTCACTCAAGAAAGGGAATTATGGATTTTAAAGCGCTAGGCTACACAGGACGCAAGTTAGAGGAATTGCGCAAGCCGCAAAATTATTAATTAATGAATTAAACAGCATAAGAATTAGTGATTAAAAAACAGCACGGTAAATTAAATCGCGTCTTCGCCGTGCTCTCCAGTCCGAATCCTTATAACATCCTCCAATGGATAGATGAAGACCTTGCCGTCGCCAAGCTCGCCGGTATGGGCGGTCATCCGGATGGCATCAACAACCTCATCAACCTTATCATCAGGAACAGCAATATCAATCTTTACCTTTGGAATAAATCTTGCCTCATAGCTTTGGCCTCTATAGGTTTCGATATGGCCCTTTTGATTGCCAAAGCCCATAACTTCTTTTACGGTAATGCCCTGTATGCCAGTTTTTAAGACGGCGTCTTTAACAGCATCTAGTTTAAAGGTTTTAATAATGGCAGATACCAGTTTCACGAAACTCACCTCTGTGATTATAATAACCTAAATGCCGTTAGATATCCTATTAAAAGAAACGTCAATACAAACACCAGACCCCGAGAGGTCTTTCAAAAATCTTGAAAGACTGCTAAAAGCTGCACCAGCAATTCTCAAAGAACATAGCAGCCAGATAAAAAATATTGCAGAGTTGTTCTCATATAGTCAATTTCTTGCTGATTACTCTATCAACAATCCCGCAAAGCTGAGTCATGCGCTAAAAAGCCTCTATATACCGGTTAGCAAGCAAATAATTGTAAAAGAAGCTAAAAATAAGAGCGTGCCTTTGACTAAGCAAGAGGTCATAAAATTCTTAAGAGAGTTAAAGAAAGATTATCTTTTAAGGATAACCCTTAGGGATATCATGCGTGTAACCAGCTTAAATGAGTGCATGTCCGAGCTTAGCTCACTAGCTGAGGCGATAGTAGAGCTGGCGCTTGAAGCTTCTTTTGCACTTATGAAAGAGAGATATGGAGAGATTAAGGATAATCCATTCTCAATTATAGCTCTTGGTAAACTAGGTGCAGGGGAGCTGAACTATAGCTCGGATATAGATATTATCACTGTTTACGGTTCGTATGAGGGGATTTCCACTGGCGTTTTGTCCCCGTCAGGCATAAGAATTAATAAAATTAGTTCTCATGAATATTTTTGCAGACTGACGGAGCTATTAACTGCTCTAATACAGACGCAGACCGAAGATGGTATTGCATATCGTGTGGATCTAAGATTAAGACCAGACGGGCGAAAAGGAGAATTATCGCTTTCACTAGATTCGTATATGTCATATTACGAATCATGGGGCCGGACATGGGAAAGGATGGCGCTTATGCGGGCCCGGCCAATTGCAGGCGATATTAAGCTTGGCAAGAGACTTCTTAGCGTAATTGAGCCGTTTATATGGAAAAAAACAGTTGATTTTTATGATATTGATGAGATTAAAGAGCTTAAAAGAAAGCTAGATGCAGTATCTAATGCGAACGATATCAAAAGAGGACCTGGCGGAATACGTGAGATCGAGTTCTTTGTACAGACATTCCAGCTCCTTTATGGTGGAGAGAAAAAACAACTAAGAACAGGGAAACTAGAATTAGCTCTTAAAGAACTACAAAAAGAGGGTCTACTGCCTAAAGATGATGCTAGGTTTCTTGCCGAAAGCTACCAGTTTTTAAGAAGGATAGAGCATGTCCTGCAGATGAGAGATGATCTGCAGGTCCACGTCCTGCCTGTAAAGCCTAAAAACGTTGAAATATTGGCAAAAAAGATGCGCTTTAGCGCAGTAGATAGGTTCAAATCCGAGCTTAAATTAAGAAGGCTTAAGGTTGGAGATATGTATAATTCATTGCTTGGCAGCGATGATGGCAAGCAAAGCGTCATGATATTTTTTGAGGACGAGCTAACCGATGATGAAATCATGGATTATCTAGTATTTAAAGGCTTTAAGGATACTAAACAGGGCCTTAGAAACATAAAGGCAATTAACGAGCAAATGGTTATTGGAAGGACCATAAGAGAGCGAAGTCTACTAAGAAAAATAGTGCCAATCTTTATTGGGCAGGTATTTAAGGTAGGCAATAAAGACCGCGTGCTTAGTGCATTTGTAACTTTCCTAAAGAAAATAGCGGGTCACGAGTCGTATCTGAGTTTGTTTTTAAGCAGATCAGATATAGTAGAGCTTATTATTCGCACTTTCTCTAAAAGCACGTATCTTACGCGATCACTTCTTTCTCTTGAGAACCTTGAGAGTATCTTTGAATATCCTGATGTCAGAATGGATTACAAATCCGTTGCAGAGAGGCTACTTAACACGCTCCAATACAGCCAGGACCCTATGGCTGCGGTCAGGGAGTTTAGGATCATCGAGGAGATGAGGTCAGCCTTCTTGTTCCTTGAGGGCGTTTTAGATATAGACGGGTTTACAAGCTCTTTAAGTATGATTGCCAACATTATAGTGAGAACACTTTTTATCCATTTAGGCGGGGATGCTGAGCTTGCGGTTGTGAGTCTTGGCAAATTTGGATCTAACGAGCTAAGTGTGGGCTCTGACCTTGATTTGATATTTATTTCAGGCAAGGAAAAATCTGTGCGGTTAGCTGAGGAGTTAATTAAGTATCTCTCAGAGTATACATCCAGAGGTATTGTGTATGAAGTTGATATGAGGCTTCGTCCTGATGGGTCAAAGGGTCCACTTGTAAATACCATCGATGGTTACGAAAACTACTATCATAAGTCTGCTCATCCATGGGAGATACAAGCTCTTCTAAAGGCCAGGTCAAGTGCCGGAAACGGCAAATTATTAAGAGAATTTTTGCGGATGAAGCGGCGGGTAATAGTTCAGAGAGGCAGAGAGATCAAGGGCTCTTACGTTAAAGATATAAGAAGAAGAATTATAAATGAGGTTTCTAGAGAATCTGCCGGCTATGATATAAAGCTTGGGCCAGGAGGGATCGAGGAAATAGAATTTCTAGTGCAGTATCTTCAACTTAAACATGCATCGGATTACCCAGACCTTATAACACGAAAGACCACTACCGCAATCGAGAGGCTTGCAAAGCACGGCATCATCGATAGTAAAGATAAAGAGCTGCTCTTGGATGCTTACCGGTTTATGAGAACTGTTGAAACACTGCTGAGATTAAACGAAGAGAAGGTGTTAAAAGTCGGCTCCGAACTTGCTGATGTTATTGTTGATTTTTTAAGTCTTAAAGATAGGGATGAATTGATTGGTCGGGTTGAAGGAGCACGGAAGAGTGTTGTTGAGTTGGCTGAAAGGTTATGCTTTGAAAAATAGTTGGCATAAGTCAGCCACTTCTCACACCTCCAAATAGACGGTAAAATTAAAGCAGCACTTGTAAAGGATAAGACCAATTTGAAAGACAAAATAATCCTCATCGACGGCAATAGTTTAATCTACAGGGCTTATTATGCGCTGCCTACAACCTTAGCAACATCCGCGGGCCAGGTTACAAATGCGGTGTACGGTTTTACAAGCATGCTGATAAAACTTCTCAAGGATGAGAAGCCCGATGTTGTGATTGTGGCTTTTGATAGTGCTGCACCAACTTTTAGGCATGAGCGCTTTGAAGAATATAAAGCGCACCGTGAGCCAGCACCAAACGAGCTAATTAGCCAATTTCCTCTGGTCAAAGAGGTTCTGCAGGTTCTCAACATACCGATTTTTGAAATGAATGGTTTTGAAGCAGATGATATCCTTGCAACGCTTGCTGCAAAGGCTGAGGCTGAGAACAATGATGTAATCATTGTGACAGGCGATAAAGATGCGCTTCAGCTTGTAGATAAGCACATAAAGATAATGACAACCAAGAAAGGCATATCAGATATTGTTGTCTACGATGAGCATAAAGTTAAGGAGCGATACGGTGTATCACCAAAGCAATTTGCAGATTATCTTGGCTTGAAAGGAGATCCATCCGATAACATCCCGGGTGTTCCCGGGATAGGCGAGAAAACAGCCTCAAAGCTCATCCATGAATTTGAAAGCATTGAAAATCTCTACCAGAATCTTGATGCTGTTGAAAGTAAGCGATGGCGCGAAATGCTAGCTGAACATGAGGCTGAGGCTAAGCTCTCAAAGAAGCTAGCGATTCTCGAGCGAGATATACCTATCGACGTGGACTTTAGGGAATGTAGATTAGGCACTTGGGACGAGGAAAAGATTAGAGATTTATTCTCAAAACTTGAGTTTTTCTCGTTGCTAGGTAGGCTGCTTAGCCAAGAAAGGGTAAGAAAGGAAAGCAAGACCAAAAGCTATGAGATAGCTGAACTAGAGAAGCAGGAAGATTTAGATCGGCTCTCGTCTGACATAGCAAGAAGTAAGCAGTTGGCAATTGCCATGTCAACTGCTGGAGAAAGAAGTGTTGAGCAAGAAATATTGGCAATTGCTTTTGCAGCTAGTGAAAATAAGGTTTATACCTATATACGCAGCATAAATGGGCTATCGATTCATGAAGTTCTTGAATCAATCAAGCCTTATTTTGAGTCAAAATCAGTTCTAAAGATTAGCCATGACGTAAAAAAGATTTTTTTAGCGCTTTGGAATGCTTCCATTAAGCCGAATGGGTTTATCTTTGATAGCATGATAGCTGCCTACCTATTAAATCCTGAGCGGGCAGATTATCCAATTGATGAGCTGGTTGCCATAAACCTTGGTATTGCTCTTGAGAAAGATGTAGAGAAAAAAAGACTTGCCGATGAAGCAATTGCTGTTTTAAAGGTTAAACCTAAACTTGAGGAGCAGCTAAGGGAAAAGGGGGTACTTAAGCTTTTTGAAGAGGTTGAGATGCCGCTTGTGCCTGTCTTGGCAAAAATGGAATATATGGGTGTTGGGATTGACGTTGGGCTTCTAGAGAATCTTTCAAAGGAAGTAGATGTTTTTCTTGAAAACATAGAAAACGAGATATATTCACTTGCCGGCGAGGAGTTTAATATTAATTCACCGCAACAGCTAGGGCATATACTGTTTGATAAGTTAGGGCTACCTCATGTAAAGAAAACAAAGACGGGATACTCAACTGATGCAACTGTTCTTCAAAAACTTGCTTTGGTACATCCAATAGTTGAGAAAATAATAGCTTATCGCGAGCTGGCCAAGCTTAAATCAACATACATTGACGCTCTACCAAAGCTAATCAGCCCAAAGACAAGAAGGCTCCATACAACGTTTAACCAGACTATTACAGCAACGGGAAGGCTAAGCAGCAGCAACCCTAATCTGCAAAATATACCAATTCGAACAGAACTTGGGCAAAGGATAAGGGAAGCCTTCGTTCCATCACGGCGGGGCGATAGGTTTTTATCGGCTGATTATTCGCAAATAGAGCTAAGGCTGCTAGCACACTACTCAGACGAGCCTGTATTAATTAAGGCATTTAAGGAAGATAGGGATATTCATGAGGCAACGGCAATGGAGGTTTTTGGCGTACAGCCGGAGCAGGTTACAGCGCAGATGCGGCGCATAGCCAAGATTGTAAATTTTGGCGTTCTTTATGGTATGAGCCCGTATGGCCTTTCAGATCGCCTTAATATCCCATTGCCGGAGGCAAAGGCTTTTATAGATAGATACTTTAATAGTCTCCCAAAGGTTAAGGAATTTGTTCATACAGCTATAGAGAAGGCAAGGGAGAAAGGTTATGCTGAAACTCTTTTGGGAAGAAAAAGGTACATACCCGAACTTAGAAGCAGCAATACCAATATTAGAAGTTTGGGTGAGAGATTTGCAGTAAATACGCCCTTACAAGGAACGGCAGCTGATATAATTAAGCTGGCAATGGTAAGAATTGATAAGCAATTAGATGAAAAGAAGCTAAAGACCAGGATGGTTCTGCAGGTGCATGATGAACTTATATTTGAGGTACCAGCAGAGGAAATTGAAATTGCCAGCGAGTTGGTTAAAACAGTAATGGAAAATGTATATTCCTTGA
>JASEIR010000030.1:8000-16084 GCA_030017355.1 Actinomycetota bacterium
GAAGCGAAATAGAATTGCCAAATCGTTCAATTTCACGTAAGCTATAAGAGCAATCATTGTGTTGAGTGAAAAGAGATTCGGTTTAAGGCAAATTTGCTGGGCAAGCGGCCATGGTCGCATGGATAGAAAGGAAAAGAAAAATTGAGGGCATATTAGCCAAATAAGTCTTTTCCAGCCAACAAAGGCAGTCCATAAGATTATATACAGGCACGCTTGCCACCAAATCCGGTGGTTTTATTTTTTCACTGGACACAAACTTGGGAGGTTTTACTGAATGGCCGAAAGAGAACTTACTGAAGACCACGAGGATTACATGATCGTAAACGAAGCGGGTGTTCTTGTACCTGATTATGACCTGACTATCAAGGTATTTGATGATGGTGATATAGTTTGCGGTGATGTAGTAAAGATAGACAGAGATGAGGTGCTGGTAGATATAGGATACAAATCGGAAGGTGCAATCCCAGTGCGCGAGTTATCAATTAGGCCGGATGTAAATCCTTTCGATGTTGTAAAGATCGGCGACCGGATAGAAGCCCTGGTTCTCCAGAAAGAAGACAAAGACGGTCGCCTTATTCTTTCCCGGAAGCGGGCAGAGTACGAAAAAGCCTGGGTAAAAATCGAAAAGATTGCTGCGGCGTCGGAAAATATCTCCGGTGAGGTTATTGAAGTTGTTAAGGGCGGTTTGATTGTTGATATAGGGTTAAGGGGATTTTTGCCGGCGTCTTTAGTAGACATTAAGCGCACCAAAGACCTCGAGCAGTACATTGGCCAAACGCTCGAGTGTAAAGTGATAGAGATGGATAGAAACAGGAACAATGTTGTTCTTTCAAGGCGTGCAGTTCTTGAAGAGGAGAAGAAACAGGAAAAAAGTAAGATTCTTGAGAAAATCTCAAAAGGTGCAAGACTGACCGGAAAAATTTCAAGTATAGTTGATTTTGGGGCATTTGTAGATCTTGGTGGAATAGATGGCCTCATTCATATATCAGAGCTTTGCTGGGATCATATCGACCATCCATCAGAGGTTGTCTCAGTCGGCGACGAGGTTGAAGTTCAGGTATTAGATGTTGACCTTGATAGAGGAAGAATCTCTCTTGGATTGAAGCAAACACAGAAGGACCCATGGAGAGAAAGGGTAGAAAAGTATACCATCGGTCAGATTATAACAGGAAAAGTTACAAAGCTTATGCCGTTTGGAGCCTTTGTTCAAATAGAGGATGGCCTTGAAGGGCTTGTCCACATATCTGAGCTTTCATATGAACATATAGAGGCGCCGGAGGAAGTGGTCAAGGTTGGTGATGACGTAGAGGTAAAAGTCACATCAATCGATAATGAGAGAAGAAGAATAAGCCTTAGCATCAAGCAGGTTCAGGAATCTCCTCAAGAAGAAAAGGCTGACGTAGTAGAAGATATGGCGGAAGATGTAGTTGAAGATGTAGTTGAAGATGTAGCGGGAGATGCAGCAGAGGACGTACAAGAGGTTCAAGCTAGCGAAGAGGTTGCGCAAGCTAGCAAAGAGGTTGTTCATGCAGCAGAAGAAGCTATGTTGGCGACAGAAATTGGAGAATCTGTTGCAGAAACTCAGGCAACAGACGTTGAAGAAGCTGTTGCAAAAACCCAGGTAGCCGAAATTGGAGAAGCTGCCGCAGAAGCCCAGCCAGTCGAAATTGGAGAGGCAGCTGCGGAAGCCCAGCCAGTCGAAGTAGTGGAAACAGCTGCGGAAATTCAAGCAGCAGAAATGGTTGCTGAAGTTGCAAGTGAGCCAGAGCCTGAGTCTCTTGAGGCTGTACTTGAGCAGATGAAAGCTGAGCAGGCAAGGAAATCTACAACCGACTAGGCAGGTCGATTTGGTGGATGTAAATAAATTGTAGGCTCTGTGGACGCAGAGCCTTTATTTATCTACTAGCATTGATTTGTCCAGCTTTGATTTATCTAGCCAGTATTTCTTTAATGCGAGGTTTATATTGATTAGAAATTCTCTATTTAAAAAGTGGCTTTTTGCTGGCATATGGATGGTGGTAATATTTTTCCTATCAATCATGCCAATTGGTGGGGGTCTAAATCCTAATTGGCCGAGAACAGGGCATTTTGCTGAATATGCAATTTTGGGAGCACTTTTAGGAAGGGCGATAGCTGCTACTTGGAACATCGGTTATATAGTTTGCTCAGCATATGCTATCTTGGCGGCCACAGCCTACGGTATTTTAATGGAGTTTGTCCAGCTATTAGCTCCTTGGCGCAGCTTTAGTATTGAGGATATGACAATGGATTTTTTTGGCGCGGCAACTGCATTGGTAGTGTTAAGGCTGTTAGGATGGGGCAAAGACGGAGTTCATAAATGAAGCTTGTAGGCGTAACAGGTCCAATTGCATCTGGAAAGACATCCTTTGCAGCCATGCTGGCAGAGAAAGGTGCACTAGTGATTGATGCTGATGCGATAGCTAGAGATGTTGTTAAGCCTGGCAAACCTGCCTGGCAGCAGATTATCAATTACTTTGGGGAAGATATCTTGCAGCCTAACCGTGAGATAGATAGGCGCAAGCTTGGAGAAATCGTGTTTAACGCTCCTGAGAAACTGGCATCATTAAACAAAATAGTTCATCCCCATGTAATTGCTCAAATTGATAGAGAACTTGAGAATATTGAGAGACAATATGGCAATGGTCAAGTAGTTGTAGTTGATGTTCCGCTTCTAATTGAAGTTGGCTTGCATAAAAGATGCGACCTGGTGGTTGTTGTAACTGCGGATGAAGATATAAGGTTTGCTCGTCTTTTAAAACAAGGTCTCCCAAAGGAAGATGCAAAGGCGCGAATGAAGGCTCAAAAAGATAAAGAAAAACTTGAAGAAGAGGCAGATATTGTTATCAAGAACAATACCACGTTAAATGCACTAAGAGAAAAGGCCGAAGAAGTCTGGTTGCGCATATGAGGCTTGCAAAATTATTGTTGTCGATTATAATACTTACGCTTATTGCTATTGTATGGTACCAACTATCGTATTCAGATAAATGGGAGCGCTTAAAATATCCCCTTGAATTTAAAGCTGAAATAGCAAGTGCCAGCCAAAAATATTCAATTGACCCGTATTTAATAGCAGCTATTATCTATGTTGAAAGTAAATTTAATCCAATTTCTGAATCTAGAGCTGGGGCGGTTGGTCTTATGCAGATTATGCCGAACACAGGAATATGGATATCAAAGAAGCAGGGCACGGAGTTTTATCCCGCAGACTTAAAAGATCCAGGAGTAAATATTGACATGGGGACTTGGTATTTTAATTATCTAAAACATAGATATGGCAGTGAAAAGCTAGCGCTAGCCGCGTATAATTCAGGATACAAAAATGTAGACCGCTGGATGGAAGAAAGCCAGTCAAGTAATGTTGATGATATCATCGAATCAATACCATACAAGGAAACAAGGGATTTTATAATGCGTGTCGAGAAGGTAAGAGAGATATATGCGAAGCTATATCCAAGCGGCTTTAAGAACCTGCACGAAAACTTATCTATTAGGTGAAAAATGATAAATAGTTTCAAAGTCGAGGCTCCATATGAGCCAAAGGGCGACCAACCAAAAGCAATTAAAAAATTGGTGGAAGGCATAAAAAGCGGCCTTGATTACCAAACTCTTCTTGGCGTAACAGGCTCAGGCAAAACCTATACAATGGCAAAAGTCATAGAGAGTGTTGGAAGGCCATCGCTTGTCATTGCACCAAATAAAACTCTTGCAGCTCAACTATGCAATGAGTTTAAGTATTTCTTCCCGAAAAATGCGGTTGAATACTTTGTGAGTTACTATGATTATTACCAGCCCGAAGCCTACATCCCTCATACAGATACCTATATTGAGAAGGATTCATCAATAAATGAGGAAATAGATAAGCTGAGGCATGCAGCAACTAGCGCCCTTTTTACGCGCCGTGACGTCATTATAGTTGCATCTGTTTCTTGCGTCTATGGTTTAGGGTCACCTGAAGATTACCAAGCAACAGTTGTTCTGTTAAGCGCTGGGGAAGAATATAACCTTGATGAGATTTTAAAGAAGCTAGTAAAGATTAAGTACCAGCGAAATGATATAAGCTTTACCCGTGGCACTTTCAGAGTGAGGGGAGATGTGCTCGAGATATTTCCTGCTTACGATGAGATTGCGGTTCGCGTGGAATTTTTTGGCGATACCATTGAGCGCATAGTTACCATTGACCCGCTTACCGGCGAAATACTAAAAGCGCACGATCACATATCAATATACCCAGCTACGCATTTTGTTACAATAGAAGAAAAGATCGAAAAAGCTCTTATCTCAATCGAAAACGAGCTAGATGAGCGGCTCACCGAGTTAAGGCAGCAAGGTAAGTTGCTTGAGGCTCAGCGGCTAGAGCAGCGCACTAAGTATGACCTTGAAATGATCAGGGAAGTTGGGTACTGCAATGGTATCGAGAACTATTCAAGGCATTTCTCCGGCAAAGCCCCAGGCGAACCCCCAGATACTTTATTGGATTATTTCCCAGAAGACTTACTGGTTTTAATTGACGAGTCTCATATAACAATTCCGCAGCTTAACGGCATGTATAACGGTGATAGGTCGCGCAAACAAACGCTGGTTGATTATGGATTTAGGCTTCCATCAGCGGTGGATAATAGGCCGCTTAAATTTGAGGAGTTTATAGCTAAAGTTCCGCAGATAATATTTGTCAGCGCAACTCCTGGCCCATATGAAGAGAAGGTTTCAAAGCAGATCGTAGAGCAGATTGTTCGACCAACTGGTCTTGTTGATCCTGAGGTCATTGTAATGCCAACTAAGGGCCAGATTGATGACCTATTGGACAAGATAAGAGAGCGCGTTGATAAAAATGAACGCGTTCTTGTTACAACCTTAACCAAGAAGATGGCAGAGGATTTAACCGACTACTTGCAGGAAATGGGTGTAAAGGTCCGCTATCTGCATTCAGATATAGACACCCTTGAGCGCGTAAAGATTTTAACTGATTTGCGCCTTGGTGAATTTGATGTTCTAGTTGGCATTAATCTGCTCCGCGAAGGGCTTGACCTGCCGGAGGTCTCACTGGTTGCAATCCTTGATGCTGACAAGGAAGGGTTTCTGAGATCAGAGCGGTCACTAATTCAAACCATAGGCCGTGCGGCCAGAAATGTTAGCGGTCAGGTTGTAATGTATGCCGATCAGGTGACAGATTCGATGCGGCGTGCAATCAGCGAGACAAATAGAAGGCGTAAGCTGCAAATGGATTATAACCGCAGACACGGCATTGAGCCGCAGACTATACGCAAGGCTGTAACAGACATAATACAAACAGCTGTTGCTGAAGCAGGCAAGCTCTATAAAACCCACCAGAACAAGCTCTATAAAACCCACCAGAAAGGCGATGAAATACATAAAATCCCGCCGAGTGAGCTAGAGGCACTTATTAGGGCGCTAGAGGAAGAAATGCACTCTGCCGCCGAGAGGCTTGACTTTGAGCAAGCAGCCCTCCTAAGAGACGAGATATTCGAACTAATGGGGGACGTTGCTATGCATTCTATGCATTCGCCAAGATCTTCCAAATTCACCTCCTTTGATCTTACCGAAAGATAATCGCGATAAGGTCTAAGAAGCCTGGTTAGGGAAGCTTTACCAGGCTAAGCCTTTGATTTTACTAAAAGATAATCATGATAAGGTCTTAAGAAACTTAGATATTAGTCGATATAACACATACTATTGACTGATTTTAGGATTGCTGATCGAAGGTTTAGGTGAGTTAGTTTAGGCGGCCTTTATGGATCTTATCATTTCGGAATTTGGAAGTTTTCTTGGTAAGAAAAGCGAACGTCTTGTTGTAAAAGAGAATGGCAAAGTAAAAGAAGAAATGCCGTTCTTTAAAGTAAATCAGGTACTTATAACATCAAACGGCGTATCATTATCTTCTGACGTAATTAACGAATGTGCTGTTGCTGGCATACCCATAACCTTTTTATCTTCAGATGGAAAGCCTTATGCGATAATGCAGTCTCCACACTTGCAGGGAACGGTTATCACGCGTCGCGAACAAATACTTGCCTATAACGATAGCCGCGGCTTTGAGCTGGCTAAGCAGTTTGCGCTTGGCAAAATCTCAAACCAGATAAATCTCCTTAAATACGTCTCGAAATATCGCAAGACTGCTAACCCGCAAGCTTACGAAATGCTCGTAAGCAGCATATCCAAGATAGACGATCTGCGGAAGACATTAGAAAAGCTCGCTGGTCAGAGTATTGAAGATGCAAGAGAAAATATCCTTAACCTGGAAGGCCGTTCAGCAAGCATTTATTGGGATTCATTATCAAGAATTATTCCATCAAACTACGGCTTTTCTCGCCGGGAGAAGCGCGGTGCAACAGACCTTGTTAACTCGGCCCTCAATTACGGGTATGGGATTTTGTATTCACAGGTAGCGGTTGCAATCGCTCTTGCAGGTCTAGATCCATATGCTGGATTTTTACATGCTGACCGCTCCGGCAAACCATCTCTTGTACTTGATTTGATTGAGGAATTCAGGCAGCCTGTCGTTGATAGAACCATTTTGGGAATGCTTGGTAAGAATGTTGATTGGCGCATTACCGATGGAAAACTTGATGACAAAACAAGGAAAGATTTAGCAAGCAGAGTAATTGAAAGACTTGAAGCAAAAGAGACATATCAGCGCAAAAAATTTACGTTAAGAACAATCATTCAGCGCCAAGCACGATCTATCGCTTCATTTGTGCGGGGTGAGAAACCATATAAACCGTTTGTAGCCGGTTGGTAGTTTTTTGGCAGGATGGCGCCATTGTGGTGGGTCGCTGTGAGAAACCATACAAGCCATTTGTAGCTGGTTGGTAAAAATATAAAGCTATGCAAACACTTGTTATATACGATATCCCTGATGATCGGGTGAGAAATAGAATTGCAGAAAATTGCAAAGATGCGGGCCTAGAGCGCATCCAGTACAGCGCGTTTATTGGCGATTTAAATCATAACCGCCGTGAAGCTTTGCTTATGAAGCTTCGCAAAACCCTTGGCAAGAAATCGGGGAATATCCGCCTATATCCGCTTTGCGATAAGGATTTGCGCATGATGAAGGAGATTGATGTAGCCGAGGATGATGCGGCCGAAAAGAAAAAAGGTGCGGCAGGCAAGAAAGAAGCAGCAATTGGAGCAGCAATTAGGAAAGAAGCAACAAGTAAGAAAGATGTAGCAGGCAGGAAAGATAATTCATAGGTGAAATCAAAATGGATAAGCACGCAGCATTAGACATTGACCTTACCGTTAATGATATTAAGCAATATATCTACTGCCCGCGTGTTGTCTATTTTACTTACTGCATGGCTTTAGTTAGGCCAACGACTACTAAGATGCAATTTGGCAAGCAATCACACAAGCGAGAGGAGAGCCTCCAGAAAAGGCGAACACTTGTAAAATACCAGCTTATTCATGGTGAAAGGCGTTTTAATCTACGCCTTAAATCAGAACGTCTAGGGCTTAGCGGCATGCTTGATATGGCAATATTTACAAGGCGTGAAGCAATTCCTGTTGAGTTTAAAATGTCAACTAAGGGGCTATCTCTTAACCACAAATATCAACTAACCGCATATGCCATGCTTCTTGAGGATGAGCTTTTTGCAAGGGGAAAGCCACGGGTTATTTGTAAAGGGCCACTAAAGCCAAGGCGATATGTAAGGCGCGGCTTTGTCCATTTTATTCCAACCCGGCGAGTTTATGAGGTAGAAATAACACCGAACATGAGGGAATATGTCAAGCGCATTCTCACAGATATAAGAGAAATGGTTGCTAGCGAAACCATGCCCGAGGTTGCGCGCCAGAAAAACCGTTGCCAAGACTGCGAGTTCGCCAGGTTTTGTTCGGATATAGTGTAAGGATCGTCGGCTGCAGTCGCTGGCTGCAGACTGCCGACCGCAGACCGCCGGCTGCAGACTGCCGACCGCAGACCGCCGACCGCCGCAGGAGATTAAAAAGATGTCATTGTGAGAAGGCCGTAAGGCCACGTGAGATTAAAAAGATGTCATTGCGAGGAGATTGCCACGGCACTTTCAGTGCCTCGCAACAAGCTC
>JASEIR010000031.1 GCA_030017355.1 Actinomycetota bacterium
TGCTTAATTTTGAATTTTTAGATCCTTCGCTATCGCTTAAGGACTGCGGCCCTTTCAGGGCCTTGATTTTGAATTTTTAATTTTGAATTTTTAATTGTCTAACCCTGGACCCCGGACCCTATTTTTGAGGCCGGTCTGCGGTCAGCGGTCGTTTTTACTCTGGTCCCTTGTCTCTATCTTGGACCCATCTCCTGCCTGCTCTTTACCCTGTCTCGCATCTCCGGTCTTTATTATACGATAACACCTGCTTTCCTATCACGCTTTGCTTTGCTTTGTTTAGTTTAGTCTAGTTCCTTATGCGCTGCTTCGACAACCTCATCGATGATCTGTAATTTTATGTCAGCCGGCATCCCTGCGTCCTCCGGAGAAATATAAAAAAGAAACTCAATATTCCCCTCTGGGCCTTTAATTGGCGAGTAAGTCAAGCCTTTTATAAACATCCCTTTATCATGATAAAAATCCCACAACCTTGATAAGACATCACGATGAGTGCTTGCATCTTTAACTACGCCTTTCTTACCAACTCGTTCTCTACCTGCTTCAAACTGAGGCTTAACAAGCGCTATTATCTTTCCACCTGGCTTCAAGAGCTGTACAACGCTATCATGTATTTTTTCTAGAGAGATAAAGGAGACATCAATTGTAATTATATCAGCCAGGCTCGATATATCCTCTGGTTTAACGTAGCGAATATTTGTTTTTTCCATTACCTCAACTTTTGGATTTTGTCTCAATGTCCAAGCTAGCTGGCCATATCCTACATCTATTGCAATAACCTTTTCAGCGCCATGTCGTAAAAGGCAATCAGTAAAGCCTCCTGTTGAGGCGCCAACATCGATTGCTATTTTCCCTTTTGGATTAATGCCAAATGCATGAAGAGCTTTTTCAAGTTTTAGACCGCCGCGCGATACATAAGAGGTTTCTTCAAGAACAGTGATGTGGCTATGCTGATCAATCAAGCTTGCTGGCTTTCCAATAGGTTTGCCGTTGGCAAAGACTCTTCCTTGGATGATGAGACGACGTGCTTGTTCTCGGCTGCTTGCAATTCCAATATCCACTAGATATACATCCGCTCGAATTTTTGCCATCTTAGCTTATTCAAGTGTTGAAGAGCCTCTATCCATTGTCATCTTACCTATAACTCCAGGGCGTTTCTTGCCACTTACCAGCTCATCAAACTTCCGATTGACACTATATGCAATACCGTTAGCATCAAGGCCAGCTTCTGCAAGAAGCCTTTTCATTGATCCATGGGACGCAAATCTATCTGGCAACCCTAGGCGAAGTATAGGAACAACCGCACCAAGATCAGCCAAAACCTCAAGTACCGCTGAGCCAAATCCACCTGAAAGCGTATTTTCCTCAATAGTTACAAGCAGCTGATGCTTACCCGCCATCCATTCAACCATTTCAGCATCAATCGGCTTAACATACCGCATATTTACAACAGATGCCGATATGCCACGTTCGCCCAACATCCTTGCTGCATCCAATGATGGCTGTACCATTCGGCCTATGGCCAAAAGGCAAACATCGCTACCGCTAGCTAGAATTTCTCCTTTTCCTTCCGCTAATATCCGATACCCTCTTGACAGTTCAACACCAAGCCCTTTGTCTCTTGGATATCTAACCGCAACTGGCTTACCAAGCACCGTTGCAGTATATAGCATGTGCCTTAGCTCATCTTCATCCTTTGGCGCCATGACTACCATGTCGGGAACACTTCTTAAGTATGTTAAATCAAATGCTCCGTGATGTGTTGGGCCATCTTCTCCAACAATACCAGCTCTATCCACGGCAAATACAACCGGCAATTCCTGCAAGCTCACATCTTGCATTATTTGATCATATGCTCGCTGCAGAAATGTTGAGTATATCGCAACTACAGGTAGATAACCTTCAAGAGCAAGACCAGCTGCAAATGTTACGGCATGCTGCTCAGCAATGCCCACATCGTAGAACCTATCAGGGAATACTTTTGCGAACTTTTCAAGGCCAGTACCAGAAGTCATAGCGGCAGTTATTGCTACTATTCTTTTATCGCGCTTGGCAAGATCAACAAGTGTATCACCAAAAACTTCTGTATAAGTTGGTGTGTTGCTTAAAACCTTCGGTTCTCCTGTCCTTTTAATGAATGGTGCTATACCATGCCATTTCTCAGGCCTTTCAACAGCTGGTATATATCCAAGTCCTTTTTTTGTAACAACATGGATTAAAACCGGCCCATCGTATTGTTTAGCTAGTGCAACATTTCGCTCGATCTCTTTTATATCGTGCCCATCTATCGGGCCGATATAAGTAAAGCCAAGTTCCTCAAACAGCATTCCTGGAACTAAAAGAGCTTTAACGCTTTCCTTGATATGCATTCCCACATCGTATACTAATTCTCCTATTGCGGGCAGTTTCTTAATTCTTTGCTCTATTTCTTTTCTAAGCTTTGAATGAACTGGGTCAAGCCTTACCCGAGCTAGATAGCCTGATATTGCTCCAACATTGGGGGAAATCGACATTTCGTTATCATTAAGGAGCACAATTAAACGCGTGCCAAGATGGCCAGCCTGATTTAGCGCCTCATAAGCCATACCGCCTGTCAACGAGCCATCTCCAATTACAGCTACTATATGTTCTTTGCCGCCTGCTTTGTCCCTAGCCTCGGCAATTCCCAAAGCAACGCTAATTGAATTACTTGCATGGCCGCTGTCAAAGATATCGTGCTCGCTCTCACTCTTTTTTGGAAAACCAGATATTCCACCATATTGCCTAAGAGTTGGAAATGTTTCATTTCTTCCTGTCAATAGTTTGTGAACGTAGCACTGGTGACCGACATCCCATATTATCTTATCTTTTGGGCTGTCAAGCGACCGGTGCAATGCAATCGTTAGCTCAACGACACCAAGATTTGAAGCCAGATGTCCACCTGTCTCAGATACAACCTCAACTAGCCTTGACCTTATTTCAGTTGCAAGTTGCGCAAGCTCAGCATGCGATAGCTTCTTTAAATCCTTAGGCTCTCTAATCGTGTCTAATATCTTATATTCCATGTCGCCCTTCTTCTACCTCACGAATAATTTTGATCGATAGCCAGTTTTATTTGATACCCTTTTATTGAATGACCGCCGTCATTGATAGGGTCCAGAGTTTAACGGCCGCCACCGCCCGCTCCTCCCTTGCCCCAAGACCTTGATTTTTAAAATCTTCGCTCGTAGACAAAATCAGCTAAATCAGCCAATGTATCTGTATTTCGATTAAGCCTTTTAAGGGCATCTTTTGCCCTATCTACCGTAATTTTTGCCATCTCCTCAGATTTTTTAAGTCCAAATACAGCCGGATAGGTTACCTTACCTCGCCTCTCATCACTTCCGGCTGTCTTGCCTAAGATAGCTGTATCCCCAACTACATCTAAAATATCATCAGTAATTTGAAAAGCCAAACCTAAATTAGTCGCGTAATCGGTTAGAACTTCAAGCTCTTTGTTTGAAGCACACGCCAGAATTGCTCCTGAACGCACAGAGGCTTTGATGAGCTCGCCAGTCTTTTTTTCATGTATAAATCTTAGAGTTTCCTCGTCAACTGTTTTTCCCTCTGACTGTATGTCAACTACCTGCCCGCCCACCATACCACTTACACCAGACGCTGTTGCTAGCTCCCTTATAACTTGAATGATGCTTTGAGGGTCATTTGCTTTCTGTAGGGTGCTAATTAAACGAAATGCCTCAGAGTATAACGCATCGCCTGCCAGTATTGCTATATCCTCGCCAAAGGCAACGTGGCATGTAGGAACGCCCCTACGAAGGTCATCATTATCTATGGCTGGAAGGTCGTCGTGTATTAATGAATAGGTATGGATATATTCGACTGCACATGCAGTTGGAAGGACATCTTCTGCTCTACCGCCAAAAACTTTTGCAGATTCAACCACCAAGACTGCTCTAAAACGTTTTCCGCCAGAAAAAAGACTATGCTTCATTGCTTCATAGATTGTCTCAGGACAGGTTGTTTGTGGGAAGTATCTTCTCAAAGCCTCCTCAATAAGAAGTCTTGTATCTTCGGGAAACTTACTCGGCAACTGTATCCTCTCCTGGAGACTCATCCTCAGCTTGCCCTGGCGCCCCATCCTCAACTTGCGGCAGCCACGCTGTATAATCAACTTGCTGATTGCAGATTGCTGCAAGCTGGATGCTTTCCTCAAGTAAATCTAGTGAGTCCTCAAGACTTACCTCTTTTTTTCTTACCAGCTCTGATATTTCTTCAAGTCTGCTTAGTGCTTGGTCAAACGTCACTTTCTCGATCATTTTCACCAACCCTGCTTTCTTACATGTAACAGCTTGTGCTTAACTTAACTGGTATCTTGCTCCTCTCCTGCTTTTTTAACACCGCTTTCTTTTAGCTCAGAAGCAACCTTCCCTAAAACTCCATTTATAAATCTACTAGATTCTTCCATCCCATAGATTTTTGCAAGTTCAACCGCCTCATTTATAGAAACGCTGTACGGGATATCTTCCTCGTAAAGCATCTCATAGAGCCCAATTCGAATTAGGTTTCTATCGACTATCGGCATTCGTTCTAGCGCCCAATTGTCTGTATGAGTCCTTATTATGTTATCTATTTGCTCACGATGTTCTTCAACGCCCTTTACAAGCCTTATGGTAAAACCACTAGCCTTTTCGCCCCTTGCTGCTAGTCGATTTTCAATAATCAGATCTAGCGGCTGACCTGTTATTTCTTTTTCATATAGGATTTCTAGGGCATCTTTACGTGCTTTTCTTCTTTCAAGCATCATATAAAAACTTACTCACTCAACACCCATCTGGAGATGAAGTTTGTATATACCTCTCCTTTCCTGAAAAAAGCGTTTTCCAAAATTTTAAGGTGGAACGGTATGGTTGTTGCTAAGCCCATTACCACGCATTCTTCCAGTGCTCTTCGACCTCTAAAAATGGCTTCTTCTCTATCTTTCCCCCAAACAATCAACTTTGCAAGTAATGAATCATAGTAGTTTGGCACTTCATAGCCAGTATAAAGATGGCTGTCTATTCTTACACCCGGCCCACCAGGTGGGTTATATAGCGTCACCTTGCCTCCGGCAGGCATGAAGTCTCGTGATGGATCCTCTGCGTTTATTCTAAACTCGATCGCGTGCCCGTTTTGTTTTATATCTCTTTGATTAAAACTCAGTTTTTCGCCTGCTGCAATCTTTATCTGCTCTTTTATTATATCAATGCCAGTTACCATTTCAGTAACTGGATGCTCAACCTGCACTCTCGTGTTCATTTCCATGAAATAATACTTTCCATTTGGCTCTACAAGAAACTCTATTGTGCCGGCATTGATATATCCAACAGCTTTCGCAGCTTTGATAGCTACTCTGCCCATCTCTGCCCGCATTTTGGCATTTAGGGAAGGTGATGGCGATTCTTCAATCAACTTTTGATGCCGCCTCTGTATAGAGCAATCGCGCTCCCCCAAGTGAACAATATTGCCGTGGGAATCCGCAAGAATCTGAAACTCAATGTGCCGCGGCTGTTCGATATACTTTTCCATGTAGACATCGCCATTACCAAATGCTGCTTTTGCTTCTGCTTGAGCCATTTGAAAGAACTTTACTAGCTCTTTTTCGCTCTGAGCAATACGCATACCTCTGCCGCCGCCGCCAGCCGATGCCTTTATTATGACAGGGTATCCAATTTTTTTTGCAGCTTTTATAGCTTCTTTTACATCGCTTACCGAGCCACTTGTTCCAGGCGTAACAGGTATTCCAGCAGCTTCCATCCTGCGCCTAGCCTCCGACTTATGACCCATTAGTTCGATTGCTTCAGCTGTTGGGCCGATAAAAGTTAGATGACAAGAGCGGCAAATATCGGCAAATTGAGGATTTTCTGCAAGAAAGCCATATCCTGGATGAATGGCATCAGCGCCAGTAATTTCCGCAGCGCTTATGATGTTCGGTATACTGAGATAGCTTCGTTGGCTTTGCGCTGGCCCAATACAGACTGCTTCATCAGCAATCTTTGTATGAAGCGCATCTGCATCAGCTTCTGAGTATACAGCAACAGTTGCGATATCAAGCTCTTTGCATGCCCTGATAATACGTACAGCTATCTCGCCTCTATTAGCCACTAAAACTTTTTTAAACAAACCAATTCTCCACTTGCTTCTAATTTCAAATTTCTAATTTCCAATTTCTGATCCTTAAACCGGCTCGTAAAGAAATAATAGCTGCCCATACTCTACCGCTTGGCCGTTTTCTACAGCAATCTTTCGTATTATTCCTCGCTCTTCAGCTGCTATCTCATTCATAAGCTTCATTGCTTCAACAATGCAAAGTGTCTGTCCTTCATCGACCTCATCATCAACATCTACAAATGGTTCTGCATCTGGAGAAGGAGCTCGATAGAAGGTGCCAACCATTGGTGAAGTAATTTTCTTCCAATGCGATGGATAACTATCATCGCTAGCTGTTTTTTCTTGCGGTAAATCAACTTTTTCAGAAACCGATGCCTTGCTTTCAGTAATAGGTGAAAGCCCTTTTCTAACTGTAATTTTAACGCCATCTTCTTCTACAGTAATTTCTGAAACAGCGCTCTCATCAAGCAGCTTAACTAGCTCACGAACTTGATTGATATCCATATATCCGTCCTCCTTGACGGCCCTAATCTCTTCGCTCATCATGAATACTGCCTTTTCGGCACCCTCAACATGAGCTTCAAGATATTTACGTGCCTCGTTAGGAAATAGTGCGTATGTTAAGACATCTTCCTCGTTTTTTGCCAAATCACCTATAGCATCTCTGTAATCATCCAATGTATCTGTTAGAAGGTCAGCAGGCCTGCAGGTTAAAGGTTTTTCGTCCCCTAATATCTTTTTCTGGATTTCTTTATCTATCGGTCCAGGGGCTCGCCCATACATGCCTTTTATATACTGCTTCATCTCATCTGGAATAATTGCCCAGCGTTTACCCGTTAAAACATTTAATACTGCCTGGGTACCGACAATCTGGCTCATTGGCGTAACTAGCGGCGGATAACCAACCTCTGCCCTTACTCGCGGTATTTCTTCAAGCACCTCTGGCAGACGATCAAGCGCTTTTTGCTGCTCAAGTTGACTGTACAGATTTGAAATCATGCCTCCAGGTACTTGGTGTGAAAACACCTGCATGTGGGTTAAAGAAGTAACACCTCTCTGAAAACCTCTTTTTACACGAACCTCTTCCCAATACTTCGCTATAACATACAATTCCTCGAGGTCAATGCCGGTGTCGTATGGGGTATCTTTTAATGCAGCCACTATCATTTCTACAGCAGGCTGTGAATTGCCAAAGGCCAGTGGAACTGTTGCTGTATCTATTATATCAACACCAGCCTCTATTGCTTTTAGATAGTTCATTGGAGCCATTCCTCCAATATAGTGGCAATGCAGATTTATTGGCAGGTCAAATTCCTTGCGAAACCTTTCAACAAGCTTATATGTCCTATAAGGAGTTAGTAAGGCTGCCATATCCTTTATACAAATAGAATCAACGCCCATTTCAACAAGTTCAGAAGCTGTTTCCACATAGTGTTCTAGCGTATGGACAGGACTTATGGTATAGCAAACCGCACCTTGCGCATGAGCACCTGCTTCCTTGACAGCCTCAATTGCAACCCTTAAATTTCTTGTATCGTTTAAAGCATCAAAAATTCGAAAGACGTGCATGCCGTTTTTTACAGACTCATGCACAAACCGCCGAACAATATCATCTGAGTACTGCTTATAGCCAACCAAGTTTTGGCCACGAAGGAGCATCTGAAGAGGAGTTCTTGGAGCATGCTTTTTAATTACCCTAAGCCTATCCCATGGATTTTCATCTAAAAAGCGAAGGCAGGCATCAAAAGTCGCACCACCCCAGACCTCCAGAGCATAGTAACCAATGCGATCAATCTTATCTAGGATTTTCAACATATCGTCTGTGCGCATTCTGGTTGCCCAGAGAGATTGGTGTGCGTCGCGCAGCGTTGTATCGGTTATTTTTACTGGCTTTGCTTTCATTAAATCATCCGCTCCAATTTTAGAATACCCCGCCAGATATGTGACGGGGCATTCTTAGCTATTATACTTTATTTACGCCTGCTGGTGAAGAACTTTTATCTGTTATATGCTAAACAACCACCCTTGTTATATACTCACCTGTTCTAGTGTCAACCTTAATTATATCTCCCTGCTGTATAAATAGCGGCACTTGCACGACAACACCTGTCTCCAGAGTTGCTGGTTTTGTTCCTCCGCTTGCTGTATCGCCTTTTACGCCTGGATCTGTCTGCGCCACCTCGAGCTCTACTGCTGTTGGCAACTCAACACCAATTGCCAATCCTTCATGCATTGCAACCAGCACATTTGTGCCTTCTTTCAGATATTTTGCTTCTTCCTCAAGTAAAGATTTAGATATATTTATCTGCTCATAAGTTTCCGTATCCATAAAAATATAATCGCTTCCATCGTTATAGAGATATTGCATTGGTCTTCTATTAACTACTGCTTGCTCTACTTTCTCGCCAGCTCTAAAGGTTTTATCGATTACAGCGCCAGTTTTGAAATTTTTAAGTTTAGTCCTAACAAAGGCGCCACCTTTCCCAGGCTTAACGTGTTGAAATTCGACAATTTGATACAGCACTCCATCAAGCTCGATGGTCATCCCGTTTTTGAATTGATTGGTTGATATCACTTGTTTTAGACCTCCATTTCAGACATCAGATATCACCAATTATTTTACAAAACCACGAGCTCTTTCGTCGAGTGAGTCAACACTTTATATCCTGCCTTGGTAACCAGCACAAGATCTTCAATTCTAACCCCACCCAGATTGCTTATATAAATACCTGGCTCTATTGTAATAACCATGTTGGATTTTAATACATCTTTGCTCCCTTTACCAAGAACCGGCGCTTCATGAACCTCTAAACCCACACCATGCCCAAGATTATGAACAAAGGCTTCGCCATATCCTTTCTTACCAACTAGCTCTCTTGCGATACTATCTAATTCTTGGCATTCAACCTTCGGCGCAACTTTACTTAGCGCAGTCTCCTGTGCCTCTTTAACTAGACTATATATTTGCTTCTGCTTCTTGCTTGCCTTTCCAACCACAACCGTTCTTGTCATATCCGAGTGATAACCGCCAACTACAGCGCCAAAATCCATTTTTACAAAATCCCCAACCTCTATTTTCTTTCCAGAGGGCGTTGCATGCGGTACGGCCGAATTAACGCCTGAAGCAACAATTGTCTCAAAGCTAGATTTTTCCGAGCCATTTTTCCTCATAAAGTAGTCCAGTTCAATGCTTATATCTATCTCGGTCACGCCTGGCTTTATAAAATCAAGAATATACTGAAATGCTGCATCACCTATTTCTGCCGCTTTGGTTATTTTCTGGATTTCATAGGCATCTTTTACCTCCCTTAGCGGTTCAACAAGCCCAGATGTACCAACCAGCTTTATGCCTTCAAATTCCCTTTTTAACCTCTCAAACTGCTTTACAGTTATATGCGAGGCCTCAAACCCTAACGATTGGTAGGCTGCTCCCTTAACTAAGCCAACAAGCTCTTCAAATGACGATTTCGTCCAGGGAATTATTTTATCAGCAAATGCGCTTCTTATTGTTTCTTCATAATACCTTCTATCAATAACTAGAATGGATTCCGAAGAATCAATCAGTAGCCTTACCCTTGCTCCAGTATAGCCACCACTAGAGCCACTTAAATAGAAAATATTATTTGGCTCGCTTACCATCAGCGCATCAATTTTCGCCGCTTCTATTCGCCTTCTTAGCCTTTCTAATCGTCTCTTATAATCAGGAACCATTACTTGCTCTTCATCCAAGTATTCCGGCAGCTGCCTTTATCGCCAGTAGATAGCTATGCCGACCAAACCCTACAATTTGTCCAATAGCAACTGGTGCTATGACCGATTTGTGCCTGAATTCTTCCCTTGCATGTATATTTGAGAGATGCACTTCAATTGCCGGTATCTTAACGGCAGCCAAAGCATCTCTAATCGCTATGCTATAGTGCGTCAATGCCCCTGGATTTATTATTATGCAATCAAACCTCCCCAAAGCTGACTGGATTTTATCAACAATCTCTCCCTCATGGTTTGATTGAAATATTTCAACTTCAAGTTCGTAGCGCTTGACCTCTTCTTTAATGCTTTCATTAATCTCATCCAGCGTGGTCATACCATAAACCTCCACCTCACGCTTACCAAGCATATTCAAATTAGGCCCATGAATCACGAGAACTTTTCTCATCTTTATCCCCCGCTTATAAATTCCTCGAGCACAGAAGACAGTAAGCTATCATCAATTCTTTGTACTATTGGATTCCCAACCCCACCTAGAAGAACAAATACATGACCTCCCATTGATCGCTTCTTGTCCCTTTTCATGACATCGATAAGCTCATCCGAATTTGCTGATGGAATTGACGTTGGAAGTCCATACGATGCTATAAGGTTTTTATGAAGCTCAACTACATCTTTATCTACTAGCCCAAGCCTATTGCTTAATTTTGCTGCAAAAACCATTCCAATAGCAACTGCCTGGCCATGTGAGAATCCATATTTTGTGGTTGATTCAATTGCATGTCCCAATGTATGTCCATAATTTAAGAAGGCTCTAATTCCAGCATCGCGCTCGTCTTTCTCAACAATCTCTCCCTTAATGGAGCAACTTAATTTTACAACTTCGGTTAAAACATCTGCATTTCTTGCCAATATACCTTCTCTTTTATCCAGTAGTATTTTAAGCAGCGGGTTGCCTTTAATGAAAGCATACTTGACTACCTCTGCAAGGCCATCTGAAAAGTCATCATTGGATAGGGTCTTTAACGTTAAGATATCGATGTAGACAAATGATGGCTGGTAAAAAGCGCCTATCATGTTTTTGCCAAGCGCATGATTTACAGCCACCTTACCACCAACACTGCTATCGACCTGGGCAAGCAGCGTGGTTGGAACCTGCACATATGGTATTCCTCTTTCATAAGTAGCTGCAACAAAACCTGCAAGGTCTCCAACAACACCACCCCCCAGAGCAACAATGCTATCTTTTCTCTCAAAGCCCTTAATTATTAATTCACTATAAACTGTATCAGCAACGCCTAAGGATTTTGCAATTTCTCCATCCGGAACAAGAATTAGCTCATAATCAACTGAATTGCTAATAAGCGATCTTTTTATTCTCTCTCCGCAATAGCCCCATACTTTTTCGTTAGATATTACAGCAGCTCGTGAGCTCTCAAACTTTTCCTTAAACTTTGCTGCGAAATCCTGCAAGATGTCCTCACCGATATATATTGGGTAGCTTCGGCTGCCCAAATCAATATTTACAATCTGGTTAATCAATCCAAGCTCTCCATTCTATCTATTAATTTTCTTGCATTCTCTAGGTTTTCTTGCCTCTACTACTTCTATAATCGATTCCACTACCTCATCTAAATTTTTGCCAGTTGTATCTACAACCAAATCGGCTACGTCTTGATATAGCGGTTCCCTCTCTTTAAGCAAACGATCAATCTCTACTTTTGGATTAGATACGTTTAATAGTGGCCTTTTATCTGCAGTATTTCCAACCCTGACAAACAGCTCAGATGGCTCGGCTTTAAGATAAACAACAAATGCTTTTTGCTTTAGCGCTTTTCTATTCTCTTCACGCAGTACAATACCACCGCCGCAGGATATAATAGCAGCACTACCTTGAAGAATCTCTACAAGTGCTTCTGATTCTAGCTGCCTAAATGCGTCTTCTCCATCACTGCTAAATATTTCAGGAATCGACTTTTCCGCTTTCTTTTCCACATATTGGTCAACATCAATAAATTGGTAGCCTAGCTGGCTGGAAAGAACCCGCCCTACTGTAGTTTTCCCGGACCCCATAGGGCCAACCAATGCAATATTTAGCAATCTTCCAACCTCTTTAAATAATGGTCGTAAGCAGCTTTTGTATCGTTAATGGAATCTCCGCCAAACTTGCTTAGAAAAGCCTTTGCAATTTCAAAAGCAACCACTGCTTCTGCTATCACAGCCGCCGCTGGTACAGCGCAAACATCAGACCTCTCTCTTACAGCCTCAACGGGCTGTTTTGTTTCA
The DNA here is from genome assembly GCA_030017355.1 of Actinomycetota bacterium. Taxonomy (GTDB): domain Bacteria; phylum Actinomycetota; class Aquicultoria; order Aquicultorales; family Aquicultoraceae; genus JASEIR01. Next base: position 12,118 of record JASEIR010000031.1, read on the forward strand.
ATATCAACGGTTCTTAGCGGTTGCATGAGTGTTGGTATTGGCTTCATGGCTGCTCTTACAATAATTGTTTCGCCGTTTGACATGCCGCCTTCTATGCCGCCAGCTCTATTTGTTTGCCGATAATAACCTCGGCCTTCTTCGTAAAATATCTCATCGTGTGCTTTTGAGCCAGGCTTAGCTGCAAGAGCAAACCCCTCGCCAACTTCAACACCTTTTATTGCCTGTATCGACATAACTGCTCGGGCAATGTTCCCACTAAGACGTTCCTCCCACGAGGTATAACTTCCAAGACCTGGAGGGCATCCATAAACAAGGACTTCAAAAGTTCCACCGACGGTGTCCTTTTTCTCCCTAGCCTCCTTAATTGCTTTAACCATTTTTGTTTCAGCGCTCTTATCGAAAGTTCTAACTGGAGACTGGTCAATCACCTCAAGATCCGATAGCTCTGGAGCCTTATCTAGACTTGCCTTTACTTGACCAATTGATGTTACATGGCTTAGCACTGATATGTTAAATTCACCAAGTAAAACTTTTGCAATTGCTCCTGCCGCAACTCTTGCGGCAGTTTCGCGAGCACTTGACCTCTCAAGAACATTTCGAATGTCACTCTGCCCTGTTTTCAGAATTCCACTTAAATCAGCATGCCCTGGCCTTGGCTGCGTAATCCTTTCAACTTGTGCCGAAGTTTCTTCTGCTGACATTTTTTCTCGCCAATTTTTCCAATCAAGATTTTCAATCATTAAAGCTATAGGAGAGCCAAGGGTATATCCAAATCTTATACCACTTAAAACTTTGGCCTTATCCTTTTCAATTTTCATTCGGCCGCCCCTGCCAAAGCCAAGCTGTCTCCGTGCCAACTCTTTATTTATTTGCTCCACGTTTATCTTCAGACCAGCCGGTATTCCCTCTACAATAGCAACCAAGGCCAGTCCATGTGATTCCCCAGCAGTCACATACTTTAACACGCAGACCCATCCTCTATCCAGCAATCTCTAACCTAGAATGTATATCAGTAATATATCGACCTAACCAACTAAAAAATAAAAATTACTATTTATCATTATTTAATTTCTCGGTTCGCGCTTTGAGCTCGCGGAGCCGCAAACCTGCATTAATTATAACGCACTGGGCGCACCCTGTCGCTATACACCAGAAGTTTTGAGGTATCACACGTGGATTAAAAGTGGGTATACTTAAAAGCAGTGTTTACTTAACTATTTGCTCCCCAAGCTGAAGCGTTAGCCTATTATCGCCGTAAAGTATAGTGATACTGCCATCGCCAATATCTATAACCTGAAACGGTGAGCTGTCAATCATGTCCCCTGCTTTTACATCATATGCCTGCCCCTTGTAAATAACGGTGGCATATTGCTGCCCATCCCTGCTAAATATATCCGCAAGATAAAGCGTGTCTGATGCACGTATCAACTCATCGCCTGATCCAGTTTGGGTGCTTTCCTGAGAACTGCCAGAGGCTGTAAGCGCTGAACTAGTGCTTTCAATAAGAGGCTCAAAGGGATCTCTAAATCCGCTAATATCAACCGTACCCGTGCTCTCCGGTATTGATGGTGTTGAAGTATTTTCATTTGCAGCCTGCGCGGTGCTGCTTGATTCCTGATTTTGAACATTGTTTCCTTGCCCCGAAGTTGTAGCTGGAGGTTGAATGCTCGGCCCCGGGATAGCAAACGTTGCTACTAACACGACTGCTAAAACAAGAATAACAAGTGCCAGCCCAGCAGCAATACCCTTGCCTCGTGGTGTTAGTATAGCTTCTTTAATCTTTGCAAATTTTTCTGTTCTCTGTTTTATTCTTGTACCCATCTTTCCATCACCAATTTACTTGCTAGCCACATGCTTATTTATTGGCCGATGCACTCTGAACCGGCAGCGGTGGAGCTGCCTTCCCTGTCTCATCGATAGTAAAAGCACTAAGCATCAAATTTAAGCTTAAATCTGGGTATTGACTCACCCTTATATCAATCGTATCTACCTTAAGCTGTCTTTGTGCATTTTCTATCCTTTTTATAAAATCAATCAGCGATACATAGCTTCCCACTGCAGAAATGTTTACATTTAATTCTGTAAACCCATCTTTTGGAGTTGTGGCGCTGGGTTTTATTGATATGAGATTTACACCTGCATCGTTTGCAATATTCTGTAGTTCAGTAATAAGCGAGGCTAATTCAAGTTCAGACGGCATTTTGCTTGTTATGCTTGCAAGTTCAGCCTCAGTCTTAGCAGCATTGTTTCTGACTTCTTCAAGCATAACAAGCGAATTCTTTGCTTGCTGGAACCTTGCCTCCTCTGCCATCCATTGCGATTCAAGGCCTGCCAAGGTTGCCATCTGGGGTCTCCATGCAAACATATAGAAAAGAGCAAGCATAAGAACCAAGACTAATATCAGTATTATAATTTGCCTATGTACACTTAACTTAACCAAAACATCACTTCCCGGAAGAATTGGGCGGAGCAGGAAGCATTGGCGATTTCTTAAATTTTATTGTGCTAGTGAAAGCAATGGTTTCACCTTGTTTGTCAGACGAGCTTAACCACACTTCTGGCTGTGGTTTAAAGCTTGATAGCCTAGTTAGCCACCCCGCAACTGGTTTGTGACCTGCATCCGGATCATCAATTGGATCAAGAACAGCTCCGCTAAACGAGATTCCTTCAGAGTTCCCACTTAGCGATACAAGCTGAACATCACTTGGCGTTATCATCATCAATTCTTCAAGAACCTTCGACCATAGAATTCGGCCAGCAACTGCCTTCTCAGCAATTAGCTTCCTTTTCTCAACTTCCTGCCGCCTTTCCTCATAAATCCTTAATCCCTGAGCTACTTGACCCATCTTTGTTGTTAGCCCAGCCAATCTTTCAACCTGGCTTTGCATTAGTTCGATTCTCCAAACATTGAATGTATAAAGACCACCAAGAAAAACAGTCACAGCTATTACTCCAATTAGTGTGATAAACACTAATTTTTCAGCCTGTTGCTTTTCTTTAATTTGTTTTGGTAAGAGATTAATCTTTATCATTTTCATAGATCTAATCCTCGCATCGCCAGGCCAAGACATGTAGCTAAAGAAAGTTCATCATCAACTATACCTGCTGAGCGAAGGTTTCTCCCTATTTGAACATTATTAAGTGGGTGGCCAAGCTCAACCTCTATTTGAAGCTCTCTTTTTAGGTGTTGACGGAAATTCCTAAGATTTGCTCCACTTCCCGACAGAATGATTTTATCTATGCTTTTTGCTTTTGCTGCTTGTACAAGGTAGTAATCCAATGACCTTCGGATTTCCGCAACCAGCTTCATCATTTGCTGCTCAAGTATAGTATTGACCAGTGCTACTTTTGATAGCATATCCGGGGTAACATCAGCCGGGTCATCACCTACATCCCTGGAAGGCAAGCCTATTCTTACTGCTAGATCTTCTGCTTCGTCAAGAGAAATTCCAAGCGCTTCCATTAATGCCTCTACAAATATGTCGCTGCCAAAATTGCTTATCCTTGTAAACCTTGGTATACCATCCTCCATAACCACGATATCCGTCAGATTAGAGCCTACGTTAATCATTGCCGTAGCTTTTGGATTATCCAAATCCTCAAAAGATAAGCTTGGAGCATCACCCATAACTGCCCGAGCAAATGCAAATGATGATACATCTATCACTACAGGTCTTAGACCAGCTTTTTCCAGAGCCATTATTACTCTCT
>JASEIR010000032.1 GCA_030017355.1 Actinomycetota bacterium
CCCCTCAGGGGGGAGGGTATTATATGGGCTCCCCTCCCTCAAGGGGGAGGGTATTTGGGTTTAGCTCCCCCTCAAGGGAGGGGATTTTTACCGGTTGCCGGTACCCGGTCTCCGGTCAGACTCCGAAGGAGCCTAATGCGGTGGGCAGCGGTCGTTACTTTATTTTGAACATTGCTGCTAGATAGCTGTTAACTTTCAGTTAACACTGCTTCTTTAGCCTCACCTGTATCCACCTCATTGACTTCCTGAGAGCTCATCTCAAGTAATTTTCTTGCGGCTGTTCTTAGGACGTAGTCATAAGCCTCTTTTGCAATCCACTCAACATAAGTTGGATCATCACGCAATACATCCCCAAGAGTTCTGTCAGCATGTTTGCCAAATGATAAGATAACGGCCTCAGGATTATCGAGCCACTCAGATTTAGTTTCGTCTTCTCCATTCTTGGAGACATTTCTTTTACCGTTGTTCGAGCCCATTATTTGCTCATTTGCATTTATCTCCTCAACTGCCGTCATTCCAACGTTTACCGCAATTCGAATTGCCCTTGCAATGGCACGAGTATCGGCCAGCCGGACAAGATGTGGCTGCATCGGCCTTTCAGCTGATTCAGGCGATGCATCCCCCAGTGCCGAAAACACTCCCTGATCCGTCTCAACAATGGCCCTTACTATTGCAAGCATGCCATTATCTTTATTTGGCGCTTGCAAAAGCTGGGTTTCAACTCGCTTAAGACCTGATGCGTGAGCCATATCAAGGAGGCCCTCAAAAAGGACAAAATCCCGGCCCTGGATTTTTTTAACGAATTTTGCTGGAAGTTTGTGTTCTGACATTTCCTTACCACCTTTCAGTTGCGAACGCATGTTCGTACTACCTATTAGAAATTGTAGTACGTTGCAGCAACACTTGCAATGAACATACGCAAGCTATGCAGCCTGACCCCGCTCCCTTAATTTTTCGAGGAAATCTAGAATCATCCTTTGCTCAGTTGAGGCAATAAGCCTTCTTGTCTGCGAGACAGCATCAGGGTTTACCGAGACAGATGTTATCTCATGCTGAACAAGCGCTTCTGTAATTTCAGGATATACAGATGGCGCTTGGCCACAAATCGAGGTTGTAACGCCATAGCGTCTGCAAACCTCAATTACATGAAACATTGCCTGCATTACTGACGGGTCTCGCTCATCAAACTCAGGGGCTAGCAACTCAGAATCTCGGTCTATCCCCAGAATTAATTGGGTTAAGTCGTTTGAGCCAATAGATATTCCATCTATGCCAACTTTGCAAAAATCTTCTATCAGCAAAACAGTTGACGGCACTTCTATCATTATCCAAAGTTTAAAGTCAGCTGATGTCTTTAAGCCTTCCTCTTCCATTACCTTCTTAATATCCTCTACCTCAGCAACTTTTCGTACAAACGGAAGCATGACCCATACATTCTTCAGCCCCCAGGTGTTTCTTACTTTCTTTATTGCGGCAAGCTCCATCTTAAAGACATCAGCTTCCTTTATATAGCGTGAGACCCCCCTGTAGCCAATCATAGGATTTGCTTCAGAAGGCTCGTATCTATCACCACCTGCAAGCTCTCGGTACTCGTTTGTCTTAAAGTCAGTAGTTCTATAAACAACAGGGCGGGGGTAAAAAGCTTGGGCAAAGGTTTTGAGCCCTTCAGAAAGCTTGTCAATAAACTCCTCTTGGCGCCCCTCGTCGATAAACTTCCTAGGATGCGTCCCAATTCCAGCAATCATAAACTCGGCTCGCAAAAGCCCAACGCCATCAACCGGGAGTGCTGCCGTTTGATCTGCTAACTCCGGCTCGGCAAGATTAACGTAAACTTTGGTTGCTGTAATCGGGACACCGGCCGTTACTGGAACAGCCTCCTCAGCACGTTTCTCAGGCAACGCCTTTGCTTTAATCTCGCCGGAATAGACTATACCCCGCGCCCCATCAACGGTGATTACATCACCGTCCTTTAAGACCTGCGTTGCCTTTCCTGTCCCAACCACGCAAGGAATCCCAAGTTCGCGGCTAACAATGGACGCGTGTGAAGTTCGCCCGCCTGAGTCCGTAACAATAGCTACAGCTCTTCGCATGGCCGGGACAAAATCAGGATTTGTCATCGGTGTTACAAGCACATCGCCTTTCTTGACCTTATCAAGCTCCTCCTTACTACGGACAATTTTTACTATACCTGAGGCCATGCCAGCTGAGGCAGCAATTCCCTCAAGAATTACCTCGCCAGCCTTTTCCTTCACTTCAGCTTTCTCCACCGGAGCCAGTGTAGTTATGGGCCTTGTTTGCACAAGATAGATGTTTCCTCCCTCAATTGCCCACTCCGCATCTTGAGGGAAGTTGTAATGTTCTTCAAGTATAATCCCATAGCGTGCAAGCCCTAATATTTCTTCATCTGTTAGCTTCTGCATACTGCGGCGATCTTGCGGGATTTCTACATGCTGGTTTCGCCCCTCCTTAAGCTCAATTTTCCAAGGCTGGCTTGAGATTCTTTTATCAACTATTTGCAGGTCACTTTTTCGGACAAGGTAGATGTCCGGCGTTACCTGGCCAGTAACAATTGCCTCACCAAGGCCAAAAATAGCTTCGATCTCAATTTTTTCTCTATCATTGGTTAAAGGCTCAACGGTAAACATTACACCGCTTTTTTCAGACTCAACCATTTTTTGAACAGGAACAGCAATGCCGATTTTAAAGTGGTCAAAGCCTCTCTCGTGCCGATAAAAAATAGCCCGCGCTTCAAATAGAGATGCCCAGACGCGTCTTACTGCATCAACAACTGCATCTTCACCTTTTACGTTTAGCAAAGTAACTTGCTGGCCAGCAAACGATGCTTTAGGAAGGTCTTCTGCTGTTGCTGACGAGCGAACTGCAACATAGATATCCTCTGGCCCAGAGAGACGCCTGTAAGCTGCTTTTATCTCCTTAGCCATGTCCATAGGAATTTCAGCGGATATGATTAGGTGTTTTATTGCATTTGAAACTCTACCCAGTGCCTGGTTATCATTGTAGTCAAGGTTGGCTAGCAGTTGTTTTATCTGGGGAGCCAGACCAGAGATATCCAAAAAACTGAAGTATGCCCTTGACGTTATTATAAAACCTGGCGGCACCGGCATCCCCGCTCTCGTCATCTCGCCCAAATTTGCACCCTTGCCACCAACCAACCTTACGTCATCTTTGCCGACATCTTGAAACTGCACAATGTATGCCATAACACCCACCTCAACAAAATTCTTTGACATATACATGCCCAAAAACATTTACATACCTAAAAACTAGCGCTGGAAGAAAGACAGCGGATTGGCTAGCCCTTGCAACCAGGGGCCACTAACTGTATACTTTAATTAACGCTGAATTCTTAAAAAGAAGCGGGGGAACCAAATCCGGGGTGAATCGGCGCCGACAATGCCGTAGGGTACCTTCAACCCGAACCCGTCAGCTAACCTCGTAAGCGTTGAAGGGGTGTATCTGGCTACGGATACATTGGGAAAAGTTCCGCGGTTTAACACCCCAAAACAATATAAGATAATTAAGCAATTCTTTAAAAAGTCTACCGCAAATTAAGGATTAACGGATTATTGCTTAAAAAACGGGAAGGAGTCCCAATGTCTGTTTCTGAACGCAATCTAAAGCGATCACGGGTAGCTAAACAATTATCGGCAAAAGAGCGGATGGGCATGCTAAAGGAATATGCCTCAGAATTTTTATCTGCCAAGCATTATATTGATACAGGCTTCTCTATACAAGAAGAAGCGCGAGAGATTAAGATGCGCATACTTCAACTATTCAATGCCACTGAAAAAGACTGGCAGAACTGGCGGTGGCATCTAAAAAACCGCATTGCTGATGCCAAAACCTTGTCAAAGATAATAAAGCTTGCCTCGAAAGAAATAGAGAAGATTAACCAAGTTAGCGAAATCTTTCGTTGGGCGATATCACCATACTATGTCAGTCTCATGTCGCCTACGGACATTTGGGGGCCAATAAGGCGTCAATCTATCCCTTCGATCCTTGAACTATATGACCACTCTGGTGTAGATGACCCATCGGCCGAGGAAGATACCTCGCCCGTTGAGGCAGTAGTAAGGCGCTATCCGGATAGGCTGATTATTAACGCTACAAATCAATGTGCAACTTTTTGCCGGCACTGCCAGCGAAGGAGAAAGATAGGAAAGCAAGATTACTCTGTTTCAAAAGGCAAGCTTAAAGAAGCCATTGCTTATATCAAGGAAAACGAAGAAATAAGGGATGTGATAATTACCGGTGGAGACCCGCTTCTACTTTCCGATGGCACCATTGAATGGCTTTTAAGCGAGCTAAGCCAAATTGAGCATGTCGAAATCAAACGCATAGGAACTCGTACGCTTGCAACACTGCCACAAAGAATCACCGATAATTTATGCAAAATCATTGAGAAATATCCCCCTGTATACATAGTGACCCAATTTAACCACCCACGTGAAGTAACACCAGATGCAGCTAAAGCGTGCGATAAATTAATAAAAGCAGGTGCAGTTATCAATAATCAAACCGTTCTTCTAAAAGGCGTCAACAACAGTCCACATGTCATGAGGGTTTTAAATCATGAGTTGCTAAAAATACGCGTGCAGCCATATTATCTCTTCCAAGCTAAACCAGTTCGCGGTACTTCCCATTTTATAACCTCAATAAAAGAAGGCTTGGAAATAATGCGCGCGCTTCGTGGCCATACGTCAGGACTTGCCGTACCGCAATATGTTGTTAGTGCGCCCGGCGGGCTAGGCAAGGTCCCTGTTTGCGAAGCAAATATTTGGCAGGATGGAAATGGCGGGATACTCTTAAAGACGTGGGAAGGGAAATACGTAAGTTACTCGTTTTAAGTTAATTTCTTCTGCCTACCAGGAGGATACTATGCTAAATTTTAATTGTCACCTAGAGCTGAGAAACTGCCCTGAAAAATTGAAGATTTGCTGCCAGTTCTGCAGACTTAACTATTCACCCTGCGAAGGAAAATGCAGCGGGTGCTGGAACGAACAAGTTGAGGAAAATCCTAATATAAACCGCAGGTTGGCAGCTGGCTTATGCGGACTCTCACCATAATGACAGGCGTTTTGTTAGATAAATATAGGCCGCTGCCGAGAACCCTTGAAGGCCACAACCCCAAGATTCAAGTGCTTGGGCTGAGCTTATCTCGCCTGGCCGGCCAATGTAGTTATGCCAGAGTATTTCCTCAGTCGAGGCATTGAGAATACTACCTATATAATCTGCATATTTCTTTCTATCTAGGTTATATAGGACAAGAGCAGCAATGTTGTTCACAAAGAACCAGCTATCACCATTGTGATAGCTTATATCACTCTCGCCAGCAGATACCGGACAAAAACGCTTATCATAGATATCGATTGATGAGAGGCCTCCCCATTTAAGCCAGAGTGACGGCAAAACCCTATCAAAGCATGCCATCCACTCTTCCTTGCTTAAAATTTCAGGCGCAAAAAACGATGCAAGAAATACGTTAGGCCGAATTGTCTTATCAAAAAGCCGATCGTATAAGTAGCCATCAGCAAAATAATGCTTTCTGATGCTTGCTAGCAGGCCTTGCCTTTTTTCTTCGTAGCAGCGGCTGCCGGTTAATACATAAGCAAGGTGGATAGCCTTGCTATAGAGGGCCTGTGTTTCAAGGGGATAGCCAGCCCTTCCAATGCTATCCATCCAGCTTTCCTTTTCTTCTGACGGAATAAAGCCATACTCGTTTTCTGTCTCTTCAAGTAGCTGAATTGAATTTATAACCTTGCTAGCTAGAATTTCTCTCTCTTGCTTGCCAAGGGAAATTCCACTGAAAAGAATTGCCCAAGCCAAAAGGCCAAGGCCATCGGAGCAGCAATTCGTGCCACCAAAGATAACTGGCAATTTGCCACCGTTCCAGCTTGCATGCACATACTTTGAAATAATAGCTCGTGCCTTTTGCTTCGGCAAAGCCGGAACTGAAATGAGCTCATCTCTAACCCACGGCTTTGTAAACCATGGCATACCAGCAAGCATTCTATCTTTAATGAAGAGATCGTTAAGAGAATCCTTGGCGTATGCCTTTGCAATATCAACTGCTTCTTTGTGTGCTCCATCGCCAGCTTCCCTAGGCTTTGTTGGCTTGGTTATTAGATTATCAATGCATGAAAAATTTGAATATCTTCTTGCCCTTGCAAGAGCTTCTGTCTCAGATATTCCAAATGCAAAAACCAGCTTCTTGGCGTTAAATTTTCCCAGATCGTACTCATAAATGGTTGTTGGCTCAGAATTTCTTTGTCTGTCTCGCTCATATTCGATGGGCACCCAGTTCTTAAGCGGTTGGAACTTTCCATCATGAAGTATAGCCATAAATATCGGCTCGATAAAATAATCATCGCTATAGCGAACAACAACAGCTTCCCCATCTTCATAGAAATGGTATTCCCGCCCCCACTGAGGGATATAAAATTGATGCCTCATATCTAAGCGCACGGTAAGGTCGCTCTTTGTTGAGGCCTCAAAGACAAGTACGGGCTCATCCTTTGCGATCATAAAAGTTGCGGATTGCTGCCCGCACTTAACAACAGTCAACCCCTTGCCTTGGTAGAATTCAAAACTGCTTGGCACATCCTGGCAAATTATCCGGGAGAGAGTTTTAAAGAAGATATCTCCTTGCATCACAAAAAAACCCTCGTAGCGTGATTGTGGGGTGTTATAAAAAGTAGCAAAGTCCTTACGGTTGTTTACTAGGATAAATGCAACCGGATAATTCACACTTTTAGTAATTGCATTGCTGCCGACAATGTGAGTAACATCCACCGTATCATCCCTTGTAAAATGCCGCAGTTTCTTCTGGGGAAGTTGTTATAACAGCGTAGTTTGTACCAAGCTCAAAGCCTGCTTTAACCTGATGCGGAATTCTTGGCACAATTTCAATATGAAAGTGAAAATCAGCCCCCCTGGGGCCATAATTTACCATCATGTTGTAATTGGGCGATACTTTCTCGACAGCTTGCAAAGATTTTAGAAGAATTTCGGCAAGGTCAGCTACTTCCGCGCTAGATAGATCGTTTAGGTTTCGAACATGCTTCTTTGCAACTACCCATAGCTCATGGGTAAATCGTGGAGCAAATGGGCAAAAAGCAACGAACGCCTGTGTTTCAAAAACTGCTCGGGGAGACGTTTTTTCTTCCTCGACAATTATGCAATAAATGCAGTTTCCTGCGTGGCTGTAATCCATTTTCTCTCGTATACAGGCCGGCACTTGCGACACAGCCAAAACCTGGGTGTGCGAATGATCAAGGGATGCGCCAGCTTCTCTTCCCTGGTTTTTAAATACAGATACGTAACCAATTCTATTGTCTTTTTCCAATGCATTAATCCTGTCACGATAAGTGATAAGGGTATAAATCATTTCTTGCTTAGTAACCTGGGAGAGGCGCTTGTTGTGATCAGGCGTTTCTGTTATGACTTCGTGATAACCGTGCGATGAGGCAACCTTCCAGCCATTGTCGCTAAAATCCTCCCCGCCAACGATTGGAAACTTGTTGGGAAACACCCGCACTTGCCAGCTTCCGTTTTTAGAAATCCGGCTGATCTCAGGTGGTGTCATGTGTTCATTGCCCGGGCAAAAGAAGCACCCCTGGCTATCGCTTACCTGAATCTGCCCTGAATCAAAGGGTCTTAGCGAGCGACCTGGCGCAACAAATGTCCAAAGGTCTCTAAAATAGTCTTTTCTCATGCCACATTCACCTTGCTTTTCAAGCGGGCAACTTCATACGCCTCGAAATAGTTTTTCACTAGCAATTTCCAATCAAAATTCTTGGCAAGCATGTTTGCATTTAGGCGAAGTTCCATACGCTCATCACTCTCAAGCGTTGTGTACTCATAAAGAATTGCCAGTAAATCTTGCTTTTCACGTTCGTAATCAAACGTGCTGCGATCAATAACATAGGTTCCAGGCAACTTTTTCTTAAGACCAATTTCCTTTAGCGCAAGGCCGTAGCCTGATAGATCAGTTGTAATGGATGCAACGCCAAGTGCCCCTGCCTCTAGTGGAGTATAACCCCAAGGCTCATAGAAGGAAGGAAATACACCCAGATGCGAGCCTGCCATTACATTATAAAATTGCATGTTAAGCAGCCCATCTCCACCAGAAAGATAGGTGGGATAAAATATTACTTTAACCTTATCATCTTTGACATTGAGAAGGCCCTTTTGCCTGAACATGCTTAGTATCTCATCGCTTCTCTCATCAGCTAAATCATGAGTTACAAGGGGCGGATTTCCTGGCTTTTTAAACCGCCGCTGTAGTGCAAAAGCTTTGTCAAGAAAATCCTTGCCAAGTATCCATTCGATATCAAACTCATGCTCGCCAGCATAAGCCCTGACAATACGGTCATAAATTGCATCCATGTTATGGTTTATATTCTGGCGCAGATGCTGGTAGACCGATTTACTTTCAATTAGTTGGTTCTTAACACCAGATGTCCAGGTTGGGATGAAGAAGAATGCTATAATTGTCTTATCACTATCTTTTGCTTTTAGTTTCTCATTTAGTTCAGCAAGGGCATCAATGAAAAGATCAATCCCCTTGCATCTTACCTCATACCTGCCAAGGATAAAATAAAAAATCGTTTTTTCAAGATTAAACGAGTAGTGCGGAAAGAAGTAGTACTGGACAAATTCGCGCAAAAGCTTCCGATACTGGCGATGCAAAACAGTGATATCCTGAACATCTGGAAATGCTGCCATATTTAGACCATTCGGTAGCAGTACATCTGGTTTTCTTCCATAAAAAGCTTCTGCCTCCTTGCCAGTTATTCCAGACACCGTAGTTAAAACATCGACATTTAGAGCAGTTGCTTTCTCAAGACTGTGTTTGGCAATAATTCCAATCTCACGGGCTTTTTCATCAGCATTAATACTTTCTATGTCAGCATAGAAATTTATGCCAGAGGATGCAAGACAGCGCCCAAGAAATGTCGCGTGTGTTGTAAAAACAGTTGAGAATTCAAGGTCTGTGCTGTTTAGATAAAGAATTGTTCCGCCTGCAAGCCATTCGTGAACATGAACTATTACGTTTTCCTTTTTTAAGCCAAATCTTTTTATAGACTCTAGAAGCTTGCCGACTGCCCATGAAAACGCAACTGGCTCGTCAAAATCATGGCCTGAGAAAAGAGAGTCAACGCCATAGCGTTCCCAAAGCTCTGTTTTAAACTTAGCTATACTTGCAAGCTCATTGTCAAATTCGACGAGAAGTACCTGCGGTTCTGAATCCAAAAGCCATGCGCCATAATGAAACTTTACGCCTTCTGGAGCTAGGTCCTTCTGTGCCTTTACTAAAAATGATGGTAAAGGCTTCTCCACAAATTGACTGTCTGATTTACCAGCAAAATACGGCCCGACTAAGAAGTAGTGGTCTCCATATTCCTCCTTAACCAGCGCAGACTTGGATTCTATAACGGTATAGATGCCGCCTACCTTGTTGGCAACTTCCCACGAAACTTCAAATAAATACGGTTTGCTTCCCATTTTTGCATCCTCCTGCAATTTCTATCGCCAACTATTGGTAACTTGCATTAACTTGCATTTGGCAAAACAATAGGTTGATCGACTGGAATTTCTGGTAAATCCACACCAGGTAAATCCACACCAGGTATTTGAACATCTAAGCCATCAACTGGCGCCTCAATTTCAATCCGTGTTATCTCTGGTTGCTGGCTAATCATTCGCATCTCAGCAAAGCGATCATCAACACGGCAAACAAAGTCAACCAACGCGTTGTTAAAATATATATATGCATCATGCGGGCGCTCAAAGGCATTAAAATATTTATGGACATCTCCGTCGCTAAACCACTTGGTGCACATGTAGTAGAAGTGATCTGAGGTTTGCAGCTGGCGCCAGGCTTTCAATAGCTCAAGGTCTTTCGTTTCTTTTACCCTTTCCTCAAGGCTATAAAGCGCGTGAATTGCCACCTTTTGCATATCATTGCCAACCCATGCTGAAATGTCCCTTTCGGTATCTGCCCAGGACACTGGATGTGGCATTGAAAGCTTTGCAACTGGCTGATAGCGGTCAGCCTCTTCAGAAACAGTTACAAAGTCCATATCAGGATGCCGCAAAATCTCTTCTGGGAGCTGGCGCATAAAATTAAATATGCCAGTATCTTCCCACTGATGCTCTCCAAAGGTCTCATAATCCATGAATAGATTTACAACCTGGCCATTACCATTTACAGCATGCACCCAATGAGCAAATTTATCAGCAGTAAGAGGCCATTCCTTCCATTCTCTATTTGAAAACCTAAAGGCAATATCATCTGAGAGTCTGTAATTTTTAAGCATCAGCTTAACAGGGTAATCTAAAGCTTCATACACAAAATTTGGACTCCTCCAGCCCAAGATATTGTCCCATCCCTCTGCAAGAATTGCTTTGAAGTGAAATCTTTTAGCAAGATGCGCAAGGTAATCAAAATAGACAAGCTCAGTATTTCGAAATACGCTTGGCACCTGCTTAAACAGATTGCTGATGAGAAGCATATGATCAAGCACTTGCTCAAAGAATTCTTCCTCTGAATAAAGCGAGGCAAGCGAGTGGTAATAGGTCTCACTTAAGAATTCTACACAGCCGGTTTCAGAAAGACGCTGGAAACTCTCGATAAGTCTGGGTTCATAGCGCATAGCTTGATCTAAAAACACACCAGAAAGAGAATAGTTAACTTTAAAGCGTCCCTCATGTCTCTCAATTAATTCAAGAATAAGATTGTTCGCTGGGTAGTAGCACTTGCGAGCAACCTTTTGTAAAACCTGCCGGTTATGTTCTTTATCAAAGTAATTGCTTTCACGGCCAATATCAAAGATATTATACCTTCTCAGGCGTTTAGGCTGGTGAACCTGGAAATAAAAGCACACGCTAGGCATCAAGCCACTTCCTTTATTCTGCCATATACCACATCGTTATATACAGCACTTAGTTTGCTTGCTGCTAAATCCCATGTCAGTGAATTAACTTCTTGCTGAGCTTTATTTACCATTAATCGTGCGTACGGTTCATTTTTCAGAAGCTTGATAATTGCCTCAGCCATTTTATCGATATCCCAAAAGTCCACTGCAATGCAGCTCTGAATGACTTCTGAAACACCTGAATTTTTGGATAAGACAACTGGCGTTCCATTTTGGATTGCCTCAAGTGGGACAATGCCAAATGGTTCAGATACCGAAGGCATTACAAAAACATCAGCCATTTGATATGCTACATCCATCATCTCGCCAGTAACCCATTGGTTGAAGAGAAGCTTTTCAACAAGCCCCTCGCGTGCGGCCATCTCTACCATCGCTGCTTGCATGTCGCCTGAGCCTACCATCAAGAATTTTACATCTGGATACTGGTCGGTGACCTTCTTAGCCAAACGCACGTAATAATCTGGACCCTTTTGATATGTAATTCGGCCAATAAATAGCACAATCTTATAACGGCGCTTCAGCGGGTGACGTGGGTAGCGCCTGACCTGCCTTGGCTCAATACCGTTGTGAACAACGCTTATTTTAT
Organism: Actinomycetota bacterium; assembly: GCA_030017355.1. Lineage (GTDB taxonomy): Bacteria > Actinomycetota > Aquicultoria > Aquicultorales > Aquicultoraceae > JASEIR01. The sequence continues at coordinate 11,548 of JASEIR010000032.1, forward strand.
CTGGATTAATACCATAATATTTAACGATTATTGATTTGGTATAATTACTAACTGCAATAATTCTATCAGCCTCTTGCATACCCCACTTTTCTATAGCATAGATTCGCGGACCATCATGGCGATCAATTTCAGTAGCATGGATTTGGGCAATAAACGGAGCCCACTTGCCACGTTTCATAGCAACCCTGCGAGCTGCAACAGCTGCAGGGAACGTCATCCAGTCGTGTGCATGTATTGCCTCGAAATGAAGCTTTTGCGCTATTGCAGTTACTCCTCTTGAGTAAAAACCTATATGCGAGAGCTCATTAGTGTGCATATCTTGGAAACAAGCTCGACAGAACACTTCTAATCCGTGAAATCCGTGAGCAAAAGTTTGGTATCCACTTGTAAGCGAACATTGGTGGCGGGTTATATACTCAAAGCAAACTTGCTCATCAATTATGTGATGTGCAATGCCTCTTAGTGCGTAGGCTGATGCGTCATAGACATCCATCCAATTGTAGCTTGCATCCTGGAAGGCCTTTGGGAGCACAAAGGAGACAGAAATGCCCTGTCGTGCAAGACCTCTTGTCATGCCTTCACATGCTGTACCTAATCCTCCTGAATGGTGCGGTGGTAACTCCCACCCGAGCATTAAGATGTTAATGGCGACCTCCCGTAATCTAGCTATTGCTGTGCAACAAACAAATCCGGCTGTTGTTGTATAATCTATTGTTGTGTAATATTTTCGGCTAACTCACTGGGCAATCTTTAGCATTGTTGTAATATTATTTTGAAATTTTTTTACTAACAGCAGTTTGAGGCATGAAGACCTCTTGCGGTTCCTGCCTTAAGCGGTTTTTCTGGCAAGATGCTTTGGTCGGTAGCGGCGGGCGGTGTCTTCAAATTCAGTCTTTCGCATAAGCATTAAACCCCTGGTTGCAGTGAACAAACCAAGCCCTATAGCTATATCTCCAACACCAAAAACACTTCGCGATAGAAATCCAATAGGGATGGTAAGTATATCACCTAAAAACCAGAAGCGTATTCCTAAGAGATTAAGAACCAAACCAAGGGCAATTATACCAGCACCCCTGATCTGCAGATTTAAAACCAAAAAACAGGTAATTAGTAGGCAAGAAACTATATAGAAAGCTTGCCCCAACCTATACATAAAAGTAGTCGATGATAAACCAGCTATATATGAGATTAGCAAAATTGTTAGAGCCAGGGGAACAAGCATGCTAAAATTAAGTGTTATTTTAGATAAGGCGCTGATTTTTCCACCTTCAATATATGCAATAATCATTGCTAATGCTAGAAAAAACACAACGAGCATTGATCGAATCGTTCCTTTTGGAGATTTTGTACTTAATATCTCGGCAAAGGCATACGGGTATTTAGAAATTTTTAAGCGTAAAATAAACATTTTTCCGGAGCCAAGACCTTCAGAGTAACTAATTTAAAGGAGAGCAATGGGAGGATATCTAAGAATAGCAGCTGCGGCAATCATCTGGGGAACTCTTGCTATATTTGTGCGATTGATTGACCTTCCAGTGCTTGTCATGGTCTTTTATCGGGTCTTCTTTGCAGCTGTATCTACTCTTATATATATGGCAAGCCGTCGTGAGATTGAAAAACTTGCTGTAGGACGAAATGCTTATCTTCTAATTCTCATGGGAGCATTGCTGGCCCTAAACTGGGCTTCTTTCTTCTTTAGCATCAGGTCCACCTCAATAGCAAACGCAGTTCTTGTCACCTATACTGCACCAGTCTTTATTGCGGTGCTGGCCCCCTTGGTCTTGAAGGAACGTCTTGAGAGGGTCTCCATTATAACCCTCATTATAGCAGTTGCAGGTATCTTTCTGATTGCATCACCATCGGTCGCTGGACTTAGCATGAGGGACATCGCAGGAATAGGTTGGGCTGCCATCTCAGCAGTAACTTACGCCATACTTGTGATTATTGCTAAACCGCTTACTGAAAGAATCAGCGTTTTGGCGATGGTCTTCTTTGAGGAACTCACTTGCGCAATAGTTTTGAGCCCAGCGCTTTTCTTTTTTGGAGCAAGCATTAGTGCATCGGTGCTCTTTATCCTGTTCATCATGGGGGCAGTTCATACGGCTCTTGCAGCAGCCTTGTACTTAAGTGGATTGAGAAGAGTTAAGGCTCAGCAAGCAGCAATTTTTACTTACCTTGATCCAGCAAGTGCTATTATCTTTGCTGCTGTTATTCTAGGTGAAGTCCCGCGGCTAACTACGATTTTTGGAGGCTTCTTAATTGTTGCTTCAGGCATAATACTCTTAATATTAACCAGAAGACACGTTGATACCGAGGTTGTCTCGGAGTGAACTCAGGCTGCTAGGCTTTCTCGATGCGCAATATGCAGGCATTTCCTTAAACAAACTATTGAACAGTATACCTGCTTTATGGTCCTATTGATTATCTTTATGATGCTATTAAGTCAGGATAAGGCGTGGACCGAACAAGCTTGATGATCCACGCCTTATTTTGGACAAAAAGCATATTTTAGTTTTAGTGAACCATAGTTGGACCATTTTCGCCAGATTCCGGCAAAGGTTTATAATAATCTTTTACTAGATTCACAAACTCATCAGCCTTATATACGAAGCGCATACTTAATTTTCCAAAAATATCAGGCCGTGTAGACATCGGGATAAGGTACTCTCCAGAATTAGAATCAATGTAAATGATGTCTAGTTTTGGAATCCCTGTTCTCAGGTGTTTTACAGAATTAACACCTCTTATATTTGCTTTAGCAAGCAAATTGGATATCTGATTTTTATCAGAACTAAATGCAACATCGCCCGTTGGTAGGTCTAAGCCAATAATAACTGTCTGCCACTTGCCTTCAAAGAATGCCACTTTTGCTGTATTAATCACTTCTCCGTTTCTATTCTTAAGAGGAATCTCCCAGTATGTGGCGTTATTATCAAAACATTTCGCAAAAGTCTTTTCATTGTTAAATATTTCAACAAAGTTAGGCTTAACAGGATAAACCTTATATGCATTGCCTATTGTGGTAGGAATCTGGCTCTTATCTTTTAACCCCCAGGCCTCATGCTGTTCAGAAAAGTCTTTTTGAATAGAGGGGAGTTCGCTTTTAATAGCTTTTTCCACATTAAGTTTTTCCTGAGCTAGTTGTAAATACTCTTTATCAATCGCTAAGTCAAACATAGAGATTGCAATGCCTGCTGCAGCTGAAATAACTAGTATGGCTGCCACAGCTATGATTAAAGCTAAAACAGTTCTTTTCATCAATAATCCACCCCTTCCTTATTTATTTCCAGAATGCAGAATTTACCCACTTCCAAGTATTGACGAGATAGCTGTGGCTCGCCCGGTTATATTTACCATCATAAGGATCACTAAAGTAACACCACTCAGCACCCTCATCATTATAACCCCTAATTGTTATAGCATGTTTCCAACCATTTTGTAGATAATTTGTTAAGGCAGCGCATATAGGCCCATTATTATTTGTCTGATATTTGACGGCGGTGTAACTCAAAGGATTTAACTGATAATATCCACTTATCCCCGTTATAAGCCTTACGCCAGCGACCATATCAGCAACCGATCCACCCTGACCTGTTGGTTCTGGATCCGGATACTTGTTGCGATATATCCTTCTTTCATAGTCTATAATAGCTGTTTCGCTTGTTACATTTTTAAAAAAAGCGCTTACATGCGCAGACGACGCCGACCAACACGCATACCGAGATTGGTATTGCGGCACTGATAGATACTTGTAAGCAGCAAGTGCGGTTGCGGCTAATACTAAAACCAATATAAGGCTCAGAGCCATTGATTGGACTAACTTAGTCTTTCTATTCATTAAATATTATCCTCCCTCCGCGGTAGGCCAAGATAAAACAGACCGATCTCTCCTTGTTTGGCGTTCTTATTCTACCCTCCCCTCTCTCATAGTTGTTTTAGTCGTATCCTCTGCTTATCTACCAACTGGTTTAACCAGAACCTCTACCTATAGCCCTCTTATCAAGTCTTCTATCAGTTAAAAGTATGGATGTAAAGTAAAATAAGGTATGAATTTTT
>JASEIR010000033.1 GCA_030017355.1 Actinomycetota bacterium
ACAGAGGATAAAATGCAAAATCCCTGAATTTTGAATTGCAATCCCTCGACGTTGCTCGGGACAGGCCCCTCGACGTTGCTCGGGACATGCTTTGCGGTTTTAATTTAAAATTTTTAATTTTAAAATTTTAATTTCTGTGAGGTTTGTATGCTAAAAGTAGCTTCTATAGTTGGGGCAAGGCCGCAATTTATAAAAAGCCTGCCCGTTTCAATTGAAGTGCGAAAAGTTTGCCAAGAGGTTCTAATTCACACCGGCCAGCACTATGACCACAACATGTCTAAGATTTTCTTTGAAGACATGGGAATTCCCGAACCAGATTACAATCTTGAGGTAGGCTCGGGAACTCACGGAGAGCAAACAGCTCAGATGCTAACCAAAATAGAGGCAGTTCTAATCAACGAAAAGCCAGATATTGCGCTGGTTTATGGTGATACAAACTCAACTTTGGCCGGGGCTCTTGCCGCATCGAAGCTGCACATTTCGGTAGCCCACGTAGAAGCAGGTTTGAGGTCTTTTGATAAAAGGATGCCCGAGGAAATAAATAGAATAATTGCCGATCATCTATCTGACGTCTTATTTTGTCCAACAAAGACTGCTGTTGATAACTTAAGAAATGAGGGCATAACCAAAGGTGTTGAGCTGGTCGGTGATGTAATGTATGATGCAGCTCTCCTTTTCAGCGGCTTAGCCGAGAAGAAATCTAACATCTTGCAAGAGCTTGGTTTAACAAGCAAAAGCTATCTTCTTGCAACAATTCATCGTTCAGCTAATACAGATGAAGTTGAAAACCTGAAGGCTTTGCTTGAGGCATTTGCCGAATCAGGCAAAACAATCATCTTTCCTGTCCATCCCAGGACTAGAAAAGTGATAAATAACGCTGGTCTTCACAAAATCATAGAAGGAACCAAGGTAAGGCTGATTGATCCGGTAGGCTATATAGATTTTTTAGCATTGGAGCGAAATGCAGCTAAAATTCTAACAGATTCCGGTGGTGTTCAAAAGGAAGCATTTTTCTTTGCCATTCCCTGCATTACCCTTCGTGACACAACAGAGTGGGTTGAAACTGTTGAAAGCGGCTGGAATGTTCTTGTCCATGTCGACAAGAATCTGATACTTAAGCAAATCGCCGAATTTAATCCAGAAGGAGAGCCTGCAAAGCTTTTCGGAGATGGAAAAGCAGCTTTTTACATAGCACAGCGGTTAACTTCTCTTTAGAACAGCGCTATAATCTAGAAACTAGGGACTAGAAACTAAAATGGAGAGTCGTAGTTGAAATCTAGCAATTCTTGGGAGAAAAAGTTACGGATCTGGATAGATATAACAAATACACCACATGTGCTAATCTTTCGCCCTATAATCAAGGCCTTAAAGGAGAGGGGTCACGAGGTATTTGTCACCGCCCGTGAATTTGCCCAGACGACACAGCTTCTTGAGCGGTTTGGCATTGAGCATACACTCATAGGAAAACACCAGGGTAAAGAGATATACCGTAAGATATATGGCCTTATCAATCGCACAAGCCGGCTTATAGGATATGCTGCTGGTAAAAAGTTTAACCTTGCAGTAAGTCACGGGTCTAACGATTGCGCGCTAGCCTCTTTTTTCCTTCGAATACCGCATGTAACTATGTTTGACTACGAATTTGCAAAAGCTATGCATAATATTAATTTAAGGGTATCTTCAAAAGTGCTCATCCCGGATCTTATCCCCTCAGAGCCCCTTTATGCCTACGGAGGCACTGATGAAAAGATAGATAAATATCCTGGTCTTAAAGAGGAATATTATCTGGCGGATTTCCAACCTGATGAATCGGTTATCAGCGAGATTGGTTTGGATATTAATAAGATTATAGTCGTCATGCGCACGCCGCCTGACGTGGCATTGTATCATAGGTTTCACAATCCAATTTTTTTGGATGTCTTGCGCAGGCTGGCTAACCGTGACGATGTTGAGGTAGTTCTGCTGCCGCGAACACCGGAGCAGCGCGAAGAGGTCTTAAGGCTTGGTTTCAAAAATGTTTTTATCCCTGAAAGAGCGGTAGATGCGCAAAGCCTGATTTATTACTCCGACTTGGTAATAAGCGCAGGCGGTACAATGAATCGGGAGGCTGTTGCGCTGAAAACTCCCGTATATACGCTTTTCTCAGGAAAGATGGGGGCTATTGATAGAAGCTTAATTGCTGAAGGGCGCATGATGAAGCTTGATAGTCCTGATCAGATTGAGCTTAAGAAAAAAGAAGCATTTGGGCAAGGTCGTGTTCGAAGTATTAATGTATTATTAGATAAAATACTAGAGGTTGCAAAATAGGAGGATTGTTGCTCATGTCTTTAGTTGATGAAAAGGGAAGAATCTTTGGCCGTATCAATTTAATAGATCTCATGCTTCTTCTAGGGGTAGTTGTTATTGCTGCATTGGCTTTTGTGGTGTTGACAAAGCAGGGTAAGGTAGTCACTGTACCGGAGAACAAGACTATAACTTATACGGTTGTTGTAAGAGCAATCCGCCCCGATGTAGCAGAAAACATCAAGGTTGGTGATTTAGTCAAAAAGCAGACTACACAGGGGGATATTGGGGTTATAAAGAGTGTGCGAATAGAGCCAGCCAAAATGGTTGTTGATACAGCTGATGGGCGCAAAGTTCTTGCTGCTTCGCCGTTTGAGAAAGATGCCTATATAACAATAGAAACAAAGGGTCGTGCTGGGAAGGATATCATAGCAACAGGAGCGGAAGTTCTTCGTGCCGGCGATAAGTTTTTTATAGTTACAAAGTGGTTTACCGGCGAAGCAGTTATTACTGATATACACGTTGAAGGCGACCAATCGTAGAAATCTTGGAAAAGAGAGGTTGCTTTGTCAGAGCTGGTCGCGTTAAGGAAAACTTTAATACCGCAGTGCATCGCGGCTATTATTTTCGGGCTACTGGTAGGCCTAGCTGGGTTAATCTTATCTACTTCTGAATTTTTTCTAGCCCTCGCCGGTCTTATTATTATCGCAGCAGCGCTTGCTAAAGTTGAGTTTGCCCTAGCCCTTCTTGTAGTTGCTGTCCCGCTTACCAGCGTTCGAATTAATCTAGGGCCTATCCCAATTGATGCTGTTACATTTTGTACTGGCCTTGTTATTGCCTCTTATGCCATAAAAAATTTGGGAAGAAGAATAGAGGGCGCTCGAACTCCGTTTACGTGGTCATTTTTAGTTTTTCTTTTCTTTTCAGCGGTCTCAATGGTTGTAGCGCCGTCATTAAGTGAGGCAGCACTTGTTATAGTTCGCTTCATAGGTTATTTTCTTCTCGTTCTTATAGTTGGCCAAACTGTTAAGTCGAAAGAAACGCTTACATGGCTGCTTATTCTCATGGTTGTTGCAGGTGCGGCAACCGGTCTTTTTGGGATCTACCAGTATCTATATGCTCCCGATACAGCCAAAATCGGGCTTTATGATTTAACTGAAGATGTCGCAGCAAGGGTTGGATCAACTTTTGGCAACCCCAACTTCTATGCTGAGTATTTGGTATTAATGATACCGATTGGGCTTGCATTAGTTCTTGGCTTGCGAGGAATTTTCCGCCGAACCTATATGGCTGCAGCTACTCTGCTCCTCTTTGTTGGGCTAATTCTTACCTACACACGGGGAAGCTGGATGGCAACCGGCATCGGCATCGTTCTTATGTCTTTGCTGACTGAGACCTGGCTTTTTTGGGTTTGGGCAGCTTTATTTGCTGCTGCGCTGATAGCTGCTCCGGGTGTAGCAAGCCGGCTCGCCAGCATAACCGATATAACAGGGGGTACGGCTGGATTTAGAATGAAGCTTTGGCGTATAGCAAGCGGCATCATAAGGGAGCATCCCTTGGTAGGTATTGGTATCGGCAACTATTACGAGGCATTTACCGAATATGTATTTAGAAATCCAAAACAAAACGTTGGATGGGTTATGTATGGCGCTCATAATTCATACCTTACCATATGGGCTGAAACAGGCATCTTTGGTATACTTTCCTTTGTTCTAATTATCCTTGTTTCAATAAAGTACGGCCTTTATATAATGCGGGTAAAGGCGAAAGATAAATATCTTGCCTGGATTAACTCGGCAATTCTTGCTGGCATAATTGGGTTCTCATTAAATGGCTTAACAAGCAACAGCTTCCATCACCCGCAAGGGGCTGTCTTTTTCTGGATATTCCTTGGCCTGCAGGTTGCTATATCTAACTTGATTCCTGAGCCGGCTAAAGCCCGGCTTGCACCTGTTGTTGAAGGCAGCCTTATATTGCGGCCGTTTAGAACTGCGCTTATCTCGCTTAAAGCTGCTGTGCATAACCACCCGTTGTACAGGTTTACTGCGCGCCTTAACGATGTCTGGTGTAAAAGCAGCATTGCCATATGGCTTTATAGGGAGCCATCCGTACCCAATTTCGCTGGCGGAAGTCGGGTTTTGCAGTATGTCAATAACTGGCTTGAGCAGGCCCGCGCTTGGTATGAAAATTCCTCCTTTCACTTTCTAGTGAAAGAGACAGCAGCAAGACCAGTCATGCCAGCTATAGTATTTATACTAATCGCTGTGTCAGCGCGGTCTTTGCTTAAGGTGGTAGTGTAATGGAGAGCTTGCCGGAGCACCTTAGTACGGAGCACCTTAATTCAAAGCGTCTTAATATTTTTTCGCCGGAAATATTTTTACCGCTCTTTGTTGCACTTTTTTACCTGGCTGGTTTGCTTCTGGTTAGCTTTTCGTTTAAGGCATTATCTATTGTTCTAATCGGGATAATTGTATATCTTTTAGTGGTTCGCTTAATAGGGCGGATCGTAGAGTCATGGGAGAAGCAAAACTATATAAGCGAGCATTATTTTGAGCATCTGCTAATCTCCTTACTAATTATTTTTCTTATAGACCTTGCTCTTAGAGAGCTTGCAAATTTTTATACCAGGGTTGTTATTTACGCAATTTTAATTTCTGCGATTTTGTACCTGCTTGGACGGATCAAGATTAGCTTGCAAGGGGTTTTTTACCTTGGCCTTGGTCTTGCTATGATACTAATTTACGTAGTGCCGTCGTTTGCTCTGTACGGCCTCTACGGTGCCTACATAAATCGAGTTGGCGGCCTCATGCCGGCATTTCTTGTTGGCATAGGCACAATAGCCGTAATCTATGGGCTAATGAAAATATCATCTTCTCTTACAAAAAGAAGTCTTTTTGCGATGGTCGGTTTTATAGTTTTTATTGCTGGCCCTCTCATGGCTGCAGCCATCGGCTATCGAGCTTATGCAATTATTTTCATAATGCCTCTTATTTTTCAGTATTACTTAGAGAGACAACCTCCGTCTAGCCTAAAAGCAGGCTTAAAAGCTGCGGGGGTTATACTTCTTATATTTGCGTATACTTATTTTCTTACTTCCTATACCCGCGGTGTTTTATATATGGCAGCTCCGCTTGATTCTGTTAAGGCGCCGCCGGCCGTTGTTGAGGCTATGGAAAAGGGCTCCTATACCGACAAAGACATGATCCCCTCCAACCCTCAGGCAAGAAACCGGTTCTTAATCCGGCCCTTCTTTACCTATAAAGTGTTTCTAGATGTTATTGAGGATAGTTTTCCGTGGGGTAGATCGCATGGCAAGCTTACTGTATCTCTTATGCCTGGCGCAAACACAGGGCGGGCGATGACTATTAGCATACTCAAGAAGCCTTTTTCAATATCGTTCTTTGGGATTCCCTTTCTTGAATTTGGTTTTACTGGGGTTGCAGTTTATGCAGCTTTACTTGGTCTCTGCCTTGCGGCTGCATCGAGGTTAAAAGACCCTAAAGTTTACTCGCTTATTTTAACCATTATCATGCTCTGGCTTGATACTGGGCCTTCTGTATGGTGGCATTGGCTGCCGTTTGGAAGCGCTATGTTAACCTTTGCAGCCGCATTGCTTGTTAACTTTATAAAGCCAAAAGTCGCCAGCCCTAAATATGGCTTTTAAGCAGCCAAGCCTTATAAGATGGTCGACATTTTCAATAAGAGGGCGGTAAATTCCATAAGGCGAGCTTGGGGGCAAGCTGTAGACGTATCTGCGGGTCTCATCCGTTGCAAAAACATAGTCAACCTTTTCATTTTTAAATATGCGCATTAGTTCAGAAGGCTTCTTTATCCCGACCTGGTCTAATCTTCCGTTGTTTAAAGGATTTAATATCAAAACCGGACGGCTGTTAAGATAATACGTGCGGTTATCAATTATCATTGCAACTTTTTTATTTTTGGGGATATGGTTGTTGATGTAAGCTGAGGTTTGATATAGCCTGTTTGACTCCAAGAATTGTTTATGGCTGACCAAGCCGAGGCTAACCGGCAAACTATTGTATTGGCTGGAAGCAAGCAAAAATAAATTTCCCAGGAGAGCCGCCAAAAGCAAAGCGGCTATTGTTAAGCTTATCGCGCGTTTCTGAGAGATGAAGCTATCGATACCTGATGCAATGACTATGCAAAGCAGTATAAGGCCAGGCAGTGCAAATCTTGCAACCTGTGCAAGAGTTAAAACCCATGAAGCCAGAAAACCTGTAGCAGCTATCAGCAGAATGATGGATGAACTCTTACTTAAAACATCTCTTCTTAAAATAAAAGGCAGGAAAGAAATAATGGCCGGACCAATTGTCATCTCAGCAGGCTTTCTAACTGAAAGATGCCACAGGATTAAGAAATAGCCAAGCGGACCTGTTGATATATAGTTAGCTTGGCTAACGGTGTCGGTAAAAATTTTGGTTGCGGAAGGAATCCAATCACGGCCACCTAAGACAGATGCAAACATGGGGTAGATTGGATTTCCAGTAAAGAGGCAGTTTTTTATAAGCCAAGGACCAACCCCTATAAAAGTTGCAGCTATGAAGCTTACCATAATCTTGGCGGTTTGAAAAAGTGGCCTTTGACCACCTCTATTAGCCAAGGTAACCATTGCCACAACCATCAATCCCACCACCGCAAGGCCGAAAAAACCCGAGTACTTGCTTCCCGCAGCAAAGCCTAACATAAGCCCGCTCAGATATAGCCATGCATATTTTTTCTGCTGCCACCAGACGACCAGCGCAAAGATACTTGCAAGCATAAAGAGAGCAAGGGTGGTGTCATTGTTATTGATGGGAATTTGTATGGCGAAAGATGGTATAGTAAGCGCTAAAATGGCACCAATTGCAGCGGAGCGATTTGAGAAGAATCGCTGGCAAAATATATAAACACCAAAGATTAGCCAAATCGAAATAAAGTAGCTAAATAGCTGAGCTAAGGTATCGTCTTTTATTAAAAGAGATAACAAAAAAAGCATCTCACCGTTGAGAGGATAGTTAGAAGGGAGAAAATCCTTAATATAGTAAATTCTGTGGGCAGAGATATAGAGTTTAGGCACAGCAATGTGGTATAGGAGAGAGTCAAAATTGTTGATTGGCATCCAAGCAGCTGCAAAGCAAAGGGCTAAAAGGATTGCAATGCAGAGCGCAAATGGATTTGGCGGGAGAGGAATTCTAAGTAAAGAAGAAATTTTAGGTTTGCGCAAATCCCCTACAGTAATGGATCTAAGAATGGATCTAAGCATTCGAAATAAGCCGACTAGTGCTGATGATAAAATTAGAACTTGGGCTTGAAGGGCGTACAATTGTCCAGTAACGCCAAGCGTAAACATGATAAGAGACATAATCCCAAGACCCAGCGTGATAGAGATAAAGATGCGCTCGTTTGCTTGCAGATGAAGTCTCAACGGGCTTAAAATTGAATCCCCAATCCCAAAGAGCGAAAGAATGATAGCTGTAAGAAATATAACTTCCTGGATATTGTTTCCAAGATATCTGCGAAAGTCACCCAGCAAAGCTGCTATAAGAAACGAGATGGCAATGATTAGAATAATGACCCCGGCAAATAAACCTGGGAATCCTTCCAAATTAAATATGCCTATTTTGCTCCTGCGATATATCAGATGCCATAACATGCTGTAGATACCAATAGATGCAGCAATGCCAAGCCCAAAGCAAATCGCTGTAATCTTTACAGGATTATGTGTAAAAGGGTGAAAGAAAAGGTAGTATATTGAAACAGCCCATGCAAGAGCGGCCAATATTGAAACATATCTTAAACCGGCTCTAAGCCACATCCTATTTTAAGCCCTCCTTGTTAGATATTCCGAAGATTTCCTGTATCTAACTCGAAAGGGCAAATTTTATTTGCAGATGGCTGCTAAAACAGTGAATTGGTGAACGATAAATCGAATTCAATGACCTAGAACAAAGCGGGAGGCAATTACCTCCCTCTTTGTTCTAGGTTTGGTTTTTTATATCGAATCAGCTAATCGCAAAACGCAGTTACGGTATATCTTCTGGGAAATCTTGTTCATACTGACCGAAACCATTGCTAAGTATGACTAAAATTCTTCCACGATTAATATGGAACGATTTGGCCTGCTGAGTTTTCTCTTGGTCCCTTAATAGGAGTATCGGCCTGCATGCTGCCTTCCCAACTTATGTTGTAGCCGTACCTCAAGTTCTTTACGTTGAAGCCGTTGGCACCTAATACTCCAGCGGCTAGCCCTGCTGTGTGCGCTGTGTAGCAATAAATTACGATTACGTTTTTGCCGCCTTTTGCAAGGTGGCTAGCTAAAGCCGCCCTCAGTGCTGTTATGCTTTCTGTCTTGGCCATATTCTGGGCAGAGGCAATCCAAATCGCGCCTGGAATATGACCCTTGTCGTAATCCGCTTTTTGTCTTACATCGATTACAAGCGGGTCGTTCGCTATACTATCGCCGCCATTATGACCACTTCTATAATCACAAAGATCGCCGTCTTTGTCATCGTCAAGGACATCTCTAAGTTGAGTTGCTGTTACAAAGTTATCATGTATGCTTGGGGTTTGAGTTGATTCGATTAGCCTTGGACCATTCAGTCCGCCTAGGAATCTGTTGCCCGGTGCGGTAATGATGACAGCTCTCTTATCGCCATCCCATGAAACCTCTGCTCCAAATGCCTCAGTAATCGCACGAACCGGGGCGCTCACAGTTCCGCTCTGCAGGGACGGGGCAACCCTTAGGTTGAGTTCCTGACCGCTGACAATTATTTTTATGGCACCTGTGCTAGCTATTGCCACAGAAGCAATGGCAATAGCTAGTACAGCACAAGCAAGAATAATAGACCCTCTCTTTACCCATTTGTTCATAAGATCACTCCTTAAAACCAAATACAATAGATACCGATCTGATATTTCACAACATCACAATTTGCTGCGTTTTCTTGCGAATGCTCACCTCCTTATTTGCCGCTGCAGTTTACGAAGAATGATAATTTGTTTATAGGGAGTTTTAAAAATTCGCATTATTGATGCCTTTTTCTGCCATATTCTCTGCGACGCTAAGCAATAAATCCTATATAACCTATAGGTATTCTAGATTGTGTATTAGTATACCAACCAATCATAAGCTTGTCAATAGATTTGCGTCTAAATGTTACCCCAGCAATTTGTGGGATGGCTTCATAACCATCTAGAAAGTTCTCTTAGGCATGTTCATTTTGAGTTTTTAGCTTCAAGAAGCTTGAATAGTGTAATTGCGGCTTGCTCTTTGGTGACTTTAATATCGGGGCGAAAATAATTAGGTTCATAAGGCTCCATAAGCCCATTAGCAAGAACTAGCTCGATGTTATTGTAGCTTTGGCTATTATTTGGTACATCAGCGACCTGAGGTGCTGGTCTATCGCCAGGCAATCTAACTGCCGTGCATAAAATGGAAGCTATCTCAGCCCGGCTGATGGAATCTTGTGGCCTGAAAAGCCCGCCTTCATTGCCATTGCCAAACTTTAAACCCTTCTCAAAGGCAGTTTCGATGTAGTTCCAGTCTTCGCAGTTTTGGTCAACGTCAGGATAATACCCTTTGTATACAGCAGAAGGCTTCCACCCCAAAGCGCGGGCAAGCCATCCAATAAATTCAGCTCGGCTGATATTGGCGTGGCTGCTAAACCAGCCGTCCTTGCTGATAATGATTCCTTTCTCTGCTAACGTTGTGATGACTTTAAAAGACGGATGGGTTGGCGGAATGTTGATAAACCTATACTTAAGGTAAAAATCAAACCTTCCCGCATATGTTTTAAATTCAGGAATTCCAGTGATGGTGTAAAGTTTCCAAAGAAGGTCAACGTGAATTTTGTGGTAATTGTAGCTTGCTAGGTTACCGCTTATGAGAGAGTAATTACTCCAATAACCCAGGTCGTAATCCTTAATGTGCATTTTGGCCTCTTTAATTCCGGCATTAAAAAGAGCCAAGGCCTTTGGGCTTTTTGTTTGCTCGTAATAGTTATAGATGGATTGCAGCGTAAATAAGAAGCCATTTAAAATTCTTAGCTTATTGGTTGCGGCTACCTCAAGATACCAATTTCCATGCTCGTCTGTATCTGTCACACCGCCTTCATACCAAGGTACTTTAAATGAATTAATTATGAACTCGCCAGCTTCCAGGTATTTTCTATTGCCTGTTAGCTTATATGATTTACCAACGATATCAAGAATTAGCCCTTGAGCCATGCCGGATGGCCACGGTGCAGGAAATTTAAGCGTTCCAAATTCCAGGTCGTAATAGTTTTCCCAGATGTAGAACTTACCAACACCCGGATATTCTTTTACGACTGCAATATCCAATAGCTTATCCACTATCTTGGTGAATCTTTCATAGTTGCCTTTCTTATACTCGTCAATAGCTAGGTTGGCAGTTGTTACTGGGTTGAAGTGAACTCCGTAGTTTGGGTAATACACATACGCTAAATTACTACCTTTATCATCTAGAATCTTCATCCTGTTAGAAGCGCTGTTTCCTGCCTTAAAGTAGGCAACTGTCTCTGCTAGGTCGCGCTTTATTGCTTTTATACGGGTTTTTGCTATCGGTCCGTCCTTTTCAATTCGCTCAAGAAGGTCCAAACTGTAGGCAAGCTCGCTTGCTTCTTTTGATTTACCTTGCCTATTTAACTCACTTTCAACTCTTCTAACTTCCTCGATACTTATGCTCTTATCAGGACTTGTGCTACTGCTAGGCGTCTTTACTTTAACCTTTTTGTGCTCAATAGGCCTGTCGGTAGGAAAGATATTTGTAGGGAATGATGGAAGTGATCGCCTATCAAGCTCAGGAGCGACATCTGCAAAAGAGCCTGGATAAAAATATGCCCAGACCAAAACTGAAATGAAAGATATAATAAACCATTTTCTGGCTTGTAATCTCTGCCTTTTTCTTATTTTGTAGTAGTAAAGCATTGGTGTCCCAAAAATTTGTAAATAAAAAATCTACTCTGCATCTTTCCCATTAATTCATAGATTTATGACATGGTTAACCTTTTAACTGCATTTGAAGCATGACTGGTGTACGAAGTGTGTACAAAGGGGTGGTATGGCTAGGCTATGACATGTACTGCCTGCAGTTATTACATGGATTAATTATATAATGGGTTTGTCTTCTAGCACAAGCTTCCAGGATTATCCAACAAAAGCACCGATGGCCAATTATTTTAGTACGCTCCGTCGCGTGTTAGTACTTGCCAGATGGTAATCAGCAGGATTTTTAAGTCCATGAGCAGCGATTGGTTATCAACGTATTTTAAATCCATCTGCATTCTTTCATCAAATGTTAAATTTCCCCGGCCGCCAATTTGAGCAAGCCCCGTTAAACCTGGTTTTACCTCCAGCCTTTTTAGTGTAAGTTCATCAGATGTCTCAATCTCTTCTGGAACCAGCGGCCTTGGGCCCACAAGGCTCATTTCTCCCTTGACAATGTTGATAAGCTGTGGAAGTTCATCAAGGCTTGTGGTCCGTAAAAACTTTCCAAATGGGAAAACCCTTGGGTCATCCTTTATCTGGCAAGCCTGGTCCTTCTGGCTTCTAAGCATGCTCAAGCGGTCAACCATGGCATCTGCATCCTCACTCATCGTCCTAAACTTGATTACATTAATTATACGGCCGTGCTGCCCTATGCGTTTCTGGTGGAAGAAAATCGGCCCGGGTGAGGAAAACTTAATGCCAAACGCAATAGCAAGCATAACAGGAGCAAGCAATAAAAGAATTGTAATGCTTACAATTATATCTAGTATTCTTTTAATCACTGGGTAGAGAGCCTTGTTTCTCTGGCTGATTGGTGCGTAATGGGCCCTTTGCTCGCCTATAACGCCCCCAAACATGAGAAGGGTAAGAATAGGGATATAGCCAGCCAACTTAATATGCAATGGGAATGGCAATACTGCGTGTACCTTAAAAGTAAATGCTAAGCCCCTAAAAAGAACATATCCAAGGATACCATATAGCCAGCCATCGTTTCTTGACCTCCAGCCAGCCCAGTACCCGCAAAAAATTGCAGTTAAATAATGAGCCCCAATGATAAGAACAATAGTCACCAGAGCTTCTGGCTCCAATACCAAGCGATAGATAATCACAAAGGACCAGAAGAGGATAAAAGAGAGAAGGCCTGATTCAATTACTGCTCGGATTTTATTTAGCATTGTTCTCCTTTACCACCAATGCTCTGTTATAGTGTAATAGGCTTTCCTAAACATATCAAGAGGAGGGCACCTCTATATCGGCTGGTCTGATTAAACATTGCGTTTTGTTTGCGTTTTAAAAATTTCCTAACTTGGAAATCTTAAACGTCACATGTTCACTTAAACGTCACATGTTCACAGGCTAATATGGTTATAGACTAATATGGTTATAGAAATAGGTAGAGGCAGTAGAAATAGTTGGAAACAATTTGAGAATTACCCGTTTTTTATGGTAGCCTGCTAATAGGCTATTTCTGGAGGGTTATTTTGTACACGGGCAAACACTTACCTAAAGATCGTAAAACTGGATATTTACGCACGTTTTTCCTATGGGCACTTATCTTAACCATGGCTTTGGGCGCTGCAGGCTTCGTATACGCAAAGATTCTTGAGGCAAGCATTCACGAAAAAGCTGGTAATGAGGGTGATGGGAGATTTAAGCAGCCAAAAGCAAATGAGCCTGTCACTTTTTTAGTTCTGGGCAGTGATACCAGAGGCGGTGACGATAGAGGCCGTTCAGATACAATAATGATTTTTAGGATGAATCCAAAAAAGAAAATAGCATATCTTATTTCAATTCCCAGAGATACAAGAGTTAAAATTCCTGGACACGGGAAGACTAAGATAAATGCCGCATATCAGTATGGCGGCGCTCCTCTTATGGCCGAAACAATAGAGCAGTTTTCAGGTCTTCGTCCCAACCATTATGTGATTGTGGATTTTCAGGGGTTTAAAGAAATTGTTGACGCTATCGGCGGAATTGATATCTATGTTGAAAAGAAAATCCGTGACCACTTTGAGGGTCAATATGTCAAAATTGACGCTGGCATGAACCATTTTAACGGCGATGAAGCGTTGAAATACGTGCGGGTTCGAAAAGTCGATGACGATTTCGGCAGGATGAAGCGCCAGCAAAAATTCATAAAAGCTGTTATGGAGAAACTAACAAGATTAAGCAATGTTTTTAGGATACCTAGGCTAGCTAGCATCGCGGCTCGCAATCTAAGAACCGACCCTAACCTAGGGATTACTCAAATGGTTGCTTACGGCCAGGCATTAAGGTCTATTGGCCGTGAAAACGTGCATATGGCAAGCATACCTGCAACTCCTCAAACAATTGATGGCATAAGCTTTGTCATTC
Organism: Actinomycetota bacterium; assembly: GCA_030017355.1. Classification (GTDB taxonomy): domain Bacteria; phylum Actinomycetota; class Aquicultoria; order Aquicultorales; family Aquicultoraceae; genus JASEIR01. The sequence goes on from JASEIR010000033.1 coordinate 13,645, forward strand.
CCGATGAGGAAAAGACAGCTTGGATTTTCAATCGCATTAAGGAAGATAAGCCGTTAGAGCTAACTGCGGAAGAGAAGGAAAATGAGAACATTAAAATTGCAGTTCGCAATGGCAGCGGTAAGCCAGGGTTGGCAAGAAAACTAGCAGCAAAACTTGCAGCGTTAAGCTTTAAGATTGATGAAATTGGGAATGCCCAGCGCTATGACTACGGCCAGACCCAAATTATAACCAGCAAGGAAAAAGAAGAATACGCAAAAAGAGTTAAATCCCAACTTGGTTTTGGAGAAATTGTTACTGAGGGCTATAGCTCGATTCCATCAGATGTCCTCATCATCGTGGGGCGCGACTTTGCTGAAATATCATCGTCTGACTAAGTAAGTCTTCTGTCGTTGCAAGGAGCCCGTCAGGGCACGTGGCAATCTCATGACTTGCTGTACATTTTCGCTAGTCTCTTAGCAACAGAAATATAATCGTGATATTTTACAATCCAATCCCTGCTTGCTATGCCAATCTCCTCACACTGGTGCGGGTTAGCTAGAAGATATTCGATTTTATCGACAATCTCGTCATCCGTCTTTGCAAGCACTAAAGGGGGCGCTTCCGCATACCAATCCTGATATTCAAAGTAGCAGACAACTGGCCGCGCGCATGCCATAGCTTCCATTTCAGACATCCCAATTGCGCCTATCTCGAACTGACCCACAACAATTTGATAATTTGATACCAGCTCACTTACTTTTTCATGAGGTATTCTTGGAATGAAGTTAACAAAATCTTTGTTTTTAAGCCTCTCAAACTCTGGCCCCCATGCAAAGGCATCTATCTGCACCTCGGGATTTCTTTTCTTTAGTTTTTCAAGAGCCCGAAATGCAATATCTATGCCTTTAACTTTATCCATTCTGCTAACTAAAAGAATCTTACCGGCAGGGCCTGTGTAATTGGTTGGCTTAAACATTTGGGTATGGATTGGATTTGGCAGAAAAGCTGCATCATGTCTTGCTTTTTCTACGTGCTTTTTTAAGTCAGGAGTTGAATATAGAACCTGCGTGGCTTTGCTTAAAGATAAAGTTGTGACTTTTTTATATAGAGGGTGGTAGAGGTTTTGGCGAAGGTCTGTTCCATGGCAGTGCAGCCAATAGTGATACCCACCAAGTATTCCAAGCACCCCAAAGTAACCGTAGTGTATATGCACGATATCATAGCGTTCTCTATTTACCTGGTTAGCTAGTGTTTTAGCATCAGCGATTCTATTTGCTATAACGCTTAGCTTGCCAAACCCGCCCTGTTTATTGATGCCTATCCCAGTTGTAGTTGCCCCATTTATGGGGCCATTTGCCCGATTCATCGGGCCTCCTTTTCCTACAAAGGGCTGGTAAAGATGAGCATCTATCCCTATTTCCCTTAACCCTTTAACCAATGCATCAGGCACATTGGCAACATTGTTTACATGCAGTACTTTCATAAAAAGTCCTTTGGCTTATATTTGAATTAGCTATAGCCGATTTTATCCGATAGGCAAGACAAGTACAAATCCCTAGTCAGGGTCAAGGGGCCAGGGGCCAGGGTCAGGATAAAGACTAGAGAATGTCATTCTGAGGGAATGAGGCGAAGCCAGGTGACCGAAGAATCTCAATAATACCTCAAAGATAATTCCCCTCCCTTGAGGGGAGGCCAGACTCTGTATTTCCCCTCCCTTGAGGGGAGGGCAGTATATAGATTTCATTCTTC
>JASEIR010000034.1:0-720 GCA_030017355.1 Actinomycetota bacterium
GGCTTTCGCCCATTGCGCAAAATTCCCCACTGCTGCCTCCCGTAGGAGTCTGGGCCGTGTCTCAGTCCCAGTGTGGCCGATCACCCTCTCAGGTCGGCTATCCATCGTAGCCTTGGTAGGCCGTTACCCCACCAACAAGCTAATGGACCGCGGGCCCATCCTAAACCGGCGGACCTTTCGTCATAAGAACATGCGTCCAAATGACCTCATCCGGTATTAGCTCCGGTTTCCCGGAGTTATCCCAGGGTTTAGGGTAGGTTACCCACGTGTTACTCACCCGTTCGCCGCTAAGCACCTTCCCAATCGACCCCGAAGGATTTCATGGGACTGCTCCGCTCGACTTGCATGTGTTAGGCACGCCGCCAGCGTTCGTCCTGAGCCAGGATCAAACTCTCCGTAAAAACTGTGTGCGGCTTAAAGCCGCAAACTTTCCAAAGAGCTTGAGTACAAGCTCGTAAATTCTAAATTATCTCCCGTACTTGCGGAAGGTATCCACAAATACGATTGACAGGTTCCACGCTTACGCGCGTTTGGTTAAATTCTTAACCTTACTGGCATCTCCACTGTTCAGTTTTCAAAGACCAACAAGTCAACAGACGCTAATGTACCATGCCATTTTTCGCCTGTCAACTATATCGCAATAAAAAAAATTCGCTGTGGAGTCTCTCTCACAGCGACAAGTCTTATGCTCGATTACCTGGTAATCTCACAACTCTAACC
>JASEIR010000034.1:730-15268 GCA_030017355.1 Actinomycetota bacterium
CGCCTCCGAGATAAATTGTTAGCAATATACAACAACTCCACGGAATTTTACTGCATTTGCAGCATAGATAAATATAACATCAGGCACTTCTATTGTCAACTAATTCCCCTGGATTTTTTGCTAAACGCAAAGCGCGCATTAGCAAAAAGCATTCCTCAAAAACTTATATCGGCTAGTCACAGACGCACTTTAACAATTCTAGTGAAGCCGATTAAAAATTTCAACATTTAAACTCTGCAAGATGCAGGCCGCTGCTAGCTTGGTTCATACACCTTCAGCCTTGCTAAGCGGCGCTTTCCAACCTGCAAAATGTCGCCAGTTTTTGGTACTATTTCCTCGCCTGAATCTGCAATTTCTCTTTCCCTGTATTCCCCATCTATATGCTCAAGATACTTAACTGCCCCGCCTTCTATAAGGCGACGTGCTTCGCTGTTGGTCTTGGCAAATTCGGCTGCTATAATTAACTTTACAATCCAAATACGCTCAGCATTGGTAAGCATCTCTGGGGTAATTTCAACTTCCGGAATCTCTGCTCCAACTGCAGAAAGCCTTTCTGCTACTGTTAACCCCTCTACCTTTTTAAATTTTGCATCAAATATGCGCTCAGCTTCCTCAGCCGCTTTGCGGCTGTGATAAATTGTTATGATCTCCTTTGCCAGACGCCGTTTTACCTCGCCAGGATGCAAAGTCCCCTCCTCGAGGCCCTTTTCAATGCGGTCAATTTCATCGTGCGGCAGGTTGGTGCACAAGCGAAAGTAGCGGACCATTATAAAATCAGGAATAGACATAATTTTTCCGAACTGTTCTTCAGGCGGCTCAGTTAAACCTACATAATTTCCTTTGGATTTGCTCATTCGAACAACTCCATCGGTTCCTTCTAGAATGGGCATAGTAATAACTACCTGTGGTTCCTGCCCAGCCCACCTCTGTAAATCCCTTCCAGAAAGCATATTAAACTTCTGATCAGTCCCGCCTATTTCAATATCACATCTTAACTCAACCGAATCATAGCCCTGCATTACAGGATATAAAAATTCATGCAAACCTATTGGAACCTGGGCAGCAAAACGCTTTGCAAAGTCATCGCGTTCAAGCATCCTAGCTACAGTAAACTGAGCTGTGATTTTAAGTAGCATCTCAAAATGCATCCTAGAAAACCAGCGGCTATTGTACTCAATAATGGTTTTAGCTGGGTCAAGTATTTTAAATGCCTGATCGGTGTATGTTTTTGCATTTGCTTCTATAACTTCTGGCGGAAGCTGCGGTCTTGTTGTCGATCTTTCTGTTGGATCACCAATGCGCGCCGTAAAATCGCCTATAAGAAGCTGAACTATATGCCCTAAATCCTGTATCTGGCGCAGCTTTCTTAATGTGACCGCATGACCAAGATGGAGATCGGGTGCTGTTGGGTCAACGCCATACTTTATTTTAAGAGGAACCCCTTTTTTGACTGACCGCTCCAGCTTATCTTTTAACTCCTCTACCGGAATTATTTCCTCAACCCCATCTTCTATTGCAAACAATTGCTCTTCAACGGATTTCATTTAAACCCCCGAAATACTTGCCTGTGCGATATCAAAATATAAAAAATCGTAACACCTGCATATGAACATGTCCAGCGACTCGTTCCTCGTGCCTCGGAACTCCGACCACAGACCGCCGACCACCGACCGCAGCTAGGACAAAGATTGTCATTGCGAACGACCGAAGGGAGTGTGGCAATCTCTAGTCTTTATCCTAACCCTGGACCCTGGATTCTGGATCCTCCAAGCTGAGCTCGCTCAGGCCTCTGGACCCTGTTCTTGCCCGTCTCCCGTCTTCGGTCTCCGGTCGCTTTCTTCCTGCGGCGGCCTGCGGTCGGCGGTCGTCCTCCCCTGGACCCTGCTCTTTTATGCTATAATCCAGCCAGTAGGTTAGAGCAAACATTCCAATCAAACTTTTCAATAGGTGGCAAATGTCTCGATCTAGAGTTAGAAGGGCGAGGCGCAGAGCCTATCGCAAGCATAGAATCAACGCTATAATGGCGCTCTGCACATTAATTGTACTACCAATCTTATTAGCAGCTATCGGTGGTTTTGCAGCAATTGGCGCCATCCTTAGCGACCTGCCAGACCTCAAGAACCAGGGAGAGGTACAGAACTGGCAAACAACTAAGATATATGCCAGCGATGGTACCTTGCTAACAAACCTATATTACGAGCAGGATCGCATTGTTGTGCCTCTTTCTGAAGTATCGAAGTATCTCCAACAGGCAGTTGTCGCAATCGAGGACCAGAGATTTTACAAGCATAAGGGATATGATCCAGAAGCAATCATGCGTGCCTTCGTAGCAAATCTATCGAGCGGCCATGTAGTTGAAGGTGCTAGCACTATTACGCAGCAATACGTTAAGAACACCATAATTACACGCGAAAAGACATTTGACCGAAAAATAAAGGAAGCTGCTCTTGCCTACCAACTGGAAAAAATATATACGAAGGATCAAATTCTTGAAAAATACCTAAACACGATTTATTTTGGCCAAAGCTCTTATGGCGTTGAGACAGCCTCGCTTAAATTCTTTGGTAAAAGGGCAAAAGAGCTTTCCCTGGCAGAGGCAGCACTACTAGCTGGTATCATTAAATCGCCAAACAATTTCTCACCCTATACTCACCCCGATAAAGCTCGGCAGCGCCGCGATTTAGTAATAGGCAAAATGTTAGAACTCAAATTTATAACTCCCGAGCAGGCAAAGCAGGTGATCTCTACGCCAATCCAGGTAAAACCAATTAGCAAGCCCTCTACTATTGCACCTGAATTTGTTGATTACGTAAAGCAGGAACTCATTAAAAAATACGGAGAGAATGTTGTTTTTAAGGGAGGACTTAGGGTCTATACAACAATTGATTTAAAGATGCAAAAATATGCTGAAGAGGCTGCCTGGTCAACCCTTAATCTACCGCATGATCCATCAGCTGCAATAGTGGCAATTGAGCCGCAAACAGGCTTTATAAAGGCGATGGTTGGTGGCCGAGGAGATCAAAAAATTAAATACAATTTAGTAAACTCTCACCTGCGGCAGCCCGGGTCGGCGTTTAAGACTTTTGTATATGTGACAGCTATCGAGAACGGCATGTCTCCTTTTCAGACATATGAATCATCGCCGGCCAAGATTAAGATCTCCCCAACTCAGATTTGGGATGTTGATAACTATGTCGAAGGTAGCGGAGGACCACCACTGACCATACGTGAAGCCCTCGTAAGATCTGTTAATACCGTTTATGCAAGACTCATCATGGATGTTGGCCCAAGCAAAGTTGTTGAGACTGCTAAAAGAATGGGCTTAACGGGCCAGATCGATCCGCATCCAGCTATAGCTCTTGGTGGGCTCACTTATGGACCAAGCCCATTAGACATGGCAAGCGCCTATTCAACTTTGGCAAATGCTGGTAAGCACTGCAAGCCAGTCGCCATTATTAAGGTCACCGATTCTAGCGGGAAAGTTTTGGAAGAATACAAACCCAACCCTGAGCAGGTAATAAGCGAGGCTACAGCTTACATAGTTACAGATACCCTGCAAGACGTAATCCGACGCGGGACTGGTGTAAGAGCTAGAATAAACAGACCATGCGCCGGTAAAACTGGAACTGCTTCTGAATACCGCGACGCTTGGTTCTGCGGATACACCCCTGAGCTATCAGCTGCAGTCTGGGTAGGTTACCCCAATGGCCAAATTCCAATGCTTAATGTACACGGCATTAGAGTGGCTGGAGGGACTTTCCCAGCGCAAATATGGGCTAAATTTATGTCAAAGGCTCTCAGCGGCTTGCCTATCCATGATTTCTCCAAACCAAAGAAAGGCATTGTGGATTTGCTTGTCTGCACAGAGACTGGTTTGCTTGCCAACAAATACTGCCCAGAAATTGAATACAGGCCATTTGTTAGCAATAAAGCCCCAAAGAAAAAATGTACCCTTCATGCAAAGCCAAGCATCATGGAAATACCATCTGTTGTTGGCTTAACCGAGAAAGAGGCCAAAGAGGTGCTGGATAAGATGCATTACGGCCACAGCATCACTTATCAAACCGACGATAAGGTAGCAAAAGGAATTGTTATTGAGCAAACCCCTGCCGGCTCTGAGAAAGCCATTCAGGGAACAGTAATTCAATTGGTGGTTAGCGCTGGCTCAAAAAATCAAAAAATAAAAGTGCCTGATGTTATTGGTTCCTCTGAATCAGAAGCCAAACAGCAAATAATAAACCTTGGGCTAAAGGTAGTTGACGTTACTGCATCACCATACCTTAGTGATGAAGACAAACAGGATAAAGTGGTCTATCAGGATCCAGACCCAGGAACCGTACTGCCATACGGCCAAGTTGTAACGATATATGTTAATAGGCAATAAAAATTATTCTAAAACAACCTATCCCCTTTTAGATCCTCTATACCTAGGTGATTGTAGGCGCGCTCGGTTGCCACTCGTCCGCGAGGTGTGCGCTGGATAAATCCAAGCTGCAGAAGATAAGGTTCATAGACATCCTCTAGTGTCTCCGGTTCCTCACCAATAGCCATGGCAAGGGTATTAAGCCCTACCGGTGCTCCACCAAACTTATCTATTAAAGTTGATAATATCTGGCGGTCAAGTCTATCTAAACCTAAAGTATCTACTTCTAGAAAAGCTAGCGCTTTGTCTGCAATATCTCTATTGATGCGGCCATCTGCCTTTACTTGAGCATAATCACGCACTCTTCGCAGAAGCCTGTTTGCAACCCTTGGTGTTCCACGGGAGCGGCGAGCTATCTCGAGTGAACCGTAGTCGTCTATTTCAATGCCCAATATTGAGGCAGAGCGCTTGATAATACCGTTAAGTTCCTGATCGCTGTAATATTCCAGACGGCAGGTAACCCCAAATCTATCTCTTAATGGAGAGGTTATCAGCCCCTGTCTTGTTGTTGCACCAACCAGTGTAAAATGAGGTAGCTCGAGCCGTAGTGACCTTGCTGATGGTCCTTTCCCAATTATGATATCAAGTTCAAAATCTTCCATTGCTGGGTAAAGAATTTCTTCAACTTGGCGATGCAGGCGGTGTATCTCATCTATAAACAAAACTTCATTTGGCTGCAGATTGGTAAGAATAGCAGCTAAATCACCAGCCCGCTCTATTGCTGGACCAGATGTTACCTTAATTCCAACGCCAAGTTCATTTGCGATAATGCCGGCAAGTGTTGTTTTACCTAACCCAGGAGGCCCGCTTAGCAAAACATGGTCAAGAGCCTCGCCGCGCTCCTTTGTGGCAGATATAAATAAATCGAGAGCCTCTTTTACCCATTGTTGTCCAATGAACTCGCCAAGCTTTCTCGGCCTAAGTGTTCGCTCGTAATCTAGATCTTCCTGTAAAAATGACGCCGTTAAAATCCTATCGCTCATATTCTCTCCGGTCATGAGATTCTCTTTCGTGCTTTCTGGCGAAATCTTGCCCTAGCGTCGTCAATAACCGTGTACGCGCTCTCTCTGGGTTCCCAACCTTCAATCCCTGTTATTTTTGCCTCAAGCTCTTTATAAATTTCAAAAAAATTGCTTATTTCACTTAAAAGATGAGGCGGAACCTCAATCATATCATCTATGTAATTCCAAAGGGGATCAGCAATTGGAACGCAAAGTATTTTGTGGTCCGGCCCTTTCTCATCCCACATTTTAAATAAGCCTATGGGTTTTGCTTCAATCAAACAGCCCGTAAACGTGGGCTCAGTGATAAGAACAAGCGCATCAAGCGTATCACCATCTTCAGCTAACGTATCTGGAATGAAACCATAATCAACTGGATAATGAACAGAAGAAAATAGCAAGCGGTCAAACCTGAAGACACCACGTTCGGGATCGTACTCATACTTATTTCTGCTACCCTTCGGTATTTCGACTATAACCTCTACAGTCTCATACCCTAGGTTCTCTGCCATAATTTACACTACCTTTCATAAGCTCTAGTAAAATCAATTTAACCAAAGCTTCATTAATAATATCCATTAGCAACAAACAAACTAGGGCAACAAACAAACTAGGCCTTGACCAGATTTTTTAAAGCATACTTTATTAAAGCCTCGACACTTAAATCAGCCCCATCGGGTTTAAATCCATCAAGAGCTCTTTGAGCTTCATTTAATGAATACCCGAGATTTATTAAAGCATTCCTGGCCTCTTCGTATACAGATCTGTCTTTAATCAAATCAGACGAGATGAATTCAGCGCTAGGTAGCTCTAATTTCTCTTTCAGCTCCAGAATTACCCTTAGCGCATTTTTCTTCCCAATACCTGGTATGGAAGTAATGAGAGCAACATCCTCGCTCACTATTGCCTGTTTCAATGAATCAACATCAAAAGCAGAGAGTATTGCCAATGCTACTTTCGGCCCAATGCCGCTAACTGAAATTAGCTTCTCGAAAAGCTCGCGCTCAGCAACCGAGGCAAACCCAAATAATTGAATATTATCCTCTCGCACATGCATATATGTATAAACAAAGACCAACTCACCCCTCTGTGGCATGGCTGCAATTGAGTTGTTTGACATAATAACTCTATATCCAATGCCGTTCACGTCAATATCAACGCTGCCTGCACCTTTATCTTCTAGTCTGCCTCGAAGAAAAGATATCATTTCGGCCTCCCAACCAGGTTATTTGCTCCATACGAGTGAGCATGGCAGATTGCTAAAGCTAGGGCATCAGCAGCATCGTCCGGTCTAGGTATTTCCTCTAGGTTAAGTATTGTCTTGACCATTTGCTGAACCTGAATCTTACTAGCCCTGCCATAGCCAACAACTGCCTGCTTTACCTGTAGCGGTGTATATTCGGCTATTTCAAGGCCGCTATGCGCACCTGCAAGAAGGCAAACACCACGAGCTTGACCTACAGCTAATGCAGTGCGGGTATTTGTATTAAAGAAAAGCTGCTCAACTACTAAGCTATCCGGCCCATACCTATTAATAAGATCCTTTAGTTGATCATATATTTTCTGGAGGCGAAGCTCCACCGGCAGCTTAGCTTCTGTTAATATCACGCCATAATCCTTAACTTTGAAACGGTTTCCCTGATAATCAACGATGCCGTAACCTGTCGTAGCTGTACCTGGATCAATTGCTAAAATTAACATTTACCGCTCCAATACTAATAGCTAGCTTTGCTTGAATAGCTAGCTTTGCTTGCCAGGAAGAAAATCAAGCATATTACGTGCTTGTAAGCTCTTCTAAAACATCAGCTGGAATATCAAAATTGCTATAGACATCCTGAACGTCGTCATTATCTTCAAGAGCATCAACAAGCTTTAAAACTTTTGCGGCATCTTCTTTGCTTAACTCAACAGGGTTTTTGGGGATCATGGCGATTTCTGCATGTGCAATTGGTATGCCATGTTTTTCAATTACGTTTTTGACAAAGTGAAATTCTGCCGGATCGGTTACTATCTGCCATTGGTCATCTTCGCTTGTCATATCTTCAGCGCCAGCCTCAACCGCCAACGAAAAAAGCTCATCTTCATCAATCGGATGCGACTTATCGATGGCAATGGTTCCCTTTCGATCAAACATCCAGGCTACCGACCCCGCCGTACCAAGGCTCCCTCCATATTTAGTAAACAGGTGGCGGATATCGGATGCTGTGCGATTGCGGTTATCAGTCATAACTTCAACCATAATTGCAACCCCGGCAGGGCCAAAGCCTTCATAGGTAAGCTCTTCATAAGAATCAGCAGCAAGCTCACCTGCCCCCTTCTTTATTGCACGCTCAATGTTTTCTGCTGGCATACTAAAGCTTTTTGCTTTTTCAATAGCGTTTGCGAGCGCTGCGTTCATATCAGGATTACTGCCATTTCGAGCAGCAACCATAATAGCACGGCTTAACTTGCCGAAAAGCTTGCCTCGTTTGGCATCCTCTTTGCTCTTTTTATGCTTAATGGTCGACCACTTCGAATGCCCTGACATCAAGCCTCCTTTACCATACCCAAGAAATACTTATGTATTCGTAAATCTCCTGTAAGCTCAGGATGAAATGCTGATGCAAGAAGATTTCCCTGCCTTGCCATTACCTTAATATTACCAAATTCAGCCATGATTTTGACATTTTTGCTTACGTTTTCAATCCATGGAGCCCTAATAAAGACTGCTTTAAACCGATGACCAACATCTTTAATATCAAGTTCAGCTTCAAAACTTTCTCTTTGTCGCCCAAAAGCATTGCGTCTTGCCTCGATGTCCATCAAGGATAAGAGGGGCTGGTCTCCCTCGGTAATTTTTTTAGCCAAAAGGATCATGCCAGCGCAGGTTCCATAAATCGGCTTGCCTGTGGCATGAAAGTCGCGGATGGCCTCGATAAAGCCATACTCGACCATAAGCTTGCCAATGGTGGTGCTTTCGCCACCTGGTATGATTAAGCCGGCAACTTCTTTAAGCTCATTGGGCCATTTTATAGCTATACCGGATGCCTCCAACGCGTCGATATGTTGAATATGTTCTCGCACCGCCCCCTGAAGAGCAAGCACACCTATTTTAGTAGTGCTCAATTGCTTTCTTCCTTTTTAAATTAAGTTTCGCAATTTTAAAATTGAACCCTTTAGATCAGGGGATTAAACAATGTTACAAAAAGATGTCATTCTGAGGTGGAGGCGATAGCCGTAACCGAAGAATCTAAATAATATCTTCATTATTCTGCCACTAGGCAGTACATTACCAACAAGGTGATGGTTGATCAAAAGGCATGTCTATGTCTAAATTTTTAGAAAATATGATTTAGATCCCTCGACTCCGGGCTTCGCCCTCCGCTCGGGATGACATTTACAGGGCCTTTAACGGCCTCCGCTCGGGATGACATTTACAGGGCCTTTAACGGCCTCCGCTCAGGATGACATTTAAAAGACCTTCGGCCCTTCGGACCTGTCCTGAGCGAAGTCGAAGGGCCTGTCCTGAGCGAAGTCGAAGGAATGGCAAAAGGTGGGTTGCAAAATCCCTGTGACATTCCATACCCCGGACCCCGAACTCTTATCGATTACCAACCTCTCTCTTGCATCAGCTCAGCCTCAGGTATCTGGCTGATTTCAATTCCAGGCATTGGTTCTCCTAAATCTTTTGATACCTTCGCTAGAAGTTCTGGATCGTTATAATGCGTTGTTGCAAGAACAATTGCTCTAGCTCGTTTAGCTGGATCTGAGCTTTTGAAGATGCCTGACCCAACGAATATGCCGTCTGCCCCTAGCTGCATCATTAGGGCAGCATCAGCTGGAGTAGCAACGCCGCCGGCCGAGAAATTAACTACTGGTAATCTTCCATTATCATGTACCCACTTCACCAGCTCATATGGAGCCTGAAGGTCCTTTGCAGCTGCAAATAATTCCTCATTGCTTAGACCTTTTAGCCAAGCTATGCCCTGGTTTACAGCACGCATATGACGGACTGCTTCAACTATATTGCCAGTCCCTGGCTCACCTTTTGTTCTAATCATGGCTGCTCCTTCTGAAATGCGTCTTAAGGCTTCGCCAAGGTCACGACAGCCACAAACAAACGGCACCTTAAAATCCCACTTATTAATATGATGTTCTTCGTCGGCTGGAGTAAGAACCTCGCTTTCATCGATATAATCTACGCCTAATGCTTCAAGGATTTGCGCTTCCACAAAATGCCCAATCCTTGCTTTAGCCATAACTGGGATAGTTACTGCGCTCATTATTCTCTCTATCACCGTGGGGTCAGCCATGCGCGCAATACCGCCAGCTGCTCTGATATCAGCAGGAACTCTCTCGAGTGCCATAACTGCAACCGCCCCTGCCTCTTCAGCTATCTTTGCCTGATCCGGCGTTGTTACATCCATTATAACACCGCCTTTTAGCATCTCAGCTAGGCCAGTTTTTACTCTAAGCGTCCCAGTTTCAACCATTGAAATCCTTTCTCCTTTTTACTTGGAATAAATTGGTTTACAACAATGTAAACTTTAGGTTTACATGATTTATAAAGTTGTTAATCGTAAGTTGACATTTCTCCTTAACCTGCTATTTAAAATCCAGCTCTGTTTCCTATCATACTAGAACAAATACCTGGTCGCAACTGCTTAATGGCTTATGTGAGCAGCTAAAATTAGTGGTTAAGCTTACTTTTGGCAATCTGGGCAGACATATGTTCCCCTACCGGCAACTTTTATCTTAACAACAGTACCAGCACAATCGTTACCGCAAGGCTTACCAGCCTGGTAATGAACCTTTAAGAAATTCCCATAATTTCCCTTCTTCCCATAAAGATCGATGTAAGAGATGATAGAAGTACCTCTTTCAGCAATTGCCCTAGATAAAATCACACGTATCCCTTCATATATGCGCCGAATCTCTTCATCTGTAAGAGATCCAGCGGGCCTTGCTGGGTAAACGCGTGCGTAAAAAAGTATCTCATCGGCATAAATATTCCCAATGCCTGCTATAAACGATTGATCCAAGAGCAATCCTTTTATTTGACTTCTTGGCCTCCTTTGAAGCATCTCTCTAAAAGTATCAAGTGTAAATTGGTCAGAAAGAGGCTCCGGCCCCAAACGACTTAGCTCAGGTGATCGGAAGACATCCCCTGATATCAATTTCACATAGCCGAAAAGACGAGGGTCGCGGAATCGAAGCTCGTAGCCGTTATTTAGCACGAATATAACCTGAGCTTTCTCTTTTTCCACATCTGCAGGCATGTATAGAAGATTTCCTGCCACTTTTAAATGAAAAAGAAGCGTGTCCCCAGATGAAAGGTGAATTAAGATTATTTTTGCCCGCCGGCCAATCCCAGTTATCGTTGTTCCTCTAACTCGGCGAACAAAATCATTTGTGGGAATCTTTACCACACTTGAAACCGGGACTTCAACATCGACTATTTTTAGGCCAACCACTGATTGCTCAAGCTCACGCTTTATTGTTTCGACTTCAGGCAGTTCCGGCAACTTAATTCACTCCTAATCACGGTAGTCTTTCGCAACAAGGTCCCTCTGCTTGCCAATAACTATGATACATTAAGGTTACAGCAATCTAGTACCGCTTCATCTTAATTTGTACGCAATGCTTTACTGTCATTGCAAGGAGCGAGATTCCTCACTTTGTTCGGGACAGGCTAAGCAATCTCCGAGATTGCCACGGGCCTTTGGCCCTCGCAATGACACAGGAATTAAGTTGATATGGTACTAGAAAGCCATTTATTTAAGATTTCTTAAGACTGATTCATTTCGTCTCCAAGAAAATAAGTTGATAAACACATCGTTAAAATCCGGCTTTTTTGGTATTCTAGGAATACCAATTGGTCGCCTTGTAATGTTATCCCAACAGCTTAAAGGGAATAACATAAAAAACTTAAGGGCTGGAGGAAATATGCTCATACCAATTCGGGATGATAATCCAACCAGACGGTTCCCTATTATAACCATTTCTTTGATTGCAATTAACATAGCCGTCTTTGTTTACACACTTTCATTACCAACAGAGCAAGCCTTAATGCAGTTCTATAACTCCTTTGCTCTGTTCCCAAAAGCAATTGTTACGGGCACTCCTGTAACACCAAATTCTATTCAGCCAGTTTATCTCACACTTATTACATCCATGTTTCTTCATGGCGGTTTCTTGCACATTGCCTTTAATATGCTATTTCTTTGGATTTTCGGAAACAATGTTGAGGACTTCTTCGGTCGCTTCAGGTTTTTAGTTTTTTACCTGCTGGCAGGGATTGGGGGCTCGCTCTTACAGATTGCTTTTGATCCTAATTCAACCATACCAAATATTGGAGCAAGCGGAGCAATATCGGGCGTTCTTGCAGCCTACCTTATACTCTACCCTAGCGCTCGAGTACTAACAGTTATTCCAATCATATTTTTTATCGAAATTATAAGGATACCCGCGGTCATATTAATCGGTTTTTGGTTTTTACTTCAGATACTCTCGGCTGTATTCATTTCAAGCGGTACTGGCGGTGGGGTTGCGTATCTTGCACACATTGGCGGTTTTATAGCCGGATTAATCATGACACTCCTTGCGCCAAGGAGAAGACACAGAAGATATACAGGGTAATTCTTGCTATGCAGGATAATTTCTGGCATACGGTCGATAATTGATTACATTGTGCAAATTATGCGGTAAAATTGTATTCAGCTCTCGCCCAATTTATCCTGAGCAGCTATAAGGCTTTGATTTCGCAAAGCCGTATAAGCTATTCTATAGCTATTTGCGTATACATAACAGAAAAAGCAAGCAACTGTTTTTGCATTTAAAATATGACCACTTCTCGTGGTTAGATAAATTTTAGCAACTTTTTAAGCTTTAAAGCTAAAGGGAGGAGATATTTTTGAAAAAATACGCTACTAAAAATATTAGAAATCTAGCTCTAGTTGGTCACGGGGGTAGCGGTAAAACCACTCTTGCCGAGGCAATGCTTTTTATAACTGGAGCAATCACAAGATTTGGAAAGGTTGATGAAGGTAATACAACTACAGATTACGATCCTGAGGAAATTAGGCGCAAGTTCTCTATAAATACCTCCCTGGCCCCCTGCGAATGGAATAACCACAAAATTAACGTGGTTGATACTCCAGGATACGCAGATTTTATAGGCGAGGTATACAGTGCACTAAGCGCCGTTGATATAGCTGCGATCGTTGTGGATGCGGTATCCGGCCTTGAGGTCCAAACAGAGCGAGTTTGGGCCATAGCTGATGAATTTAATCTAGCCAAGATGGTCATCATTAACCGGATGGATAAAGAGCACGCCAGCTTTGATGAAACCCTTAAGGTCATACAAGAGGTATATAGCGATAAGGTCACTCCGCTTCAGCTGCCCGTTGGAAGTCAGGCTAATTTTAAAGGCGTTGTCGATGTACTAAAGCAGAAAGCTTACATTACGGCTGATGGAAAAACATCAATTGAAGGTGTTCCTGCAGATATGGCTGATGCTGTAGCATCAGCTCGTGAAGCTCTCATTGAGCGAATTGCGGAAAGCGACGATGTTTTGATGGAGAAATACCTCGAAGAGGGAGAACTAAGCGAGAAAGAAATAATGGATGGGCTCAAGGCAGCAATAGCTTCAGGCCAGGTTATACCAGTAACCTGTACTGCAGCATTTACCGCAGTCGGTGTGCAGGGGCTATTAGATGCAATTGTTGATTTTCTTCCATCTCCAATTGATAGAGGTGCCATTAAAGGCATTGACTCCAAGAGTGATCAAGAAATAGAAATAAAACCTTCAGAATCCGAACCCCTTGCCGCTTATGTTTTTAAAACAGTTGCTGACCCTTATGTTGGAAAGCTTAGCTACTTTAGGGTATTCTCAGGCAACCTTAAGGCCAACTCTACTGTATTTGATTCTAGCCAAGGTAAAAAAGAACGTGTTGGCCATGTATTTGTTGTCCGCGGCAAAACCCAAGAGGATGTCAGTGATATTCCAGCTGGCGATATTGGAGCTGTTGCAAAACTAGCAGAAACCATGACGGGTGATACTCTTACCGAAGAAGGTAGAACTATTATACTACCAGCTATAAAATTCCCAGAGCCGGTTATCTCGGTAGCAGTGGCAGCCAAGAGCAAAAGTGATGAGGAAAAACTTGGTACGTCGCTTAACAGACTTGCCGAAGAAGACCCTACTTTAACTGTTAAAAGAGATACCGAGACCAGGCAAACAGTGTTATCCGGTATGGGTGATATGCACCTTGATATTATTACTGAAAGGCTTAAGAGAAAGTTTGGTGTTGAAGCCGAGCTCTCTGCTCCAAGAATTCCATATAAAGAAACAATAAAAGGAACTGCATCGGTTCAGGGACGCCACAAGAAACAATCCGGCGGCCGCGGCCAGTTTGGAGATGTTTGGCTTAAGATTGAGCCACTTCCAAGGGGAGCAGGCTTTGAGTTTGTTGACCAAATCGTCGGTGGGGTAGTGCCGCAACAATACCGCCCTGCAGTTGAGAAAGGCGTAAGAGAGGCCATGGAGCAAGGTATTCTTGCTGGATACCCAGCAGTAGACGTTAAAGTAACGCTTTATGACGGGTCTTACCACGCGGTAGACTCATCTGAAATGGCGTTTAAGATTGCAGGGTCATTAGCCATGAAGAAAGGTTTTATGGAAGCAAAACCGGTTCTTCTTGAGCCAATTATGAAGGTTGAAGTTGTGGTTCCCGAGCAGTATATGGGAGACGTTATTGGAGACCTTTCCAGCCGCAGAGGTAAACCACTTGGCTCTGAATCACGTGGTCGAAATGTCGCTATTAGCGCACTGGTGCCGCTGGCAGAGATGGCAACATACGCTAGCTCTCTGCGCTCAATAACCTCCGGTAGAGGAGCTTATCATATGGAATTTGACCACTATGAGGAAGTTCCAGCAGATACAGCTAAGAAGATTATCGAGCAGTATGAGAAGGAGAGAGCAGCAGGGTCATAAAAACCAGGGTCTAGGGGACCAGGGACCAGATTTGGGTCTAGGGGCCAGGGGCCAGATTTGAGTCTAGGGGCCAGGGGCCAGATTTGAGTCTAGAAAGTGGGTATCACCCCCCCTAGCCCCTCCCCTCAAGGGAGGGGAAA
>JASEIR010000035.1 GCA_030017355.1 Actinomycetota bacterium
GTCTACTATGACTAGGTATGTCAAATTCCCTCTTTATAAGATTATTATCCTTCACTGCGAAGCTCTCCTGTCATATCTGCTATCGCAACATCAACTGAAGGATATAGCTTAAAGCCTTCAGCAAGTCTTGTTATTCCAACTATCTCAAGTATCTTTAGGACATTTTCATTAGTAACCACCAGCCCTACTTTCCCCCCAAGCGGAGTGCTTCTTTGAATACTTAAAATGATAAGGGCGACCCCAGCGCTATCTATGTAGCTAACATCTGTAAAATCGAGGATAATAGATGCACTGCCTTCATTAATGAACGCCATTATTTTACTCTCCAGCTCAGGGACAACATAATGGTCTATCTCCCCATCCACATCAATTATAGGGATTTTGCCAGGTAGCACCTGTACCTCCAAGTTGCCCTCTCCTTTCTTAATTGCCGCTGGCGTCATAACTAACCTTTGAGAAAATTATGAGCACCGTTTTTATTCGATAATATTTGTGTAGATAGCCTAATTCTAAAACTGAATTCTATAAACAAGAAGAAACTTCCCCTTACAATATCATTTCTATTACCACTAAGCTTGCTTGCAAAAACTTAATAAAACTTGACCATCGTAATATCTATAATCCCTATAGAAAAGAAGGATTGGTCACAATAGGAAGAATAAATAAGCCAGACGTATGAGTCAATAGGCCATTCGAGTAGATTTTTACATGAGGCAACAGGCGGGCTTCATATCAATAGACAGCTAGAGCTTCATGCTGCCCTGCTAAGTGAATCAAGAACTGCTGCAGTGCTATAGTACTTACCGTCAGGCATCTTTTCCAGCACATTCAGTACATCTTGTGGAGCGTTATTATCCCTAGCGTAATTTATAATCTGCTCTTTGCTTGCTGGAAAAACCAATCCCTCCAGAAACTGAGATACCTTTGCAGTGGAAACCATCCAAACAACCTCCCAACGGTTGGGATTATTTACGTCAGGGATACCCAGCGTTACAATTCTTAAACTTAAGCTACAATTCTTAAACTTAAGATTTTAAATAAGTAAGAAGTAAATCGGCGGTTTTAAAGAATTACTTTTTATAGACTAATTATTTTTGTAGACAACGATGCCGTTTTCTTTGATTTCGGATGCAAGACTGAGTGGGTCATCTACCTCAAATTCTTCTTCTGTATAACCGAGTGCATCGATTTCAGTTGCCTGCTCCATCCAAGCAATTTTACTTAACATAAGCAAACGGTCCCTTACATCCATTTCTTTGAAATCATCGGATATCACAGCCAAATCAATATCGCTCCACTCGTGGAGATGGCCACTTACATGCGAACCATAAAGAATAACTTTTTTAACATTGATCTTCTTTGAAAGTGCTTTTATAAATCGATCTATGATATTTAGAGTCGAAGGGTCTGCTTTAACCATGAAAACGTCTTCCTTGTCTTGTAAAGTATTTCTTCAGCTTCTTCCTTGGTCTGGGCACATAGATTGCGCCTGTAGCCAGGGTATCTTGTAGATGTATAGCATTGATTAATCTCAAGTAAATTGTCTATGTGCTCTTCAGGTGGGTTAATCTTTATAATGGAAGCAAGCCGCTCTAGCTTATGCAGATGAGGCGGGATTTTATGCCTGCTATTGACATAGCCCGCTTTGAGCAGTTTTTCGAGTGCCTGCTGGCAAGCAAACATAGCCCAGGCATAATGCCCATCTGTGAACAAGCTATCAGCTACAACTAGGTCTTGCTCAGCGCTCTCAACCCACTCTGCTGCAACCAGTTCGGGATTTTGGTAGTCAAGATCGGTTCTATTTTTACTTTCGGCTATCTTGCTAAGCTTTCCCATCAATGCCCCTTTGGAAATATTTTATACCAACTAAATCGGTCTCTGTATCAATTAAATCGGCAAAATAGGTTTTGTACGATAGGCTTTGCAGCTATGCATTATATTCCTGGCTCGGACTCAAGAGATTCGCTCTCAATAAAAGATTCACCGATTTCTCTTAACTGACCATCGCCACTTAATACATCAGACTGTTCAGCAGCTTGCAAATAAGTTATTGATGCCCTAACGCGAGAAATAAGTTGCTTATAATCGCTATATGCGTTGTTTATCATCGCACCGCCGCGCGCGATTTTATTCTCAAGCACCTGCTCCATCTCAGCCAGATTACGACCGATATCGATTAGGTAGCTTTGTAAATTCTCTAGATCAACTGAACGCGAATACTGCAAGTGCAGACTATAAAAAGTAAGCACATAAGGAATAGTCATGCTGTAAGGCATGAGTATCACCTGGTGTTTGTAAGCATCAAGATAAGCTCGCTTGCAGGCTGAAAAGATAGAATCTGGTACAGCAGCTATTGCCCAAGGTGTAGTAATGCTGGGGTTGATGTACTGACTGATTTCTTTTATTCTTTTTCCTACTTCTTTCTCTATCTGCTCTATTATTCCAAGCTTTACCTGCTCGCTCTTTTCCTCTTCCAAAGCAATAAGCAGATTGGTTGCCGGCCACTTGGAATCTATAGGAAGAACTTTCTTATCAGATAATATTAAACCAAACTCTACAACCTTCCCGCCAACGCTAAAGTTATAGGCAATCATCTCCCTTGGAAAAAGTTTAAATATCTCACTTAGGATATTTTCACCAGCATGCCCCTTGGAGTAGCTTCCGATAATGACGCTTTCCAGTCGTTTTACGGCTTCTCTGCTTTCTTCCTCTAGTTTTTTCCTAGCCTCATAGTCAACCTTCAGATGCTCAATTGCCCGCTGTGTTTTTAATAGCTCCTCGCGAAGAGCATCCTGACCGCGGCCTCCGAACTCAAGATGAGATTTCATTTCCTGTATTATTAGGTTTTGCTGCTCGATGGTACTGCGTAGGATTGATAAGTCAGCACCTTGTTTTCTAACCGTAAGGAAAAAGATGGCTATTGCTAGCAAAAAGATGAGCGCCATTAGAAATATGATACTTGCATCCATGTGCTCTCCAGTCATTGATACCATTCGGCATGATTGTCTACTAAAAGAATAGCTTGTTCTAGAACCGTGGTAAAGAAATGCGGCTTTTTAAAATTGTTTTTAAAGATATTCTTGGAGAAACAGTTACTTGTAAGTTTTTCTCTATTACCACAAGGCAGCCTTCTGGTATCTCATGCCATTTCTCTTGGGTTAGAATCTCTGATGCAACAATTACAGCTTTTTTGGTCCTGGCTTTATTGTTGGTTTTTGTATAAAACAAGGTGCGGCCATCCCGGTAAGCATAAAGCCTTTCGCCATCAGATAACAGGAAGTTTTTAGCGCCTTCAAAGTGATTGCCCTCAAGCCAACAAATGGCTGATATTATTCCCTCGCGAGCGTTTCCTTGCTCTTTTATATGTTTAAGGATTAGTTGGAAATACCTCTCACTATCTGTCTCACCTTCAAAATTAACATCTGCAAGCACGTTATCTATTTCTCTGTAATCCTTAATTGCTCCGTTATGAGCAAACATCCACCCATGAGAATAAAATGGCTGCGTGTTCTCGATTGCCACCTCGCCGTATTTTGCATCCCTTAGGTGGATAATAACTAAAGGAGAAGTTAAATTTTTGATCAGCTCTATAAAATACTTATCCCGGTAGGCAGGATGAGGTGCCTTGATGATACGAGCGCTTTTTCTTCCTCCATAATAATCAAGGTAGCCTATGCCCCAGCCATCGTTATGCTTATGCGACAGCCTTATAAACGGATTTGTATTATTCAAGAGCGAGCTCTGAATATTAACGGGTGAATTCGCTAATACACCAAAAAGTCTACACACTAAAACGCACCTCTTAGATACCCTTTTCTACCCTTGTTCCTCTGCAGCATAACCAGCTACAATAGTTTGAATAATTACGGGAGGGCTGGTCAAGTTTAGCGCGAGTTGCACTAAAGATTAGCGGTTTAAACTGCTACCCAATCTCTTCAATATAATAGGCAGCTTGACCAGGTGATTCTTCAACTCCAACTTTTATGCTAGTGATATTGGTAATTCCAATATCATCAAGGTCTTCTTTTATCTTTTGACAAAGATAACTAGCAAGAAGCTCAGCAGTGCAATTCTTGATGGGAAGAATTAAGACGTCTGATTCAGGAAAGACAAATCTTTTATCCCTGAATTTAACCTCAACGCTTCCGTTCGTTTCAACAATCTCTATATTTTTATTTTTTGATGGGATAAGAGTTCTATGGTCAAGCTTATTGCAGTGTTGCTCTGCAAATTCTTTTAGCACTATGAAATCAAAAATATAGCCAGTTTCGTCGAGCTCTCCCTCAAGCTCCACAGAAACAGCATAGTTATGCCCATGCAGCCGCTCGCATTTTTCGCTAAAAATTAGGAAATGAGCGGCGCTAAATTTAAGATAATCTTTCTCGACACGAATTGAGTATTTTCCCATGCTAATCAGAGTATGGCGAGGCTAATAATTTGTCAACACGAAAATCTAAAGCCTAAAGTCCAAAAAACGGAAACAACTTTTTCTTAACATCTAAGACAGTAGCCTCTGTCTTCTCTTTAATGGAACCTGCCTTGAACTTAGCAACAGTTTGTTTTTCATCACGAAGCCTGCTAGGGCATTCTGTGTGCGAAAGATTATAGCACATTTCTTGCCAAGAGCCAGGTATGCAGTCGCCAAGTTCTGTAATAGTAAGACTGGCTGATAGCAAAGACCATGCCCTAGGAACTACATGATATATCTGGTAACCACCGCCGCCTAGCGCAACCAATCTGCCGCCGCAAACCTCGTGCGCTAGTTCATGAATCATTGAATAAAGTTGCTCGTAAGCATTAGTTGTGAGGTTTAACTGAGCTAGAGGATCAGTAAAATGTGAGTCGCAACCATTTTGCGAAACGATCAAATCTGGCCTAAACGCCCTCACGATAGGCAAAACAACTTCTTTAAAAGCCCAAATATAGACATCATCGTAGGTGCCAGGCTCAAGTGGTATATTTACCGAATATCCAGTGCCCTCTCCAGACCCAATTTCGTCCACAAAACCTGTTCCTGGAAACAAGAAAAACCCGCTCTCATGAAGCGACATGGTAAGAATATCAGCCCTATCATAGAAGGCCCATTGCACACCATCACCGTGATGAGCATCGATATCAATATAGGCAACTCTGGCCCCATATTTTTTACTTGCATAGGCAATTGCGCAGGCTGCATCGTTGTAGATGCAAAAACCCGAGGCACGGTCCCTCATTGCATGGTGAAGGCCTCCAGAGATGTTAATAGCATGCTCTACTTTGCCGCTCATAACTAAATCGACCGCAGTAATTGAACTACCAACTACAAAGCTGGATGCACTGTGCATGCCTTCAAACGCTGGATTATCCCCAGGACCTATGCCAAAACTATACAGCTTAGCGCCTGCTTCAGCAGTCTTGCTAACACTTTTTACGACATCGATATACTTGGGCGAGTGAACTAGCGCTAGCTCATCATCTGTTGCCTCACGGCCCTGCACTACAGCCATCCCTGATTTTTCAAAAAATCCATAAGCTCTCAATAGTTCATAGGTTAGTTTTAATCGTATTGGCCGAAGTGGATGAGTAGGAGATAGATTATATTCCTGAAACCGCTCGCTGTAGACAAAAGCAGTGCCAATACTCATTATGCCTCCGAATAAACGAATTTGGTGCGTCCAAACTCATGATTTGACATCTGCAACCGCACGACTTGGTGTCTCCAAACGCATGATTATAGATATTTGGCATCAAGCAGCTCCAGCCTCGGGTGGTGCGCTCTTAAGCTGGCCTTTACCTGACCATGGCTTACCTGTGCCAAACCTTGATAAAATGACCGCTCCTAAGCCAAATAAAGCGGCAACTACCTGCACCAACCAGCCCAACACCGGAATTATAGCAATAATACCTATGATCAAGGCACCAATCAATACCTGTGCAACTGGCGACTTATAAGCCGCTTTAGAGACTTCAATAATCCTTCTTCCCAGCCAGCGCGCAACACCTACGTAGCCGTAAAAATATACGACGGGGATTGCAATTGCCACAAGCGGTATTAGCAACCAGCCAACTAAAATAATAATTATTAAGGATAAAAAAACAAATGGTATTAGAATTGTTGCTAGAAATCCTACACCAAGCGATTTCAGGGGCTCCTTTTCGACCATATCAGCAAGTATAGCCGTTTGCTCTGGTAAAAGAACTACAACAAGCACAGCTAGAGCAACCGCAGCTATAAAATTTAGAAGACCGAACATAATACTTGCAAATGGGCTAAATCGAAATCCCCATGTAATTCTGTTATCCTCAGCTCTTATACCACATAAGCCTTTTACAATATGGCTGAAATTTAGCAAACTTAAGCCAGACGCTATTACACCCTTTGCAACTTCACCATTTTCACCATTAATAACCGCATTAGCATCAAAAACCACTATGCTACCTGGCACTTGCTCACCCTTGTTTACAACTGCACTTGAATCAAATTTAACCATCGCCCTTTCCCTATGAGAGTATGTTGAGATTGCAAACAAGCTCGTTACAATAGCTAGAACTACCATTAAAACTAACGCGCGTTTCATCCTAACCATCTCCCGCTGTTATAACTGGACAGAAAACAAGAATTCGGGAATCCAAGCTACGTCCCCTCTATGTAATAGTTCCCAAGAAAAGCGAGAGAGAATCCTCATGATTTCTTTATTACAAGAAAAGCGCCTGCACCAAGCGCACCTATACTTAGAAGAGCTGGTATATAGACTGGGACAATTACAGGGAATGAAAGCAATACCAATGCATCTTTTGAAAAGAATGACACTGGCCATCGAAGAAATGCAAATAAGAATATGTAATAGAGCGTCCCGCAAATACCCCCCAGATATAAAAACAAGTATGCTCTCTCGGTTAATTTGCTGCCTATTAGGTAAACAATTGCACCAAGAAGCACAATAATTATCAGCATGCGAAGTTGCTCTGCAACCAGCACATCTGTGTTAACCAATATCTTAAGCGCCACATCTCTTTTTAGAATAGCAACGTCGCCAGCGCTAAAGAGGATTTCGCCTTTTGTGATCCTCCAAGCAGGTGCAAGCGTCTTTACATTGTATATTTGCCTTAGATAAAACGCAGAAACTGCATGAAGAAACCCAAGTGCAACACCAATAGAGCTTATTGAGACAAGCCTCATCCTGGCTTTTCTTTTCTTTTTTTTCTTTACCTTCTCGGTAAGCTTACTCATATTCCACCAATGCTAGTATTAACCTGCTACAAGAAAAACTATTGATTTGCTACAAACTTAGCTTTGCTTTTGCTAACCAGGAATTTTAGCCCTCCCCCTGGTAATGAAAATACCTGAGATGCCAACTAAAAACAAGCTTAAGCCAAGCAATAAAATAATTAAATAGCAGAGCCACATATCCGCTAAAAAAGGTAGGATGGTTTTACTAGCCATCAGCAAGCCAACACTGCTATCCCTTACTACATGTTCAACTTGCGATCTGATAACTAAAAGCGGAATCCCTGTTATTCCAGCCATCAGAAAGCTTGAACCAAAGCCAGTGAGTTTCTTAAAGCCTGGGCTTAGCCTATAAAGAGCTATTGCCAGAACAGCTGCAAGTACAGCTGAGATGTAAAAGATTAAAAGCGCGAGGTCGTGAAAACCCTTGTTTACGAAAGTATCTACAAAATCTATTGCACCCTGTATATCGCTTATATCTTTGCCAACACCTGACAGGCCGTAGGCATTTGAGAGACCCTCGTAATAGATGCGTTTTATAACAGCTTTGGTTAAATAATCGCCAATTTGATCTTTGGGGACACTAGCTAGCTCTTTAGCCTTTATGCCAAGGTCAATACCAATACCAGGCAGAGTTATGTTTTCATCGGGATAAAGTTTAGCGAAGGTTATTAGCTCAGGATAGCCATCCTCAAGCATTGATTGAATATCAATCACATCATGTGCTACTGATAGGCCGACCTTTTGTACCATCTCAAATGAGGTCAACGCTTGAACATGGTAAAAAAGCACTGAGATTACTAGGAAAATCGTAAAGAAAACCTCTACGGCAAATCTTAAACCTTTTCTTTCTTGTGAACCATCTGCCATGATTGTTGCTGCTCCTAAGTTAACTATGACGCTATAGGAAGCGTAAAGAAAAACTTGCTTCCCTTGCCCAACTCACTTTTTGCCCAAACCTTACCCGCATGCGCTTCAACAAGATGTTTAACTATTGCAAGGCCAATTCCCGAACCGCCGCTGGCTCGCGAACGTGATTCGTCAACGCGATAAAAATGGTCAAAGACGTATGGCAGGTCGTCTTCAGAAATTCCCTCGCCAGTATCTTCCACGCAAACCAAAATAACTGGATTATCTGCACCTCCAGCAATCGTACTATCAAGCCGGGCACTAATTCTTATATAATCACCTTCCTTTGTGTATTGAAAAGCATTCGCTATAAGATTGTAGAGCACTTGGCTAATTCGGTCGCGGTCAACAAGTATTGGTTCGATGTCTTCATCAAGTACCAGCTCCAGATGCTTTGATTCCTCACTGGCACGGGGCCTGAACATCTCAACTACCTGGCTAATTATGCTCCCTATATTTTCTTCCTGTACCTTGAGATTAAGTTTTCCTTCTTCAGCTAGCGAGAGGTCTCTTAGGTCATCCAATAACCTGCTCAATAAAAGCGTCTCGGTGTGTATTGCCGCTAGCTTTTTCGGGGTCGGATCGATGACACCATCGAGCATCGCTTCAAGATTCCCACGTAAAACCGTAAGCGGTGTCTTTATCTCATGCACGATATCAGCAAGGAGACGCCGCCTCAACTGATTACTTTTCTCTATGCTCTTGGCCATGGAGTTAAACGACCTGGCAACCTCACCTATCTCATCGTCTGTATCAACGCTAACCCTATGCGCCAGGTCACCATGAGATATCTTTTTTGCGGCATTGGCTAGCTGCTTCAAGGGAGCAGTTATTCTTTTTGCAAAAAGTGTGCCTGCCAGAGCAGCCAAAACAGAGGTTATAATGCCAATAATCCATATCCACCTATTTACCGACTGCAAGTAATCAAGTTCAACTGGCCCTAGCATGCGAACCATCATGCCGCGACCTGTCATCCACTGCCCCATCATTGGGCCATGCTCAAGATAAAAACAGAATTGCTTACCAATCACCCAGTTTATAACAATTGAGACAATTGTTATGGAGGCCAAAGCTATTGATGTAAAGATTATAGTCAGCTTGGCAGCCAGGCTACGCATGATTTCCATCCTCCAGACGATATCCAACACCAAAAACAGTCACAATATAATTAGGATTTTTGGGATTGTCTTCTATTTTTTGACGAAGATTCTTTATATGCGCATCAATTGTTCGCTCATATCCCTCGAACGAGTAACCCTGAACATAATCGATAAGCTGCAGCCTTGTAAAAACCCTGCCAGGGTTTTTCGCCATAGCTTCCAATATCTTAAATTCAGTTGGTGTAAGCGATATTGGCAGTCCTGCCTTTTTAACCCCATGTTTGGCAAGATCGATTTCAAGCTCACCCACTACAAGTCGCTCTTGATTTGCAGGCTCATTTGATGCTCGCCTGAGAACAGCCCTTACCCTTGCAAGAACCTCACGAGGACTGAAGGGTTTGGTAACGTAATCGTCTGCACCAACTTCAAGGCCTAAAACTTTATCCATTTCGTCATCCCGAGCAGTAAGCATAATAATAGGAACAGACGAGGACTGGCGAATTATTCTGCACACGTCAAAGCCGTTTAACTCAGGCAACATTAAATCAAGCAAGATTAGGTCTGGATTCTCCTTGAAAGCCGTATCCAAAGCTGACTGGCCGTCATAAGCGGTTATAACGCGGTACCCCTCACGCTCGAGGTATGCCGACAACACTTCAACAATTTGCTTCTCGTCATCAACGACAAGAATTGTTTTTTTGCTCATACCAAATCAACGCCTAATTTTAATTTTGCTACGTTAATAGCTTCATTATATGTGTTATGACCAATGTTTGCTAACGGTGTTTGCTAATCGGCTAATATCCTGAAATTGTTTTGATAAAGCGAAATCTTCCTAACAAAGCGAGAAAAAGTCCAGGTGGGGTGGCTTAAACCTGGACTTTTCTCGGGCTTTGTTCTTAATGCTAACTATTCACTTGAAAAGCAAGCAGCGTACAGCATGTGGTTTGTTTATTATTAAATACTGGTTTTTGTTAAATACTGGTGCCTAGATTTTTCGATGGAACGTTTAAAGAGCCACCCCAGCTGGAATTGCGCCAACCGCCTGGACCACCGCACGCACCTCCGTAGGGGCCACCGCCTAGACCCCCTCTACCAAAGCAACCACCGTTGCCTGGACCAATTGAGCCTGGACCAATTGAGGAATTCTTAATCTGTGACTCCAGTCTAGCCCTCATCCCCTCAAGAATTTGCCTCTTTTGGTCTTCAGTTATGTAGCCAGCCTTAACTTTCTCATCGAGAAGCTTTTCTCTTTGACTAAGGAGAGTATCGATGACCTTGTTCTCATCAACGCCTTGCTCCTTTGCAATATCGGCTAGACTCTTGCCCGAACTCCTCTTTTTAATAATATCTTCGGGCTTTAGACCAAGAACCTTGGCTAGGTCATTAATTGCTCCTCCAAAAGACCCCCAGCAGCCACCTACAAAACCCGTGATAGATTTGTTAGGATTACCCTTGCTTGCAGCAAATGACAATCCCCCTACGGAGACCACAACCAGGCTTACTATAACTAAACCTAGCAAGATCTTCCTACTTATCTTCTTACCTAGCACCATTTTACACCTCCTCCTTAAAATCGCTTGATATTAATTTACCTGCCACATATGAAGAAGTTATGAAGAGCAGATGAGGAATTTGCGAATTTTAAGATCCATAAAATATAATCTTTTACAGGGATTGTGCAGAAAAGTGAGGAGGAAATTACGGATATCTCAAACATTGGGCTGGCCCACTACGTTTACATTCCAACCGAGGATGAACGTGTTATAAAAGATATCTGGGCAGGCCTAGTTAGAATCTTTAACATTAACAGCCCAAGTTCGCACGAAATTTTGCTCGGGGATGAAAAACATGCCCATCGCTTCCCCGTTCTGTTAAGGGGCAATCAAGCCACAATTGGTCTTCTAGTCATTGGAAAGATAACAGCAATTGAGGTCTTTTGCTACTCAAAAGAAGAATTAAATCAGGCAATAATCGAAGATCTCCAAGCAATTAGTAATGCTCTAGATAGATATAAAGATTACTTTATTGGAGAAAGCACCGTTATTTTAAGCAACGGCAGTCCTGAAGATTCGTTAGCAGGATACCTGGATGTATCACTGCAAAGGACGAGGACTTTTGAGATAGCTGGCACACATATATCCATCGCACCCACCAATGGAATTACTCGCCACCACTATATAGTCCATCAAAGAAATAAAATCAAGATGGCCGACTTTCTTACATCTAGGCTACCAGCACTCGACTCGCTTATTTTCACGATTGGTAAGAAAGCTGTTCATTTTAAATACCAACACATATTCGTAAAAGATAAAAGGGCTGATTTGGAACACAAGCTAAGTAATATTTTAAAGCACTGGACAGAGGCAAAACCTTCGGGGAGCAGTATTGAAGCACTTGAAAAAGACATTGATACCCTCTCGATCATCTATAACGAGCTGATGGGTTACTTAAGACTGGTCAAAGATGCCCACGATAAAATGAGCCGTGATTTGCACAGGTTTGATTCAAGACTTGAGAAGTTTATTGCCAACAGCAAAGACCTGCAAGATTTTAAGGACTTATTCGTGGGTGAAACTATCAAACTAATGAGAGAGCTGGAATTTGATGATGAACTTTTGCACCGCTCCCTTGATGATACAAGAGCCACAATAGAGGTGGTCAGAACTAGAATTGAGCTAGAGCGAAGCAGAGAGAGCTTTTTCTTACAAAAAGAAGGAGTTTCAATTCAAATAGCAGCTGGTTTCATTGAGCTATTTATAGTTGGATTTTATACTCTTGAAGCCTGGGCGCTACTTTCCACACACGAAGTCTTTGAACGGATACCCGTGGCTTTACGCTTAGCCACTGATTTGATATTTGCCACTGCTGTTGTTGCTTTTACTCATGCAATAGCTAAGTTTTACCAAAAGAGAAAGTTCAACCTGGGGTTGTTAATCTCAGGACTTGTAATGCTGGCCTCAGTCTTACTAATGATAGTCTCGGCAGCAGTTGCAGGCAGAGGTTAACCGCTAAATTAGAAGCTAGTCTCCCAAGCTAGAACCGCTAGCGAACTGATAATCTCCAATACTAACTGATAATCTCCAATACTAGAACTAATCGTCCTGAATTAGCTTTATAGCCATCAGTCGATCTCTAAGCCTTTTCTCGTGTGAAAGCTCATCCTTAACAAGCTGTTCAAAGAAGGCTTTTGTTTCAGGGTCTTGAGCTGCATCAGCTGCCTTTTGATAGCTTACCTGGGCTTTTCTTTCCTCTTCTATGGCTGCCTCGATGATTTTTTTGATATCAATCACTGATTCCTCCATTTAGCAATTGAAACACTCCCTAAGAGGCGCAATTCATAAACCAATTAAATGGTATGATTTCTAACTAAATCAGCCAGTGATTCAGCAACACTTCCTAAAAGCTCTAGATGAGTTTTTTCGATTTCGACCAACGCTGAAAAAACTTCTTTTACTCTTGGCTCAACTGCTTCTTCTGCTGATTTTAGGTAAAAATCTATAGCTTTCTTTTCTCTATCGTTTGCTTCGCTTAGATTTGCCTGTTCCCACGCATGACAGCGACCCCTGCAATCCTCAATTTCGGTTGGCCTTGGTAAACCAAGCACCTTCCTTATAATCGATGCGTGTTCTGCCTCAATCTTTGCAAGAGCTTTAAACATTAGAGAAAGCCCTTCATCTGCTGAAACCTCTTTTGCACAGCGATAAAATAAAGCATTGCTATTTTCTAGCATTAGCGCATGTTCAAGATTAGCTCTTGAAAGCTCAGACAGCTCAAAATCATCATCTTCCTCCAGCCCCCAGGCAGATACAATGTAGCTCTGTGGAGCACCACAGTATGGACAATGGCTTGGCTTGTTAGTTCCTATGTATGGGTCGCGACAAATTCTACACTTAAACAGCTTCATCTTCTCTCCTTCTAATCCTCTAGTAATTGGCAATATGCTAATAAATTATAACAAAACAAGTTGCAATGCATGGCAAGCAAAAACTAAAATTAATTACAGAAAAATGGTTATTGAAATACGGCAAGGTTGACTAATAACCATCCAAACATTTAATATTAAACATATAAACCTAGATTAAAATATCGTGCGAAAGGAGAAAATATGGAGAGGGAACTCAAAACTAGAAAAAGGTCCAAGAAAATAGGCATCAACGGGCTAAGCACTCTTGAAGCCGATATCATGAGTATCGTTTGGCAGACCAAGAAAACAACGGTACGCGAAGTTCATGAGACCATGTTAGAAGACGGCTACATTCCCTATACAACAGTCATGGCTGCAATGAACAACATGGCTCAGAAGGGATTACTAAAGCAGAACAAAAATGGAAAGGCGTACATTTACTCGGCTGCTGTAACAAGAGACAACATGGCAAAGTCAATAGTTGACTCGGTTGTAAACAAAATACTGGGAGGAGTTGCAACACCTATCATATCTCACTTGCTTAAATTAAAAAGCGATGAGGATGTAGAAAAGCTACTCGAGCTTAAGAAGAAATTAGACAAGTAATAATATGAGGTATAACGGTGCGCCTATGGCAGTCGCTGCTTGCTAATCACGTTATACCATCAATATTTGATGCGGCAGCAACACTTTTATTGGTTATTTTAATCTTTAGAGTCTTTAAGATTAAAAACCCAGCTACAAGGTTTATGGCTTTATTGCTGCCGCTTATTAAACCTTTCATTATCTTCCTAGATTCTTCCTCCACAATGGCCGAGCAAGCAAACTTCATGAACACCTCGCATATGCCGTTTGTGATTGCTCTTAGATTGCCCGATCCGCTCAACTTTTTTACTCCAGCGTGGGAGGAAGCAGTTAGTTTTACTTATGAAGGCTCAATGGTAATCATAGCTACTGCCATACTGATCATTACAATCATCGCTGTATTAATTAGAAGATGGATTCAATTATATCGATTCCTAAGTTCTTTTAAACGAGAAGAACCTCTCAGTAAGGTTGACTACCCGCAGCTTTATAAGATTCTCGATAGATTAGTAGCTAAGTACAACATCAGCCATCCTAAGATTGTAGATACAAATGAGACTAATATCGCTCCTTTTAGCATAGGCCGTAAAAAGCCAGTTATTGTGCTATCTAAACAGTTAATTAACTCGCTCTCAGAGCGGCAACTTGAAATAATACTGGCGCATGAGCTAGCTCATATAAAGAGAAACGATACTCTCTTCGCATGGATTATGGTTATTTTACGAGACATTCTTTTCTTTAACCCGCCAACCCATTCTGCCTTTATTATGGCAGAAGAGGAGAAAGAGAAGGCATGCGACAGGCTAGCACTTGAAAAAACAGGTTTTTCACCGCATGACCTTGCAAGTACGTTAATCGACGTGGCCATCATCCACCAAAACAGAACGCCGCAAAAACAGCCATGCCCTTCAATTATAAGAGGTTTTGTATTTAATAAATCCACAATAGAACGAAGGGTTGGCTCTATATTGGAGCCTTTTTATTTAAGAAAGTCCTCGGTGGCGGGAACCATCTTGAAGGCTTTTTTGTTTATATTAGTTCTCTATCTGCAGGTTGGCTTAGTTATTCGCGTAAAAGATTTGCTTTTTTTCCTTCGCTAGCTGTAATTTTACAGCAAAACCGAATTTAATAGCCTGCCCTAAAATCCACCGCCTTATCAATGATTTTAAAGCTAATCAAACTAGATCACTCGATCGCAAAACTATTCCACACTTGCCTATTATACGATAATTAACCGGTAGTAATTTACATGTATAGATGCCCCATCTACTAGTAATCTATGCAGCATATGCTTGACATATCCAAACGCTAACATTATTATCGCCCTAAGAGTTAAAAAGAAAGGAGTGAACCGTCATGAAATCTCTTAACGAGGACTGCAAACTTTGGGACTCAATTGGTAATGAAGGATACACCGTTAGTCCAGCATGTTGCTTTT
>JASEIR010000036.1 GCA_030017355.1 Actinomycetota bacterium
CTTTATAATTCCCCTCCCTTGAAGGGAGGGGCTAGACTCTCTATATTTCCCCTCCCTTGAGGGGAGGGGCTAGGGGAGGGTGAAGCGGTCCCTGGACCCTGGTCTGTTCTTGTGCCCGTCTCCTGTCTCCGGTCTCCCGTCTGCTTTTAGCCTGTCTCCGGTCTCCCGTCCCCGGTCAGGCTCCGAAGGAGCCCAAAGCGGCGGTCGGCGGTCGTTATTTAATTTTTCATTTTGCATTTTGAATTTTGAATTTAAGTATTTATACCCCTACCGTTAGCCTGCTATAGATAGGAAATGTCCTACAAAGAGCTGCAACCTCGTTCTTAACCCGATTTAGTGTTTCCTCATCGTTGATGTTCTCAAGAGTATCAGCAATAAGGTTTGCCAGGTGGACAGTCTCATCTTCCTTAAAACCGCGTGTTGTTATAGCAGGGGTTCCCAGCCTGATGCCGCTTGTCACAGAAGCGCTCCTTGTCTCAAATGGAATTGTATTTTTATTCGCGATAATACCCACTGAACCCAGCACGCGCTCAGCTTCAACGCCAGTAAGACCTTTATTGGTGAGGTCCACTAGAAGCAAATGGGTATCGGTTCCGCCTGAGCAGATTCTAAACCCGCGTTCTATGAGGGTTTCAGCCATCCTTCGTGCATTTGCAACAATTTGCCTTGAATAATCTCTAAACTCATCCGTCATGGCTTCCTTAAAACAGACTGCCTTGGCTGCAATGACATGCATTGAGGGACCACCTTGTGTTCCTGGAAATACCGCTTTATCAATTGCTTTTGCAAACTTTTCTCTAGCCAAGATCAATCCGCCACGCGGGCCACGCAGAGTTTTGTGGGTTGTGCTGGTAACAACATCGCTATATGGAATGGGGCTTGGGTGAACTCCTGCAGCAACTAAACCTGCAATATGAGCTATATCAACCATAAGGTATGCCCCAACCTCATCAGCTATAGATTTGAAGGCCTTAAAATCTATGATTCTTGGATAAGCACTTGCGCCAGCGACAATCATGCGCGGCTTATGCTTCAAAGCTATCTCCCTTATTTCATCGTAATCAAGCTGCTCTGTCTCCTTGTTAACACCATATGCTACAGCGTTGTATATCTGCCCTGAGATATTTGCAGGACTTCCATGCGAGAGATGACCACCATGCGAGAGCATGAGCCCCATTATAGCATCCCCAGGCTGAAGCAGTGCTGCATACACAGCATTATTGGCTTGCGCACCAGCATGAGGCTGAACATTTGCATATTCGGCCCCAAACAAGCGCTTTGCTCTTTCAATAGCTAGATTTTCAGCAATATCTACAAATTCACAACCTCCGTAGTAACGCTTACCTGGATAACCTTCTGCATATTTATTAGTCATAACCGAAGACTGAGCCTCAAGTATAGCTTCACTCGCATAGTTTTCTGATGCTATAAGGTTAATTGTATTTTGCTGACGAGCTAACTCGCCCTGAATAGCTTTCCAGATTTCTGGATCTTCTGCACGTAGACTCATTCATTCGCTCCTGATCTTTCCTCAATTTCACTTATCTTGTTAATTCTTCTTGAATGTCTTCCCCCTTCAAAATCGGCCCTTAGCCAAATTTTTAATATCTCTCTTGCAACAGCTGGCCCAATAATGCGCGAGCCAACAGTTAAAACGTTGGCGTCATTGTGCTCCCGACTTAACCTAGCGCACACGGTATCATTGCAATTGGCCGCCCGTATACCCCTTACCTTATTAGCTGCTATTGCCACGCCAATGCCGGTCCCGCAAACTATTACACCGCGATCAAATTCACCACTTGCAACTTTTCTTGCTACAGCTTCAGCAAAATCTGGGTAGTCAACCGACTCGTCACCATTCATGGTGCCTACATCGAGGAACTCGATCCCTTCTTCTCGGAGAACATCCTTTAATTCTTCTTTCATTGCATATCCTGCATGATCGGCACCAATTGCAACTCTCAATCTATTTACCTTCCCTTCCCATGCATGCTTTTAGAAACCCTGCTATGAAGAATACCCTGCTGCTAATGGCCTTGTAAAGAGCCAAGCCTCTTCTTCAGCTCACTCCAAGGTATATAGCCTTCCCGAATCAGCTTTGGCTTATCAGACGATAAATCAAGCACAGTTGATTCAATCCCCAGCTTAACTTGGCCACCATCAATAATATATGAAACTCTGCCTCCCAGATTCTTTCTTGCTTCATCTGCATTTTTAGGGCTAGGCTGGCCAGCCAAATTGGCGCTCGTAGTAGCTAAAGCAATGCCAGCTAATCTTATCAGCATCCTGGCTATCAAATTATCTGGACACCTAATACCAACTGTATCTCCACCAGCTGTGATTTCATACGGAACGTTCTCCGACTTCTTAAAGATAATTGTTAGCGGTCCTGGCCAGTACTCCTTAATAAGCTTGCTGGCACTTGGACTGACATCAGAAACGTAGTAAGATAGATCTTCTGGGTCAGCTATCAGCAATATTAAAGGTTTGCTAACCGGGCGTTCTTTTATCCGGAAAATATCCAAAACTGCCTCGGGTTTCAAAGCAGTGGTCCCTACACCATAAACTGTATCTGTTGGGAACACTACTGCCTGACCCTCACGTGCTGCGAAAGCCGCAGGCTCTAGAGCTTCCTTGCTGGGATTAGCAGGATTAACAACAACGACCTTGGTTTTTTTAACCATAAAAAGCCCCGTGCTTGGTTTACTTCCTTCTTGCTTTCACTATCCGCTCGATACCTTGATAATCCTTGGTTATTTCAATGCTATTGAAGCAGCCAGTCGATTTAAGCATGTTAGCAACGCTTGCTGCTTGATTTACTCCAACCTCCAAAAGAAGAACCCCACCTGGCTTTAAAAATTCAGGTGATTGATTGGCAATTAGACGATAGAATTTTAAGCCGTCCCTGCCACCATCAAGTGCCAGCGCTGGTTCAAATTGTACCTCACGCTGTAGATTTTTTAGCTCATTGCTTGGAATATACGGCGGGTTTGAGATTATCATATCCAGCTGCCCCACCAAGTTTCCCAGTGCCTCAAACAAACTAGACTCTATAATCTGAATCTTGCCTGCAAGACCGTTTAAAACAGCATTTTCCCTGGTTAGCTCAAGCGCTTGGCTTGAGACATCAGATGCGTAAACATTTGCTTTTGGATATTCATGAGCAATGCTAAGCGCTATAGCTCCTGTTCCGCACCCGAGATCTAAAACATTTCTAGGACCACCTAGGGACTTAAGCTCAGCCAACGCCTCATCTACTAAGAGCTCTGTCTCAGGCCGAGGGATAAGTACCCCCTCTCGGCACACAAGACCAAGATATCTAAACTGTGAGCATCCAAGAATATATTGAAGCGGCCGTCCAGTTAATCTCTCCTTAACAGCCTCCTCAATAAGTTTAACCTCAGCCTCACATAAAATCCTTTCTTTATTCAAGTAAAGGTCAGCCCTTGACAGGCCAACTGTATCTCCAACAATTCTTTCCGCTTCTACATCTGGACTTAACACTGAGCCACCCTCAAGCTCTAGGGTGGCCCATTTTAATATCTCGAAAACTGTAAAAGTTCTTTCTGCAATCATTAAACCACCTGCTTCAGCTTTTCCGCTCGGTCGGCAGCTGCCAAAGCATCTATAATCTCATCGATCTCACCCTCGAGAATTGCAGGCAGGTTATATAGCGTAAAGTTGATACGGTGATCGGTAACCCTTCCCTGTGGGAAATTATAAGTTCTAATTCTTTCACTTCGATCCCCGGTACCAACCTGCATCTTTCTGGTGGCTGCAAGTTCTTCTTGCTGCTCCTGTAGGAGTTTCTCGTAAAGCCTTGCCCTTAAAATTGTCATTGCACGCTCTCTGTTTTGCAGCTGACTCTTTTCATCTTGGCATGAGACAACTAAACCAGTCGGCAGATGTGTTATTCTTACCGCTGAGTCAGTAGTGTTAACCGACTGCCCGCCAGGTCCGCTAGATCTAAACACATCCACTTTTATATCATTTGGACGAATCTCGACCTCGACTTCCTCGGCTTCAGGAAGTACGGCTACCGTAACCGTTGAGGTGTGAATCCTTCCACCTGACTCCGTTACGGGAATTCTCTGTACCCTGTGAACACCCGATTCATATTTAAGCCTGCTATAGACTCCCTTGCCTTTAACCTCGAAGATCACCTCTTTAAAGCCTCCCATATCGGATGGGCTTGAGCTTAAGAGCTGCGTTTTCCAGCCATGCGACTCAGCATAACGGGTATACATTCTGTAAAGGTCAGCAGCAAAAAGGCTTGCTTCCTCACCGCCAGCACCTGCCCTGATTTCAACAATTATGTCCTTGTCGTCGTTTGGATCTTTTGCAACAAGCAAGAATTTTATTTCCTCTTCAACCTTACTCTTTTCATCATTCATTGCGCGCAGCTCGGAGCGAATGAACTCTAGCATTTCATGATCTTTCTCGGTCTTAAGCAGCTCATTGGCATCGGCAATCCCTTCTTCAAGCTCCTCAAGCCGTCTAATTTGGACGACAAGAGGTGTCATCTCGGCATGTGCCTTTGCAAGCTCACGATATTTATTCTGGTCGCTCATCACAGCCGGGTCACTCAATCTCTCCATTATTTCATTGTACCTGTTTAGATAATCACGCAATCTATCTAGCATCTTGATCACCAGTTATTTTGTAACCTTATTAATTATAATGGAATTATGTGTCAGAAGCTACACGTCAGGGGTCTGGGCTCTTTCTGTTTCTAGAACCCTTTTTAGGGCATGAATTGCAACCTCAAGCTGCGACTCGTCAGGCTCCTTGGTTGTCAATTTCTGAAGCGCAAGGCCGGGGGCCATAACTACTTTCATTAACCAGAAATTGCTGTACTTGGCAGCAATTCGTGTTACCTCATAAGAAATACCAGCAACTAGCGGTATTAAGAGAATCTTGCCGGTAATTCTAGCTAAAACATTTGTAGTCGGAAGAAATGAAAAGCAGAATATGGCAACAACCATAACTATCAACATAAAAGCCGTGCCGCATCTAATGTGTAGGGTGCTGTATTTGGCTGCATTTGCTGGAGTTAGTTCTTCACCAGCCTCATAAGCATGTATAGTTTTATGCTCGGCACCGTGGTACTGGAAAACACGCTGAATGTCCTTAAGCCTTGATATAACAGCGATATAGATAACAAAAATCGATATCCTAAAAAGTCCTTCAACGAAAGCAAATAAGATACGATTCTCTATCAAGCTACTTGCTGCCCTTGTTAAATAAAAAGGGAGGACCATAAAAAGACCTACTACAAAAGCCAAGGCCAAACCCAATGTTGCAATCATCTCTTTATGAGAGATGGTTTCTCCTTCTTCGCCTAACGATAAATTAGCAGAAAGAACTATTGTTTTTATTCCAAGAACCAGTGTCTCAATTAGAACAACAATACCCCTAAAAAGGGGTTTTTTAAAAATCGACCATCGATCTGCAATCGATTTAAATGGCTCATCGATGGCCACAATGTCATCATTTGGCGACCTAACAGCAAGGCTCCAGTTTTTAGGGCCTTTCATCATGACGCCTTCTATAACTGCTTGGCCACCGTAATATGGTTTGGCCATGCTTGCTTCACCTTACTTTACTAGCTCTTCAGCTTCTTTGACTTCGGTGCTTGATGCATCTACCTCAAAGCCATATTTTTCCTGAAAGCGCTGTACTCTACCTCCGCTGTCAACAAGTTTCTGTTTACCAGTATAAAATGGGTGGCATTTTGAGCAAAGCTCAACTCTTAGCTCTGGCTTGGTTGAGCGAGTCATAAAAGTCTCACCGCATGAGCATACAACTTTGGTAACAACGTAATCAGGATGAATGCCCTTCTTCACACCTTCCACCTCCAAAAAAATAGTTCACAGCATGTTAGTCCCCTGCCGTGAACTCTTGCCTTTACCTGAGCAGCATTAATGTTAGCATAATAGATCAGGGTTGGCAATCTTTTCTCCACTGCAGTGTTAAATAAGCAACGTTTAACTAATAGCTTTCGCTTGGTCGTGTTTTTGCTATTTGCATTAGAAATTCTTGGTTGGACTTTGTTTCCTTCATCTTGTCGATGAGTAGCTCAACTGCTGCTCCAGGATCTAAAGCGTGCAATACCCTTCTAAGCTTCCAAATAAGCTGTGCCTCATCGGACGGTAAGATAAGCTCTTCTTTCCTTGTACCCGATTTGTCAATATCGATTGCTGGGAATATTCTCTTATCAGCAAGGCGCCTGTCTAGATGAAGTTCCATATTGCCTGTTCCTTTGAACTCTTCAAAAATAACCTCGTCCATACGGCTGCCGGTTTCAACAAGTGCTGTAGCAAGAATAGTTAGGCTTCCACCATGCTCTATATTTCTTGCAGCACCAAAGAACCGCTTTGGTGGGAAAAGGGCAGTTGAGTCAACACCACCAGAAAGAACTCTTCCGCTAGCCGGAGTCGTCAAGTTATACGCTCTAGCAAGCCTTGTGATACTATCAAGCATGATGACGACATCACGTCCGTGCTCAACCAGCCTTTTAGCCCTCTCAAGAACAAGCTCGGCAACTGCAACATGATTATCGGCTGGCTGATCAAATGTCGAGCTTACCACCTCTCCATTGATAGAACGCTCCATATCAGTAACTTCCTCTGGGCGCTCATCTACAAGAAGTGCCATCATGTACACTTCGGGATTATTTGTGGTTATTGCGTTTGCGATCTGTTTTAAAATCGTGGTTTTTCCAGCTTTTGGCGGAGATACAATTAAACCCCTCTGCCCTTTACCAATTGGGGCAATAAGATCGATGATTCGCGCTGTTATATCCGTCGGCTGCGTCTCAAGCCGAAATCTCTCATTTGGATATATAGGTGTCAGCGATTCAAACTGAGCTCTGCTGCGGGCAGATTCAGGATCAACCCTATTGACAAGCTCAATTCTAAGTAGGGCGTTATACTTTTCAGTATCTTTAGGAGGTCGCACTTGACCTTCAACTTCATCACCGCGTCTCAGATTAAATCGCCTGATTTGCGACAGCGAAACATAAATATCACCTTCGCTTGGGAGATACCCCTGAGTTCTAAGGAACCCATACCCTTCAGTTAGGATATCTAGAATGCCTTTCTTGATCAAAAGCCTTTCCTCGCGATGCTCTTCGCGCACTTCAACCCTTGGCTCGTGCCTTTCTTCAACCTGCACCGGAGGACGAACTGGCTCTTGGACCTCCTCTGTATGAGTATCCGAATTTCCGCCCTTTGCTTCCTGTGCTTTAAGAATGGCCTCAACAAGCTCGCTTTTTCTCAAGCCAGTAACACTGCTAATGCCCAGCGCTGATGCAATGGGTCTAAGCTCTACTAAAGTTTTTGCTTCTAGCTCTGCTCTATCCATATTTCACCTTCTTTACCAACAAAATCACCATCTCCATACAACTTGGATGTTGGGCGGATTTTTCCTGATTTTTACTTCCTTATTGACGATGTGGTCTCCTGAAGCTTTTTCCAATCCTTGAGGAATCTCTCGATCCCAATATCTGTAAGCGGGTGCTTGACCATGGCTTTTAAAATATCATATGGAACCGTTGCTATATGTGCGCCCGCCAATGCGGATTGAACTACATGGAGAGGATTTCTAATACTGGCTGAGATAATTTCCGTCTTAATGTCATAAATATCATAGATTGTCACAATATTGTCAAGTATCTCTATACCGCTGTGACCAATGTCATCAAGCCTGCCAACAAATGGACTTACATACGCTGCACCAACTTGAGCTGCTAGCAATGCTTGATTTACAGAAAAGACTAACGTCATATTTACCTTGATGCCTTCTTTGCTCAGTACACTCGTAGCTGCCAATCCTTCTTCCATCATCGGGATTTTTATAACAATATTTGGAGCGATTGCGGCAAGCTCACGAGCTTCCTGAATTATGCCCTCCCTTGTCATGCTTATAGCTTCAGCGCTTATTGGGCCATCAACAATAGCTGCAATCTCCGCTATCGAGGATTTAAAATCTTTCCCTTCTTTACTACATAGAGTTGGATTTGTTGTGACACCGCTTATAATCCCAAGCGAGTACATTTCTTTTATTTGATCGATATTAGCGGTATCGATAAATAATTTCATGCGCACCTCCCATAATGAATTAAGCCTTGATTTGTAATGTTGAATCAGCTTTAAAAGTTTAACAGCTACCCGCTAAGTCAATCACGTTCACCTACTTAAGCTCGCCTGTAGGTATTGCGCTTTCTTCAGCTTCTTCAACAGGGCCTAGGACTTGGTTTAAAATCTCCTCCATAACTGCAGTTATGGTCAAATCCAAATTGTGGCTTGGTATGATTGGTATATCGTAATCCAGTGCCAGACTTTTTATATATTCTCCTATTTTTCTTATCGAATCAAAATTTTCACGGTACCTTTCAAAAGGTCTTGAGCCTTCTGTTTGCAGTTCTCTGATATAGAAGTGGCTTCTGTGAAGGTCTTCGTCGTCGAC
This sequence comes from Actinomycetota bacterium, assembly GCA_030017355.1. GTDB lineage: Bacteria > Actinomycetota > Aquicultoria > Aquicultorales > Aquicultoraceae > JASEIR01. Next base: position 8,470 of record JASEIR010000036.1, read on the forward strand.
TGTAATTACCATTGGAACAACAAATGCTTTCTCGCAAACCGAGCTATGCACGAAACCAGGAACAATATGGATACCCTCTACCACAATATTCTGACCTTCTTTAATTGCTCTATCGACAACTGCTTTAATCCCGACAGAGACAATCTTGACCTGCTCTCTGAACCCAGCAATTAGTGGGTCTTTGTCATATGGATGATTTAAGACTTTCCACGCTGTGTACGAAGACATATGAAGTGGGGGAACAAGTTCCTTTGAGAGAACTGCTCGCAAAACCTCACGCAGCGAATCAGTAGCAACGGTGTGAGTTATTCCTAGGCGGTTGGCGATTGCGGTTGCTATTGTCGATTTTCCAACTCCCGTGGTGCCACCAATTAAAATTATTATAGGCCGGTCTATATCAAGGAGCAATTGCCAGCGTTTATATTTATCCGCATAACTTTTACCTTCATGCGAAAGAAGTACATTGTAAACCAATTCTCTAAGCTCGTCTACCTTTATCGAAAGCCGCCCTTTGTCAATAAGAATTCCCTCGATAGTGCTGGCTATCTCGTAAGAGCGGCTTGGTGACAGCCCAGTAGCCATTAAGGCCGAAGCCATAAGTCCTTTAGAGTAAGGAAGACCATGTTTATCATCGCTGATTACTATTTGGTTTTGTTGACGATTTGTGTCGTTGTTATTCAACTTCCCATCCGCCTTGCAAAATTTACCTTAGCTCTATTGCCAACCCAGCATATTAGGTCATCAAGTTCGCCATCGCCGCCAATAGTGAGTGGCAAATTATCCATATATATCACTTCAAGTCCAAGATCTAACCCTATACTTGTCACAACATCAACAGCAGCTGCTTTTAGCTCGGTCAGTAACACATTAAACTTGCCCTTGGAACCCTCGATTTCGTTGCGCAAAACCTTCCTGTTTGAAAGGTTAGTGCTCGTTGCTACCACTTCAGCGCCATATGTCTGCTCTAGGTAGCCAACGATTTTGCCCTTCATTGAAGCCGGTGCCGTTGTTGCTAGAAAAACCTTCTTACTGGAAACCGACTTTAGCGGTTTTGGTCTGAAAATTGTATTTACGATTTTAATCTCCGGCTTTACTTTCTTTATTGCCTGGTTAACCTGCAAGACTTTCCCTTTGTCTGCTATCGGAGGCTCGCACATTGTAACTATTGCTAGATCGGACAATAAAACCCTGTATGTGCCAAAATAGCCACCGATATAGTCAATTGGCTGCCCAGCATTAATTGTTATGACATATGCATCAACTTTAACTGGTGGCAATGCCGAACCAGAGCCCTCTAAAACCACAAAGTCTATATCAAGTTCGTTGGCAAGCCTTGCACCAGCAGCAACGTTTGAAATAAATGGCTGGCCTGCAAGCCCCCCGCCGCAACGCCAACAACCAATGGTTGTAATTCTGCTTGTCAAGGCATCTTCTAAATAGTCAGAAGCTGCATGCTTTCCAGCCCTAGCCAAGTCCAAAAGATATTCAGGTGTTATGTCAATCTCACTACCTGCAATCATCTCTGGTGCCGGAGGCCCACCCCGCCCCATAGCAACAACACCAGGCTTGAAGCCAGCCTCATCTAAGTAACGACATATATAACCTGATACTGCTGTTTTTCCAACTCTCTTGCCAGTTCCAATAACACCAAGCGAGGGCTTATCCAGCACATCTTGAAAAGCGGGCGGATAGAACCAGAAATCTGCGCCAATATATGGCAACCCTCTTGTTAGAACATGGCTTGCAAAGAAGAGCCTTTTTTCATATCCAACAACAGGCTCATCACTTAAATCAACTACCATTTCTGGATTGAATTGATCGATAGCTGCCATTATGCCTTTAAGCGGGTCGGGTTCCCTAATAATTGGGCAACCCAGTTCGGCAAAACTATCTGTTCCAGATATCTTTTCGATCCCGCCTATAAACACCGCCCCTGCTACATGGTAGTTGTATTGCCTTTCTAAAACGTCAAGCGCTGATTTGATTACCGCGGGGTAGTGCTCGCCATCGATCAACACTAAAACCTGTGCTATAGCAGGCCACCCCCAGTTACCGAGTCGGCCTCAATTCTCTCCCATTTGCAGTATTTACGCTCTTCGTTTGAAAATTCAGCAATAAGCTCGCGTGAGCTAAATGGATACTTTCTAAAAATCTGCACCTTACCATCAACACCTATCGTTATAATGTTATAGCACGGTTTGGTATGGCCTCTTAGCCTTAGAGTGCTTGCAGTACCAGCGTTAACTACCACAAGATTCTCCAAACGCCAGACATAGGGGACGTGTTTATGTCCACAAAGAACCAAATCGACGCCGCATTGGATGAGGACCTCCAAAAGATCACCTGCATCATAAATCATGCTTCTTTCTCGCCCAGTACCTGGCACTGGAAGCAAATGATGATGAAGCGCAAGAATTTTGAAGGATTTATCATCATCAAAAGCCTCCATTAACCAGCCATATCTTTCTCTTCCAATTCGACCATTATCAAGGTCTGGCTCGCTTGAATCAGCTCCAACAACTAAAATACGATCAAAAGTCACAATTTTATCTCTCTGCCCAAAGAGCTCCTCGAAATGTATATATCCCACATTTCTTGAATCGTGGTTTCCTGGGACAAAAAGACGGCGGCTGCACTCAAGCATTGTAAAAAAGGTCTGTGCGGTCGTATATTCCTGCCTGAAACCTTCATTTGTTAAATCACCAGTACAAATCACAATATCGGGCTTTAGCTCATTTAGTTCCTGTATCGTTCTGCTCATCAAATTTGGGATAAAATACTGCGAGCCAACATGTAAGTCGGAGATATGCGCAATAGTGATCAAGGTATCGGCTGCCATACAACCATCCTTCTTGCTAAATTATACTTGAGTTATATACCTAGCACCTTCCAGCTATAGATACCGGATTTTCAAGTGAAGACAACATTAGAGGTAAATACACGAAAAAAGCTTTCGTTATCCCTCTTTTGCCTTAAATATCCTCTCTAAAACCCAGAGAATAAGCGCTGCAAATAAGGCCAATAAAGTTGAGAGCAGTATTCTTTTTATTAAAGAGAGGAGTGACCTTTCTGCAAACGACATCCTGGCTCCTAAAGTTAATTTGCCTTTCGGGAAAAGATATGTGTGACCAAAATAGTTGTTTGTATTGGGCGATGCTCTTTCTATAATTCAAGTTATATTTTACCCCAACTTGCTGCTTGGTCAACCACTCAATACGCTAGAATAATTCAAATTCTTGCGCCCTCTAGATCAAAATCTACTGGCTGAACTCTATAATTTGCGCCCAAACTGCTAAGTATATCTTTAATTTCATTAAGGAATACCTTCTCACTAGACTTATCGATAATACAAAGAAGACTCGGTCCGGCACCGCTTAGGGCAACACCAGCACCAGTGGCCTCCTCAATCCTTTGGATCATCTCCATCAGCCCTGGGATTAAAGACGCCCTGTATGGCTGGTGCAGCCTATCTTTCATAGCCTCTGATAAAAGCCCAGCATCCCCTAACAGTAAAGCAGAAACTAGAAGGCTTGAGCGGCCAATGTTAAAAACTGCGTTGTTCATGGGAACATCTCTTGGCAACACGCTCCTAGCTTTTCTTGTCTCTAGACCTGTATCGGGGATAAGAAGAACTGGTTTTAAATTGCTTGCTGGCTTATATGAAACAGCCCTGTAGCTTGGACCAGCTGAATAACAGATAGTAAAACCACCAAACATGGCAGGGCCGACATTATCGGGATGTCCCTCTATTTCAGCTGCTAACTGAAACAACTCATTTTTGCTTAGATTTGCACTTGCAATCTTATTTGCTGCTAAAAGCCCTCCAACGATTGCTGTAGAACTACTGCCAAGGCCGCAGCCTGTTGGAATATCGTTTTTAATGGTTATTCTAAGGCCTTTATATCGGTAATTAACTTTATCAAAAAGTCGCTTTGCAGATATAAAGGCAAGATTCTCTTCGCCCAGTGGGAGTTTATCGTTGCCACCATCTAAAATTTCAATCTTAAGGCCAGATTCCAATTCCTCAAACCAAAATTCGTTATACAGATTGATGGCCAATCCTAAGACATCAAAGCCTGGCCCTAAATTTGCTGTTGTTGCAGGAACAATTACCCTTATCAACGTTATACCTTCACGTTATCCAAAAATTACTTCCTCAACTGCCGAGAGAGTTGCCTCTGTTTCAATTAGCTTTCCGCCTGTTTTTATAGCTGTATCTGGATCTTTTAGACCATGCCCTGTAAGAACACAGACTGCACGGATGCCTTTGGGAACACGACCAAGCCTCACCATTTTTCTTAATCCAGCCACCGAAGCAGCCGAAGCTGGCTCGGCAAAAATCCCCTCTTCCGCAGCTAAAAGCTTGTATGAATCAAGTATTTCCTCATCAGTTACCATATCAATAAAGCCACCTGATTCCTGCGCGGCTGCTTCTGCCTCTTTCCACCTAGCTGGATTTCCTATTCGGATAGCAGTGGCAATTGTCTCAGGCATCTCCACTGGATAACCTAAAACTATCGGTGCGGCACCAGCAGCTTGGAATCCTATCATCTTCGGCAAGGTACTAATCTTGCCAACGTTTACATATTCCTTAAACCCTTTCCAATATGCGGTGATATTCCCTGCATTCCCAACTGGAATTGCCAGGTAATCAGGTGCACCTCCAAGAACGTCACAGACCTCAAACGCTGCTGTCTTTTGGCCTTCAAGCCGAAATGGGTTGAGTGAATTAACCAAAGTTATCGGGTAGGCTTCTGCTAGCTCTCTTACTATCTTAAGAGCTGTATCAAAATTGCCGCGAACTGCCACTACAACAGCGCCATGCATAAGAGCTTGAGAGAGCTTACCAAGTGCAATCTTGCCCTCGGGTATTAGCACAACGCACCTAATTCCAGCTCTCGCTGCATATGCCGCAGCAGAGGCACTTGTATTTCCAGTCGATGCGCAAATTACCGCTCTTGAACCATCCTCCAACGCTTTGCTTATCGCAACCGTCATACCTCTGTCTTTAAACGATCCTGTTGGGTTTAATCCCTCGTATTTAAAAAAGAGCTCAAGACCTAAATCAGGACCAATTTTGATAGACGGAATGAGCGGCGTATTTCCTTCAAGAAGAGTACAGATGGGAGTATCACTGCTTACAGGCAGATAGTCAAAATATTTTTTAATCAATCCTTGCCAACTCATCTTCAACCTTTCACTCTTTTAACCTTCCACTCTTAGAACATTGCAAACTTTTGTTACCACATCGAGCTTCTCGATTGTCTTAAGGGCTTCACGTAAATTCTTATCCCTTACCATGTGCGTGCCAAAAACAAGCTCAGCATAATTGCTTGAAGTATTTTTCTGTATAACGCTTTCCAAGCTTACATTTCTATCACCAAACACCTTAGCTATTTTTGCAAGAACACCCGGCTTATCAACCGCTTCTAGCCTTAGGTAATATCGCGATTCGGTATTATCTATTGTCTTTAATTTCTTATTCTCAAAACATCCGCAAGCCATGCTCCCTATTTTATTATGGCTTATATTCTGCGCTACTTCGAAAACATCACCAACTATGGCGCTTGCAGCAGGCAGCTTACCCGCGCCCGGCCCATAAAACATAACCTCACCAACCGCATCTCCCTCAACAAAGATAGCATTCATCACGCCAGAAACTGATGCTAGCGGATGCTTAGCTGGTATCATGGCTGGATGTACTCTTACATCCATGCCGCCTTCATCTTCCTTTGCCAGCGCAAGAAGCTTAATAGCATAGCCCATCTCCTTTGCATATGCAATATCCTCATAGGCAATGCTCGTTATACCTTCGGTATAAACTTGATCTACAGTAACCCTGCTGTTAAACGCTATAGAAGCAAGTATGGCAATTTTAGCTGCTGCATCATGGCCTTCAATATCAGCAGTGGGATCGGCTTCAGCAAAACCATTGGCTTGAGCTTCTTTAAGAGCACTTTCAAACGATGTATTCTCGTCAGCCATTTTGGTGAGTATATAATTGGTTGTCCCATTGACTATGCCCATTACTCGGCGGATCGTATTTCCAGCCAGGCAATGCTTCAGCGGCCTTATAATCGGTATTCCGCCACCTACGCTAGCTTCGAAATAAAGATCAACGCCTTGGCTTTGTGCTAGCGCAAGAAGAGCGCCTCCGCGACTTGCCATCAAAGCTTTGTTAGCTGTAACCACATGCTTTTTATTCTCAAGTGCTTTTTTTATAAACGAGTAAGCAGGCTCTATGCCCCCTATAACCTCAACTACAACGTCGATATCTGGGTGATTAATGACTTCATATGCATCAGTGGTAGTAAGCTTGGCCGGAACTTCTCCCTTGAAAAGCTCAGGGCGCTTCTCCGCTACCCGAATAACCTCTATATCGACTCCAGCCAACATTGATAACTTATGCGCTTTAGTAGTTAGAATATAGTAAACACCCGAGCCTACCGTCCCATAGCCAATAATTCCAACGCCTATTTTTTTCTTCACGCTGCTATCAATCCTTAAAAGATAATTCAAAATTAAAAATGCAAAATGCAAAATTGCAATTCAAAATTAAAAATTGATATATAGCTCTTAAGTGCTTA